>NZ_RJKN01000004.1:0-300000 GCF_003751265.1 Pseudokineococcus lusitanus
CCCACTGGCGAGACGAGCACCCGAGATACTGCAAAAAAGCCGACCACGACCACCCAGCCACCCCGGACGGGACAACCAGACAACCCGCAGCCGACAAAATGGCATTCGACTTCGGTACGCTGTTGAGTTCTCAAGGAACGGACCTGCACCGCGGAACCCGGCCCCATGAGGCCGACCCTGTCCGGGAGGCAGTTCGTGCTCCGTACGTTACCCCAGCCGGCGAGCGGCCCCGCCGGAGCGGGTCGTGACCTCTGGGGCTCCCCGAGCGGCGGTCCGAGGACCGGGGCTGCGGGGGCGGCCTGCCCGGTGGGACCGGCCACCTCGCGGTGTCCGTCCCTCCCTGCCGGGCGACGTCGAGAAAGGTAGGTCACGGGGGCGGCCCTCGGCAAATCGGGGGCCCGCCGCCTCACCCGCGCGACGGACCGGGCATCCGCCGAGGGGCTCCCCCGGGGCGGACGCCGGCCCGGGGCGGGTCAGCGGGGCGCGGCGTCGACCGCGGCGAGGGTCCGCTTGCCGCGGCGGAGCACGGCCCACCGTCCGTGGAGCAGCTGCCCGGGGTCGAGCTCGGCGTCGCCGTCGACGACGGCCGCGTTGTTGACGTACGCGCCGCCGTCCGCGACGGCGCGGCGGGCCGCCGACCGGCTCGGGCTCAGCCCGCTGGCGGCGAGGAGCTCCACCACCGTCCTGGCGCCCTCCCCCACGGAGACCTGGGGCAGCTCGGCGAGCGCGGCCCGCAGCGTCGGCTCGTCGAGGGACGCCAGCTCCCCCCGCCCGAAGAGGGCGGCGGCCGCGGCCTCCGCGGCGACGACGGCGGCCTCCCCGTGGACGAGCGCGGTGACGTCGTGCGCGAGGGCACGCTGCGCCTCCCGGGCCCCCGGGCGCTCCTCCGTGGCGCGTTCCAGCTCCGCGATCTCCTCCGGCCCCCGGTCGGTGACCACGCGCAGGTACCGCCCCACGGAGGCGTCGTCCGACCGCAGCCAGAACTGGTGGAAGGCGTAGGGCGAGGTGAGCGCCGGGTCCACCCAGACGGTGCCCGTCTCGGTCTTCCCGAACTTCGTCCCGTCGGCCTTCGTCAGGAGCGGCACCGTGAAGCCGTGCACCGGCGTCCGCGCCACCCGGTGGACGAGGTCCACGCCGGCGGTGATGTTCCCCCACTGGTCGCTCCCCCCGAACTGCAGCGTGCACCCGTACCGGCGGTGCAGCTCGAGGTAGTCGTTGGCCTGGAGGACCTGGTAGCTGAACTCGGCGAAGCCGATGCCCTCGTCGCTCGCCATCCGCGCGGCGACGGCCTCCTTGGCGAGCATCCGCCCGACCCGGAAGTGGCGGCCCACGTCCCGCAGCAGGTCGACGGCCGACATCTGCGACGTCCAGTCGAGGTTGTTGACGAGCCGCCCCGCGGCCGGGCCGTCGAGGTCCACGTACGGCGCGATCTGCCCCCGCAGCCGCTCCACCCAGCCGGCGACGACGTCGGCGTCGTTGAGCTGCCGCTCGGAGGTCGGCTTCGGGTCGCCGATGAGCCCGGTGGCCCCTCCGACGAGCAGGAGCGGGTGGTGCCCCGCGCGCTGGAGGCGGCGGGCCACCAGCAGCTGGACGAGATGGCCGATGTGGAGGCTCGGCGCCGTCGGGTCGAAGCCGGCGTAGAAGGTCAGCGGCTGCGCCAGGGCGCCGTGCAGCGCCTCCTCGTCGGTGGACTGCCCCAGCAGCCCGCGCCACCGCAGCTCGTCGAGCACGTTCGTCACGCCACACCCCTCACGATGCGCCGCCCACGGTCGTGGACGGCCCGTCCAGCCTGCCAGAGCCCGGCGCCGCCGCCCCGGCCGTCGCGGGACGCCGTCGCGGTGCGGCGCGACGGTAGGGCGACACGGACGGCTCGTCCGCGAGGTGCAGGCGCCAGGGGTAGCGGGCGCCGTCGCCGCCCTCCCCGGAGACGCCCGTCCGGGGCCCACGACGCACCCGGGCGGCGTCGACGACGTCGGCCCCGCGCCCGAGCAACCACGGCGGGCCGCCGGCGAGGAGGTCGTGCCCGTCGGACGACCCGTCGACGCCCAGGGCGACGGTGAGGCGTGCCGGCCCCCGCGCCAGGTCGCGGTCCTCGCGGGCCGTAGGCCGACGGCTCCGCGCCAGCGCGTGCCCGGCGACGACCTCGCCCGCCCGCAGCAGGACCGCGGACGCCGTCCCGTCCGGCCCGGCGACGACGTTGACGCACCAGTGCAGCCCGTACGAGCGGTAGACGTAGAGGTGCCCCGGCGGGCCGAACATCACGGCCGTGCGCGGCGTCGGACCCCGGGCGGCGTGCGACCCGGGGTCGCCCGGGCCCGCGTACGCCTCGACCTCGGTGAGCCGCACGACGACGGTCCCCTCCGCCGTCGTGTGCGCGAGGTGGCAGCCGAGCAGGTCGGCCGCCACCTCGAGCACGGGCCCCGCGAGGGCGTCCCGGGGCACGGGCCCCGGGAGCCCCGCGGGGACGACCGGGGGGCGCGGGGTCACGCGGGCGCCGGGGCCCCGGGCAGACGCTCGGCCCACGCCCGCAGCCCGGCGCTGCGCTCCCGCGCGGCCGCCAGCTGCTCGGCCACGCGGACGGGCGCCGTCCCGCCGACGGCGTCGCGCGAGGCGATCGACCCCTCGACGGTCAGCACCTCGCGCACGGCGGGCGTGAGGTGCCCGGAGACGGCCGCGAGGTCGTCGTCCGTGAGGTCGGCGAGCTCGACGCCCCGCTCCTCGCAGCGGCGCACGCAGGCGCCCGCCACCTCGTGGGCCTCGCGGAAGGGGACCCCCGCCCGCACGAGCCAGTCCGCGACGTCGGTCGCCAGGGAGAAGCCCTGGGGCGCCAGCTCGGCCATCCGGTCGGTGCGGAAGACGAGCGTCGCCACCATCCCCGTCACCGCGGGCAGCAGCACCTGCAGGGTGTCGACGGCGTCGAACACCGGCTCCTTGTCCTCCTGCAGGTCGCGGTTGTACGCGAGCGGGAGGCCCTTGAGCGTCGTCAGCAGGCCGACGAGGTCGCCGACGAGGCGGCCGGCCTTGCCGCGGGCCAGCTCGGCCACGTCGGGGTTCTTCTTCTGGGGCATGATGCTCGACCCCGTCGAGTAGGCGTCGTCGAGCACGACGAAGGAGAACTCCTTCGTCGCCCAGAGGACGACCTCCTCCGACAGCCGCGACAGGTCCACCCCCGCCATGGCCAGGACGAAGCAGGCCTCGGCGACGACGTCGCGCGACGCCGTCCCGTCGACGGAGTTCTCGACCGGGCCGTCGAAGCCGAGCTCGGCCGCCACGGCCGCCGGGTCCAGCCCCAGCGACGAGCCCGCGAGGGCCCCCGAGCCGTACGGCGACCGGGCGGCACGGGCGTCCCAGTCGCGCAGGCGCTCGACGTCGCGCAGCAGCGGCCACGCGTGGGCGAGCAGGTGGTGCGCGAGCAGCAGCGGCTGGGCGTGCTGCAGGTGCGTCCGCCCCGGCATGGGCGCCGTCGGGTGGGCGGCCGCCTGGTCGGCGAGCGCGTCGACGAGGTCGAGGAGGAGGCCCGCGACGACGCGCAGCTCCTCGCGCAGCCACGAGCGCACGAGGGTGGCGATCTGGTCGTTGCGCGAGCGCCCCGCGCGCAGGCGGCCGCCGAGGTCCGCGCCGGCCCGCTCGAGCAGCCCTCGCTCGAGCGCGCCGTGCACGTCCTCGTCCGAGGGCAGCGGCCCGAAGGTGCCCGCCACGACGTCGGCCTCGAGGCCGTCGAGCGCGGCGAGCATGCCGTCGAGCTGCTCCGCCGTCAGCAGGCCCGCGCCGTGGAGGACCCGGGCGTGCGCCCGGGAGCCGGCGAGGTCGTGCCGCGCCAGCCGCCAGTCGAAGTGCGTCGAGCGCGAGAGCTCGGTCAGCGCGTCGGCGCTGCCGCCGGCGAAGCGGGCGCCCCACAGGCGCCCCTCCCCGGTCCCCCCGGCGGTCGCGCCCGACGCCCCGGCCGCCTCAGCCACGGGTGGCGCGCTGGTCGCGCCCGGCGGCGATCTTGCTCGGCAGGCCCCAGATGTCGACGAAGCCCTTGGCCAGCGACTGGTCGAAGGTGTCGCCCGAGTCGTAGGTGGCGAGCGAGAAGTCGTAGAGGCTCGTCGCGCTGCGGCGGCCGGTGACGACGGCGCTGCCGGCGTGCAGCGTCATCCGCACCTCGCCGGTGACGTGCTCCTGGCTCTCCGCGACGAAGACGTCGAGGGCGCGCTTCAGCGGCGAGAACCACAGGCCGTCGTAGACGAGCTCGGACCAGCGCTGGGAGACCCCGCGCTTGAAGCGGGCGAGGTCGCGCTCGAGGGTGACGTTCTCGAGCTCCTCGTGCGCCGTCAGCAGCGCGATGGCGCCCGGCGCCTCGTAGACCTCGCGGCTCTTGATGCCCACGAGGCGGTCCTCGACCATGTCGATCCGCCCGACGCCCTGGGCGCCCGCGCGGCGGTTGAGCTCCTCGATCGCCTGCAGCACCGTGACGCGGCGGCCGTCGACGGCCACCGGGACGCCGCGCTCGAAGGCGACGACGACCTCGTCCGGGCCCGGGGACTGGCCCGGCTCCTCGGTGTAGCTGTAGACGTCCTTCGTCGGCGCGTTCCAGATGTCCTCGAGGAAGCCCGTCTCGACGGCGCGGCCCCAGACGTTCTGGTCGATGGAGAACGGGTTGTTCTTCGTCGTCTCGATGGGCAGCTCGTGGGCCTGCGCGAACTCGATGGCCTTGTCGCGGGTGAGGGCCAGGTCGCGGACCGGGGCGATGCAGGACAGCTCCGGCGCGAGGCTCTGGATGCCGACCTCGAACCGCACCTGGTCGTTGCCCTTGCCGGTGCAGCCGTGGGCGACGACGGACGCGCCGTGCTGGCGGGCGGCGGCCACGAGGTGCTTGACGATGACGGGGCGCGAGATGGCCGACACGAGCGGGTAGCGGTCCATGTAGAGCGCGCCCGCCTGCAGCGCCGGCAGGCAGTACTCGTCGGCGAACTCGTCGCGGGCGTCGGCGACCTCGGCCTCGACGGCGCCGCAGGCGAGCGCGCGCTGCCGGATGACGTCGAGGTCCTCGCCGCCCTGGCCGACGTCGACGGCCACGGCCACCACCTCGGCGCCGGTGCGCTCGGCGATCCAGCCGATGGCCACGGAGGTGTCGAGCCCTCCCGAGTAGGCGAGGACGACGCGGTCGGTCACGGGTGCTCCTTGGGGGCGTGGGTGCTGGTGGTCTGGTGCTGCGGGCGGTGCGGCGGGGCGCACCGCGCGGGGGTCCGGCGGGTCAGTCTGGTGGCGGCGCGGCGCTCGTGCGCCCCGCCGCGAGGTCGAGCAGCCGGCGGGCCGTGGCCTCGCCGTCGCCGCGGCCGATGACGAGGACGGTGTCGTCACCGGCGATGGTCCCGAGGACCTCGGGCAGGACCGCCGTGTCGAGCGCCTGGGCGAGGTACTGCGCGGCGCCCGGGGGCGTGCGGACGACGACGAAGGGCCCGGAGGCCTCGGCGGTGACGAGCAGCTCCTCGCACAGCCGGGCGAGGCGGGCCAGGGACGTGCCGGGCGCCTGCGCGGCGACGGGCCGCCGGTCCCCGCCCTCGCCCGGGACGGCGTAGACGAGGCCGTGCTCGGGGTCGCGGACCTTCTGCGCGCCGATCTCCACGAGGTCGCGCGAGAGCGTCGCCTGGGTCACCTCGGTGCCCGCCGCGGCGAGCAGGCCGGCGAGCTCGGGCTGCGAGCGCACGGGCCGCGAGCGCAGGAGGTCGACGACGAGCGCCTGGCGGGCCGTCCGGGTCGCGGCCCGGCCGCCCTGCGCGGCGGCCGGCGTCTCCGCGGCGTCGCTCACGGCGTCGCCCCGGGCGCGGAGGAGGCCGCGTCGGCCGCGGCGAGGACCCCGGGCAGGGCCGCCGTGAAGGAGTCGGCCTGCTCGTCGGTGAGGACCAGTGGCGGGGCGAGCCGGACGGCGTCGGGCGCCACGGCGTTGACGACGAAGCCCGCGTCGAGGGCGGCCGCGGCCACGGCCGGGGCCTCGGGGCGCGCGAGCCGCAGCGCGAGGAGCAGCCCCTCGCCGCGGACCCCCGCGAGCAGGCCGGTGGGGTCGTCGACGGACGCGAGGTCGGCGGCCCACCGGGCGCCGAGGGACGCGGCCCGGTCGACGAGGCCGTCGCGCTCGACGACGTGGAGGACGGCGAGCGCGGCGGCGGCGCACACGGGGTTGCCGCCGAAGGTCGTGCCGTGCTGACCGGCGCCGAGCAGCGCGCCCGGCCCCTCGCCGAGCCCGACGACGGCACCGACGGGCAGCCCGCCGCCGAGCCCCTTGGCGAGGGTGACGACGTCGGCGTCCACCCGGCCGTCGGGACCGGCGGAGGCGAACCAGCGGCCGGTGCGGCCGATGCCCGTCTGGACCTCGTCGACGACGAGCAGGGCGCCGGCCTCGGCGGTGAGGGCACGGGCCCGCGCGAGGTAGCCCTCGGGCAGCGGCCTGACCCCGGCCTCCCCCTGCACCGGTTCGACGACGAGCGCCGCGACGGAGCGCCCGGCCTCCCCGGCGAGCGCCGCCTCCAGCGCGTCGACGTCGCCGTGCGGGAGGTGCCGCACGCCGCCCGGCAGCGGCTCGAAGGGGGCGCGGATGGCCTGCTTGGCCGTCATCGCGAGCGCACCCATCGTGCGGCCGTGGAAGCCGCCCTCGAGCGCCAGGACGGTGGGCCGGCCGGTGCGGCGCGCCATCTTGAAGGCGCCCTCGTTGGCCTCGGCCCCGCTGCTGCAGAGGAAGACCCGGCTGCCGGACGGCGCCCCGAGCAGCTCGAGGAGGCGCTCGGCGAGGGCGACCTGCGGGCCCGTCGCGAAGAAGTTGGAGACGTGGCCCAGCGTCGCCATCTGCGCCGTCACGGCCGCCGTCAGCACCGGGTGCGCGTGGCCGAGGGCGTTGACGGCGATGCCCGCGAGGAGGTCGAGGTAGCGCCGGCCCCGGTCGTCCCAGACCCACGCGCCCTCGCCGCGGACGAGGACCCGCTGCGGCGTGCCGTAGGTGCCCATGAGGGCGCCCGCGTAGCGGGTGGCCACGTCGCCGGGGTGCTGCAGGGCCTCGAGGCCGGGCACCTCGGCGAGCGCGCGCCCGGCGTCGCCGCCGACGGGGGTGGAGGCGGGGGCGCTCATCCGGGCACCACCTGGGTGCCGACGCCCTCGGGCGTGAAGACCTCGAGCAGCACGGCGTGCTCCACGCGGCCGTCGAGCACGGTGGCCTGCGGGACGCCGGACTGCACGGCCCGCAGGCAGGCCTCCATCTTGGGGATCATCCCGGCGTCGAGCGTGGGCAGGAGCCCCTCGAGCTCGCCCGTCGTGATCGACCGGACGAGCGAGGACCGGTCGGGCCAGTCGGCGTAGAGCCCCTCGACGTCCGTGAGGACGACGAGCTTGGCCGCGCCGAGCGCCGCGGCGATGGCCGCGGCGGCCGTGTCCGCGTTGACGTTGAGGACCGCGCCCGCGGCGAGGTCGTCGTCGACGACGACCCCCTCGGCACCGTCGGCCGTGCCCGCGACCTCGGGGGCCACCGTCGCGACGACGGGGATCCGGCCGGCCTCCAGGAGGTCGAGGACGGCCGTGGGGTCGACCTCGACGACGTCGCCGACGAGCCCGACGTCCACGGGACGGCCGTCGACGACCGCCTCCCGCCGCACGGCGCGCAGCAGGCCGGCGTCCTCGCCGGACAGGCCGACCGCGAGGGGGCCGTGGGCGTTGAGCATCCCCACGAGCTCCCGGCCGACCTGGCCGACGAGCACCATGCGGACGACGTCCATCGCCTCGGGCGAGGTGACGCGCAGGCCGCCGCGGAACTCGCTCTCGATGCCGAGCCGGTCGAGCATCGAGGAGATCTGCGGGCCGCCGCCGTGGACGACGACGGGCCGCACGCCCACCGAGCGCAGGAAGACCATGTCGGCGGCGAAGGCGCGGCGCAGCCGGTCGTCGGTCATGGCGTTGCCGCCGTACTTGACGACGACGACCTCGCCCGCGAAGCGCTGCAGCCACGGCAGGGCCTCGACGAGGACGGCGGCCTTGGCGCCGGCGGACAGGCCGGCGGCCGGGTCGCCCGGGAGGGGCTCGGCGGCGGTCACGTCGTGTACGCCGAGTTCTCGTGCACGTAGGCGTGCGTGAGGTCGTTGGTGCGCACGGTCGCCTGCGCCTGCCCTTCCTTGAGGTCCACGTCGATCGTCACGGCGCGGGCGGTGAGGTCCACGAGGTGGCGCGGCTCCCCCACGCCGCCGTCCCGGCACACCGCGACGCCGTTGAAGGAGACGTCGAGCACGGCGGGGTCGAAGGCGGCCGACGTCGTGCCGACCGCCGCCATGACGCGGCCCCAGTTGGGGTCGCGGCCGAAGATCGCGGTCTTGAGGAGGTTGCTGCGCGCGACGGCGCGGCCGACCTCCAGCGCGTCCGCCTCGGACGCCGCGCCGCGCACGGTGATCGAGACGTCGTGCTCGCTGCCCTCGGCGTCGCCGAGGAGCTGCGTCGCGAGGTCGTCGCACAGCGGCGTCAGCACCGCGGCGAGGGCGTCGGCGTCCGCGGTGACGCCGGAGGCACCGCTCGCGAGGAGCACGACGGTGTCGTTGGTCGACTGGCAGCCGTCGGAGTCGAGGCGGTCGAAGGTCAGCGCGGTCGCCCGGCGCAGGGCCGCGTCGGCGTCGGCGGGGGTGACGACCGCGTCGGTGGTGAGGACGACGAGCATCGTCGCGAGCGCCGGGGCGAGCATGCCGGCGCCCTTGGCGAGACCGCCCGCCGTCCAGCCGTCGCCGGCCGCGACGGCCTCCTTGGGACGGGTGTCCGTCGTCATGACGGCGACCGCGGCGTCGTGCCCGCCGTCGGCCCCCAGCGCGGCCGCGGCGGCGTCCACCCCGGCCAGCAGGCGGGGCCGGTCGAGCTGCTCGCCGATGATGCCGGTGGAGCAGACGACCACCTCGCCGGCGCCGACCCCGAGCAGCCCGGCGACGTGCTCGGCGGTGCCATGCGTCGTCGCGAAGCCCTCGGGGCCCGTGTAGCAGTTGGCGCCGCCGGAGTTGAGGACGACCGCCCGGCCGCGGCCGCCGCGCGCGACGACCTCGGACCACAGCACGGGCGCGGCCTTGCACCGGTTGGAGGTGAAGACGGCGGCGAGGGAGTCCTGCGGCCCGTCGTTGACGACGAGCGCGACGTCGGGGCGGCCGCTGGGCTTGAGCCCGGCGGTGACGCCGGCCGCCCGGAAGCCCGCGGGCGCGGTGACGCTCACGGCGCGAGCCCGACGAGCGGCAGACCGGTGCTCTCCGGCAGGCCCAGCGCGAGGTTCATCCCCTGCACGGCGGCCCCCGCGGTGCCCTTGACCAGGTTGTCGACGGCGGCGACCGCGACGACGCGGCCGACCCGCTCGTCGAGCGCCACCTGGAGGTGGACGGCGTTCGAGCCGGCGACGTCCTTGGTCCGCGGCCAGCGGCCCGGCGGCAGGAGGTGGACGAAGGGCTCGTCCGCGTAGGCGTCCTCCCACGCGGCGCGCACGGCGGACGCCGTGGCGCCCGGGGCGGCGTGCGCCGTCGCGGTCGCGAGGATGCCGCGCGGCATGGGCGCGAGGGTCGGGGTGAAGGAGACGGTGACGGGCCGGCCGGCGGCCTGCGAGAGGCCCTGCTCGACCTCGGGCGTGTGCCGGTGCACGCCCCCGACGCCGTAGGGGGACATCGAGCCCATGACCTCGGCGCCGAGCATCCCGACCTTGGCGGCGCGCCCCGCGCCGGACGTGCCCGACGCGGCGACGACGACGACGTCCTCGGGCTCGCAGACGCCCGCGGCCATCCCCGGGGCCAGCGCCAGGACGCACGCCGTCGGGTAGCAGCCCGGCACCGCGAGGCGGCGCGCGCCGACGAGGGCGTCGCGCTGCCGCCCTCCCCCGGCCAGCAGCAGCTCGGGGAGCGCGTACGGCCAGGTCCCGGCGTGGTCGCTGCCGTAGAAGGCCTCCCACGCGGCGGGGTCGACGAGCCGGTGGTCGGCGGCGGCGTCAACGACGAGGACGCCGTCGCCCAGCTCGGCCGCCAGGGGCCCGGAGGCGCCGTGCGGGAGGGCGAGGACCACGACGTCCGCGCCCGCGAGGGTCTCCGCGTCGGTCGGGCCGAGCACCCGGTCCGCGAGCGGCAGGAGGTGCGGGGCGTGCTCCCCCAGCGCCGAGCCCGCGCTGGAGCCCGCCGTCAGCGCCCCCACCGTCACGTCCGGGTGGCCGAGGAGGAGGCGGCACACCTCCGCCCCCGCGTACCCGCTCGCCCCGGCGACCGCCACCTGCACCATGTGCATGACCATACACACCCACGGATGGTCATGCATGCACGGGTGGTCGTGGCGGCCGCCCGGGCCCGGCGTCAGGTGCCGCGCAGCACCGCCCCGGTCGCGGCGGCCGCGGCGGCGACGGCGGCCTCCCGCACCTCGGACGCCTCGGCGGTCGTCAGGGTGCGGTCGCGGGCCCGCAGGCGCAGGGCCCACGCCAGGGAGCGGCGGCCCTCGCCGACCTGCTCGCCCTCGTAGACGTCGACGAGGCGGACCTCCTCGGCGTACGCCCCGGCGCCCCCGCGCAGGGCGCGCCCGACGGCGGCGGCCGGCACGTCGGCGTCGACGACGAGGGCGACGTCCTGCTTGACGACGGGGACGACGGGGACCGGCGCGGCCCGCCTCGGCCCCGGCAGGGCCGCGACGAGCGCGTCGAGGTCGAGCTCGAGGCCCACCGTGCGGGCGGGCAGCCCCAGCGCGGCCACGGCCCGCGGGGCCAGCTCGCCCGCGTGCCCGACGACGTCGCCCGTCGGCAGGTGCAGCCCGACGCAGCGCCCCGGGTGGAAGGGCGCGCGGTCGGGGTCGGCGACGGGGGCCAGGGGGACGCCGAGGACCTCGCCGACGAGCAGGGCGAGCTCGACGGCGTCGCGCGCGTCGACGGCGCGGCCGGCGCCCTCCCAGTCCTTGGGCACCCGACGGCCGGACAGCAGCGCCGCGAGGTGCAGCGGCTGCGCCGGCACGGCCGCGCGGACGGCGGCCTCCTCCTCGGTCGTCGGGCGGCGGGCCGTCGAGGGGCTCGGCGGCGGGGCGACGTCGCGGTGCGGCCCGGGCCGCGTCACGGCGCCGACCTCGAGCAGCGCCACGTCCTCGGCGCCGCGGCCGACGTTGCGGCGCAACGTGTCCGGCAGCGTCGCGAGGAGGCTCGTGCGCAGGAGGGGCTCCTCCTCGCGCAGCGGGTTGAGCAGGCGCAGGGCATGGCGACGCTCGTCGTCGGCGGGCAGCCCCAGCTCGTCGGCGCGGCCCGGCGCGACGAAGGGGTAGCTGAGGACCTCCACGAGGCCGGCGGCCACGAGCGCCCGCGTCACCGCGCGGACGGCGCGGCGCCGCGGCGGGAGACCGCCCTGGCCGGCCGTGCCGGGCAGGGCGCGCGGCAGCTCCGAGCCGATGGCGTCGTAGCCGTGCAGGCGGGCCACCTCCTCGACGAGGTCGGCGGCCTGGAGCAGGTCCGGCCGCCACGTCGGCGGCGTCACCTCGACGACGTCGTCGGCGCCCGCGGGGGCGACGGAGCAGCCCACCTGCGCCAGCGCCCCCGTGACGTCCTCGGCGGTGTACGCGACGCCGACGAGGCGCTCGGCCTCGCCGAGGGGCAGGCGGACCGGCGCGGGGCGGACGACGTCGCCGACGTCGACGAGCCCCTCCTCCGGCTCCCCGCCGGCGTGGGCCACGAGGAGGTCGACGGCCAGCTGCGACGCGGCCGCCGCGAGCGCGGGGTCGACCCCCCGCTCGAACCGGCGGCTCGCCTCGCTGGGCAGCTTGTGCCGGCGCGCGGTGCGCGCGACGGACACCGGGTCGAAGCAGGCCGCCTCGAGGACGACGTCGCGCGTGGCGCCCGTCACCTCCGTCGACGCACCGCCCATGACGCCGGCCAGCCCGACGGCGCGGGCGCCGTCCGTCCCGTCGGCGATGACGAGGTCCTCGGGGTCGAGCGCCCGGTCCACGTCGTCGAGCGTGACGAGGCGCTCGCCCGCCCGCGCGCGCCGGACGACGAGGTCGCCGTCGAGGCGGGCCGCGTCGTAGGCGTGGAGCGGCTGGCCGATGAGGAGCATGACGTAGTTGGTGACGTCGACGACGACCGAGACCGGTCGCACGCCCGCCTGGACGAGCCGGCGGCGCAGCCACCACGGCGTCGGGCGGGCGGGGTCGACCCCGCGCACGAGCCGGGTCGTGAACCGGGTCGCGCCCGGCCGCCCGTCGAGACCGTCGTCGGCGAGGACGACGCCGCGGCTGCCGCCGGGCGGGGCCGTGGCGACGTCGGCCACGGGGTCGCGGAAGGCGGTCGCCACGTCCAGGCGGCGGCCGTGGGCGTGCTCGCGCCCGAGGCCGCGGACGCTCAGCGCGTAGCCGCGGTCGGGGGTGACGTTGACCTCGACGACGTGGTCGTCGAGGCCGAGGAGCGCGACGGCGTCGTCGCCGGGCCGCACGCCGTCCGCCGCCGCCCCGAGCAGCTCGGTGAGGACGACGATGCCGTCCGCGCCGTCGTCGCCCAGGCCCAGCTCGGCGGCCGAGCAGATCATCCCGTCGGACACGTGCCCGTACGTGCGGCGCGGCGCGATGGCGAAGCCCCCCGGCAGCACGGCACCGGGCAGGCTGACCACCACGCGGTCGCCCGCGCCGAAGTTGGAGGCGCCGCAGACGATCCCGCGGGGCTCGGCCTCGCCGACGTCGACCTGGCACCAGTGGATCGTCTTGCCGTTCTTCTGCGGCTCCGGCTCCGCGGACAGCACGCGGCCGACGACGACGGGCCCGGTCACGTCGCCGCCCGAGAGCCCCTCCTCCTCCAGGCCCACGCGCACGAGCACCGCGGCGACGCGCTCGGCGACCTCCCGCGGCGTGCCCGTCCGGTCGACGTCGGTGACCTCGGCGAGCCAGCCCACCCCGACCCGCATCAGAGGTCGCCCCCGAGCTGACGGCTGAAGCGGACGTCGCCCTCGACCATGTCGCGCATGTCTCCCACCAGGTTGCGGAACATCAGGGTGCGCTCGATCCCCATCCCGAAGGCGAAGCCGGAGAAGCGCTCCGGGTCCACGCCCGCGGCGCGCAGCACGTGGGGGTTGACCATCCCGCAGCCGCCCCACTCGATCCAGCCGGTCGCGCCGCAGGTGCGGCACGGCACCTCGTCGGTGCGGGTGGACGACGCGTCCTCGGCGGCCGTCGCGGCGCCGACCGCCGCCGCGGAGCCGGGCGCCGTGCGGCCCGTGCCCTCGCACTGCGGGCAGCGCACGTCGAGCTCCGCGCTCGGCTCGGTGAAGGGGAAGAACGCGGGCCGCAGGCGCGTCGTCGTGCCCTCGCCCAGGAGGGCGACGGCGAGCGCGTCGAGCGTGCCGCGCAGGTGCGCCATCGTCAGGTGCTCGTCGACCGCGAGGCCCTCGACCTGCGTGAAGACGGGGGTGTGGGTGGCGTCGAGCTCGTCGGTGCGGAAGACCCGGCCGGGCACCGCGACGTAGAGGGGCGCCCCGTGGTCGAGCAGCGCCCGCGCCTGGACCGGCGAGGTGTGGGTGCGCAGCACGAGCCCGGCCTCCGCCGGCTCGACGAAGAAGGTGTCCTGCATCTGGCGGGCCGGGTGGTCGGGCCCGAAGTTGAGGGCGTCGAAGTTGAACCACCCCGCCTCGACCTCGGGTCCCTCGAGGACGTCCCAGCCGAGCCCGGTGAAGAAGTCCTCGACCCGGTCGACGAGCCCGCTGAGGGGGTGGCGCGCCCCGCGCGGCAGGCGCGCGGTCGGCTGCGTGAGGTCCTGCGCCTCCGTGACGAGGACGGCGGCGTCGCGCTCGGCCTCGAGCGCCTCGCGCCGCTCGGCGGCCGCGGCGGAGACCCGCCGACGGGCCTGCCCGACGCTCTTGCCGGCGGCGGCCTTCTCCGGCCCGGGCAGGGACCCGATGGCGCGGTTGGCCAGCGAGAGCGGGCTCCGCTCGCCGGTGTGGGCCCGCACGACGGCGGTGAGGGCGTCGAGGTCCGGCGCGGCGGCCAGCGCGGCGAGCGCGGCCTCCTCCGCCGCCCCGACGGCCGCGGCGTCCCGGGGGTCGACGGCGGTCGCGTCCTCGGCGGGCTCGGGGGTCTCGGTGGGGTCGGGCACGGGGGCAGAGTCTAGGGAGGTCGCCCGCCGGGCCTCGCCCCCCTTTCCCCCGCGCCGGTGGAGGGGGCTCAGCCGGCGTGCGGGCGGACGACGGGCACGCCCGCCGTCCGCGGGCCGGCCGGGAGGTCGGCGCCGAGGTCGGCGAGGAGGTCGGCGTGCGCGTCGGCGGTCGGGTCGCCCGTCGGCAGGGTGAGGACGAAGCGGGCGCCGCCGAGGTCGGAGCGCCGGACGACGATGCGGCCGCCGTGCGCCTCGACGAGGCCGCGGACGACGTAGAGCCCGAGGCCCGTGCCGCCCCGGCTCTCCCCGCGCCAGAACTTCGAGAAGACGTTGGGGATGTGCTCCTCGGCGATCCCGCGGCCCGCGTCCTCGACGCAGACGACGACGGCCTCGGCGTCGGCGCGCGGCTCGTCGTCGAGCGCCTCCGCCGTCAGCGGGCCGGTGCCGAGGGAGAGGCGGACGAGGCCGTCGCCGTGCCGGACGGCGTTCTCGACGAGGTTGCCGAGGACCTGGTCCAGCCGGTCGCGGTCGACCCAGACCTCGGGCAGGTCGGCGGCGGGCGGCGCCACGACCTCGACGCGCGCCGGGTCGAGGCCCGAGGCGACGGCCCGTCCGGCGTGGGCCCGCAGCGCCTCGCCGACGTCGAGCGGCAGCGTGCGCACCTCGAGCCGCCCCGCGTCGATGCGGGAGATGTCGAGGAGCTCGGTGATGAGGCGGGTGACGCGGTCGGCGTCGTGCTCGACCGTCCGGAGCATGAGCTGCTTCTGCTCGTCGGTGAAGCGGTCCCAGCGCCGCAGGAGCGTCGAGGTGAAGCCCTTGACGCTCGTGAGTGGCGAGCGGAGCTCGTGCGCCACCGTCGCGATGAGGCCGGCCGAGTCCTCCTGCGTCCGGCGCCGCTCCCCCGTGGTCCGCAGCGACAGGACGACGCGGCTCACGGGCTCGCCGCGGCCCGGGCGCACGTACCGCGCGGCGACGAGCAGCTCGCGCCCGCCCGGCTGCACGAGCAGGCGCTCGCGGTGCCCGCGGCGGGTGGCGAGGCCGCCCCAGGGGTCCGTGCACGCCCACCAGCGGCGCCCGGAGGCGTCCTGCCAGGGCAGCGCCTCGCGGACGTCGCGGCCGAGGAGGTCGGCCGCGGCCAGGCCGAGGCAGCGCTCCGCCTCGCGGGTGACGACGACGACCCGGGCGTCGGCGTCCGCCACGACGAGGCCGTCGGGCACGTCCGCGGGGTCCAGCGCCGTGACGCCGTCGGGGACGCTCACGCGGGACCCGTCGCGCCGGCCGGCAGGTCCCCGGCCCGGCGGCCCTGGCGCCCCCCGCGGGCGGCGGCGTAGAGGCACACCGTCGCGGCCGTGGCGAGGTTGAGGCTCTCCGCCCGCCCGTGGACCGGGACCCGGACGACGTCGTCGGCCAGCGCGAGGGCCGCGGGCGGGAGGCCCTGCGCCTCGGTGCCGAACACCCACGCGACGGGCCCGGCGAGGGGGCCGCCGTCCTCCGCGAGGCCGAGGCGGGCGGCGTCGGCGCGGTCGGACAGGTCGTCGAGGTCGACGTCGCCCTCGCCGTCGGCGGCCAGGACGGCGCAGCCGGCGTCCCGCAGACCTGCGAGCGCGGCGTCGAGGTCCGCGCCCACGACGACGGGGAGGTGGAAGAGGCTGCCCGCCGTCGAGCGGACGCACTTGGGGTTGTACGGGTCGACGCTGCCCGCCGTGAGGACGACGGCGTCCGCGCCGGCCGCGTCGGCGGCGCGCAGGACGGTGCCGGCGTTCCCGGGGTCGCGGACCTCGTGGAGGACCGCGACGAGCCGCGGGGAGGCGGCGAGCACCTCGGCGAGGGGGACGTCGACGGGACGGCAGACGGCCACGAGCCCCTGCGGGGTGACGGTGTCGGCCATCGCGGCGAGCACCTCGTCGGTGCAGGGCCGGACGGGCACGCCCCGCTCGAGGGCGGCGGCGACGACGTCGTCGTGCCGGGCCAGCGCCTCCGGCGTGCCGTAGAGGTCGCGGACGGCGCCCGCGGGCACCGCCTCGCGCACGGCCTGGGGCCCCTCCGCGAGGAAGAGCCCGGCCCGGACGCGGGCGGGGCGCCCCGCCAGCCGCCGCACCGACCGCACCCGCTCGGCGCGGGGGCTGGTCAGCACGGCGGCGTCGGGACGCCCCGTCGTCGCGCTCGTGGCGTGCCTCAGGCCGCCGCGCCGGCGGCCGGCTGCGAGGTCTGGGCCGGCACGTTGGCGCGGGCCAGCTCGACGAGCTGCGCGAAGGCCGCCTCGTCGTGGACCGCGAGCTCGGCGAGCATGCGGCGGTCGACCTCGACGCCCGCGGCCTTGAGGCCCTGGACGAAGCGGTTGTAGGTCATGCCGTGGGCGCGGGCGCCCGCGTTGATGCGCTGGATCCACAGCCGGCGGAAGTCGCCCTTGCGCGCCTTGCGGTCGCGGTAGGCGTAGACCAGCGAGTGGGTGACCTGCTCCTTGGCCTTGCGGTACAGCCGCGAGCGCTGACCGCGGTAGCCGCTGGCCTGCTCCAGGACCTCCCGGCGCTTCTTCTGGGCGTTGACCGCCCGCTTCACGCGTGCCACGTGGTGCTCCTCGGTACGTCGTCGGCCCTACGGGCCGGGGGTTCGGTGGTGGTGCGGTGCTCGGGGGCGGGCGCCGGCCGGGGGCCGACGCCGCGGCTCACTTCCCGAGGAGGCGGCGGGCGCGCTTCGCGTCGGCGCCGGCGACCTCGACGTCGCCCGCCAGGCGGCGGGTGACGCGGGAGGACTTGCCCTCGAAGAGGTGGCGACGGCCTGCGCGCTCGCGCATCACCTTGCCGGTGCCCGTGAGGCGCAGACGCTTCTTGGCACCGCTGTGGGTCTTGTTCTTCGGCATGGTGCCGCTCCTCGTCTCGGTCGTGCTGGTGCTGGGGGTGTGCTCACCGGCCGCCGGGGCGGCCGGGACGTCGTGGTGCTGCGGTGGTGCTCAGGCCGTCGCGGACCCGTCCGCGGCCGGCGCGGCCGTGGTCGTCGCGTCCGCGGTCGCCGGGGCGTCCTCGGCCACGTCCTCGGCCTCGGGCTCCGCCGGGGCGGCCGCCGACGCCTCGGCGTCCTTGCGGCGCCGCTGCTCGGCCTTGGCCTCGGCCTTCGCCTCCGCCTTCTTCCGGTGCGGGCCGATGACCATGACCATGTTGCGGCCGTCCTGCATCGGCGCGCTCTCGACCGAGCCGAGCTCGCCGACGTCGGTCGCCATGCGCTGGAGGAGGCGGTAGCCCATCTCCGGCCGCGACTGCTCGCGGCCGCGGAACATGATCATGACCTTGACCTTGTCCCCCGCGGAGAGGAACTTCTCGGCCTGGCCCTTCTTCGTGGCGTAGTCGTGCGGGTCGATCTTCAGGCGCAGGCGCACGGTCTTCAGCACCGTGTTGGCCTGGTTCTTGCGCGCCTCGCGCGCCTTCATGTCGGCCTCGTACTTGAACTTGCCGAAGTCCATGAGCTTGCAGACGGGCGGTCGCGCCTGCGGGGCGACCTCGACCAGGTCGAGGTCGGCCTCCTGGGCCAGGCGGAGGGCGTCCTCGACGCGGACGATCCCGACCTGCTCCCCGCCGGGACCGACCAGGCGGACCTCGGGGACGCGGATCCGGTCGTTGATGCGCGGTTCGCTGATGTGCTGCTCCCTCGTCGTGCGTGCGGTACCGCCGCGGCCGGGGCGGTCCCCCGGGCCGTGGTCGCGTCGGCGGTGACGCCCCACCCGGGGTCCGGTAGCCCGCGGGCACCCCTGCCGGGGCGCGCCACGGGGCGCACGCACGGCCGGGGCCGCACGGACCGGGACCCGGCCACCTGCGGGCCGGCTGCCGGGGCAGTCGTCCGAGGTCGCTCGCGGGTGGGAGGCTGGCCTCCGCTTGGCGTCCCGCTCCCGGCGCCCCCTGGCGAGGGGGCGGGCAGGCGCGGGCGGTCTGCATGGGAGAGTAGCAGCCATGGACGCCACCCCCACGACGAGCAGCCCGCCGGCCCAGGGGACCACCGAGGCCCTCCCCCCGGCCGCCACCGGCGGCGCGGAGCTCCGGGACATCGCGGAGGTGCCCTCCGTCGAGGTCATCACGACGGCGGCCGTCCACCTCATGAGCGCGGCGGCCGTCAAGTGCGGCCTCGCCGAGGACGCCGACGCCGCGGCCCACCTGGACCTCGCCGAGGCCCGTGTGCTCATCACCGCCCTGGCCGGCCTCGTGACGGCCGCGGCCCCCGACCTCGGCAACCAGCACGCCCGCGCGCTGCGCGACGGGCTGCGGTCCCTCCAGCTCGCCTTCCGCGAGGCGTCGGTCGTGCCGGACGCCCCGGGCGACGGGCCGGGCGAGCGGCTGACCGGAGCGGTCCGCTGACGCCCGGGCCGGCCGGCACGACCGTCCCCGCCGCGCCGGACGCCCCGGCCCTCCTGCGCGGGAGCGGGCTGCGGGTCACGGACCAGCGGGTCGCCGTCCTCGAGGTGCTGCGCGGCGCGCCGCACGCCGACGCCGACGACGTCGTGCGGGCGGTGCGCGAGCGGCTGGGCCGGGTGTCCGTGCAGGCGGTCTACGACGTCCTCGCGGCGCTCGGGCGGGCCCGCCTCGTGCGCCGCATCGAGCCCGCCGGGTCCCCCGCGCGCTTCGAGCTGCGGGTCGGCGACAACCACCACCACCTCGTCTGCCGCGCGTGCGGCGAGGTGCGTGACGTCGACTGCGCCGTCGGGGCCGCCCCGTGCCTCGTCCCCGGTGCGTCCGGCGGGCCCGTCGACGGCTTCGTCGTCGACGAGGCGGAGGTCATCTACTGGGGCACGTGCGCGGCCTGCGCCGCGACGCCTGCCCTCCTCGCCACGGCGCCGGACGCCTGAGACCTGCTCCCGCAGGTCCTCAGGCGGACCGGAGCCGGGCCAGCGCCCGCTCCTCGGCGGGGATCCGCCACAGGAGCAGCAGGGCCGCGTTGAGCACCGTGAAGACGAGCGCGGTGACCCACGCGGTGTGGATCAGCGGCAGCGCGACGCCCTCGGCCGCGACGATGACGTAGTTGGGGTGGCGCAGGAAGCGGTAGGGGCCGCGGGTGACGCGCCGCATGCCCGGGACGACGACGACCCGGGTGTTCCACTGCCGCCCCAGGGTGGCGATGACCCAGGCCCGCGTGGCCTCGGTGAGCAGCAGGACGACGAGCATCGTCCAGCCGAGCCACGGCACGAACGGCCGGTCCAGCGCGACCACCTCGACGAGGCAGGCCACGAGCAGGGCCGTGTGCAGGGCCACCATGACGGGGAAGTGCCGGCGGCCGGTCTCCACGCCCCCGCGGGCCATGGCCCACGCGAGGTTCCGCCTCGAGATGACGAGCTCGACGAGCCGCTCGACGGCGACGAGCACGACGACGACGGCGTAGAGGGCGACGCTCACGACGCGGTGGCCCCCGCCGTCGCGCCCGCCCCGGCCGGCACGTCGGCGCCCGACCACCGCAGCAGCACGAGCTCCGAGCAGAAGCCGGGGCCCATGGCGAACATGACGCCGGTGCTGCCCTCGGGCGGCGGGTCGGCGAGGTGGCGCGCGAGGACCGACAGGACCGACGCCGACGACATGTTGCCGTTGTCCGCGAGGTCCTCCCACGAGTTCCGCAGCGCCCCGTCGGGCAGCCCGAGCACCTCGGTGACCGCCTCGAGCACCTTGGGGCCGCCCGGATGGCCGACCCAGCGGTCGACGTCGTCGTGGTCGACGCCGTGGAGGGCGAGGAAGCCGGCGACGTCGTCGGCGAGGTAGTCGCGGACGACGTCGGTGACGCTCGTCGTGAGGACGATCTTGAAGCCCGTCCCGCCGACGTCCCAGCCCATGACGCCGGCGGTGTCCGGGTAGAAGCGGCTGCGGCTCGCCGTGACGTCGAGGCCGGGCAGGCCCAGCGCCGCCGCGCGGCGGTCGCCGACGAGGACGACGGCCGCGGCGCCGTCGCCGAAGAGCCCGGAGGCCACGAGGTTCGCGGTCGACGTGTCGTCCCGCTGGACCGTCAGCGAGCACAGCTCGACGGACAGGAGGACGGCGACGGCGTCCGGGTCACCGCGCAGCAGGTCGTCGACGCGGGCCACCCCCGCCGCGCCGGCGACGCAGCCGAGGCCGAAGAGCGGGAGCCGGCGGACGTCGGGGCGCAGGCCGAGGGGGCCGACGAGCCGGGCGTCGAGCGAGGGCGCCGCGACGCCGGTCGTGCTCGCGAGCACGAGGACGTCGACGTCCTCGGGCGCGAGGCCCACCTGCTCGAGCGCGGTGCGGACGGCCCGCTCGCCCAGCTCGACGCCGACGCGGAGGTAGGCGTCGTTGGCGTCGCGGAAGCCGTCGAGCGTGCGGTACTCCTGCAGCGGCAGGGCGAGGTGCCGGGTGCGGACGCCGGTGTTGCCGTGCAGGCGGTGCAGGAGGCCGCGCCGGGTGCCGTCGAGCTCGCCGGTCGAGGAGATCACCTCCGCGAAGGCGTCGGTGATGTCGGCCTGGTCGTCGGTGCGCGGCGGGACCGCCGTGCCGACGGAGACGATGCGGGACATGGCGTCTGGGCTCCTCGCTGCGCTCGCCCGCCGTCGCGGGCTGCACCGGCGGACGCCCCATCCTGCGACGCCGGCCCCGCTCGGGCGCGCGGGGGCCCGCCGCGGGGCGGGGCGCCGGGGGCGCACCCGGGGTCAGCCGACGCGCACGCCGCGGGCGCCGTCGACCTCGACGACGTCCCCGCGGACCAGCTGCCGCCCGCGCCGGGACTCCACCTCGCCGTTGACCCGCACCGCCCCGGCCCCGAGGGCCTCCTTGGCGTCGGCGCCCGTCTCGACGAGGGAGGCGAGCTTGAGCAGCTGGCCGAGACGGATGGCGCCGTCCGTGGGGACCTCGGGGAGGTCCGGCCGGTCGGGGACGGGGGCGGGGGTCTCGCTCACCGTCCCATCGTCCCCCGGCGACGGCGGTCCCGCGGACGACCGCGGAAGCAGGCCGGGCCGGGCCCGGTTGGACGGGACGTGCTCGACGTGCCGCTCTCGCTCCTCGACCGTGCCCGCGCCCGCGACGGGGAGTCGGACGCCGCGGCGCTGGCGGGCGTCGTCGTCCGGGCGCGGCGGGCGGAGGCCCGCGGCCTGCGGCGGGTGCTCGTCGCCGAGCACCACGCGGTGCCCGGTGTCGTCGGCTCGGCCCCGGCCGTGCTCATGGCGGCCGTCCTCGCCGCGACGCGGCACGTCCGGGTGGGCTCCGCGGGCGTGATGCTGCCGCACCACCAGCCGCTCGTCGTCGCCGAACAGGCCGCGACGCTCGAGGCGCTGCACCCCGGCCGGGTGGACCTGGGGCTCGGCCGCTCCCCCGGCTTCACCGCCCCGGTCCGGGCCGCGCTCGGCCGCCACGGGACGGCGCCGGACCGGACCGGCGACGCGGCGGTCGAGGAGGACCTGCGCGAGCTCCTCGCCCTCCTCCGCGGCGACGCGCCGGTGACGCTCCGGCCGGCGGTGCCCGCCCCGCCGGTGCTGCTCCTGGCGACCGGCGGCGGCCTGCGGCTGGCCGCCCGGCTCGGGCTGCCCGTCGTCGTCGGCGGGCCGCTCGTCACGGCGCTCGCCGGTGAGGACGACGGCACGGACGCCGCGGCCCGGGCCCGCGCCGCGCTGGAGGGCTACCGCGCGGGCTTCGTCGCCGCACCGGACGGACCCGCCGCGCCGGAGGTCCTCGCGGCGGTCGACGTCCTCGCCGCGCCGACCGCCGAGGAGGCGGCCGCCCTGGCGCTGCCCGAGGCGTGGGCGCACGTCGACGCTCGGACGACGGGCAGCTTCCCGCCGCTGGCGCCGCTCGACGACGTCGTGGGGCGGGTGCCGACGGGGGCGCAGGAGCGCCACCTCGCCGCGGCCCTCGCAGGCGTGGTCGCGGGGACACCGGCGCACGTCGAGGAGGTGCTGGCCCGCCTCGTCGCGCGGACCGGCGCGTCCGAGCTCGTCCTCACCGCGAGCACCACCGACCGGGCGGCGCTGGACCGCTCGGACGCGGCGGTGGCGGCGCTGTCGGCCCCGGCGGTCGCGGCCGCCGGGGCCCGGGCGCTCAGTCGGCGCTGATCTGCAGGCGGAAGCGGTCGCGGCCCGTGTGCAGCGACCAGAGGTGGTCCGCGAGCACCGCCGGGTCCTTCTCGGGGTCGCCCTCGACGATCCGGCCGCCGATGACGAGCTGGGCCACGTGGACGCCCTCGTCCCGCAGCTCCTCGTGCAGCAGCTGCGCGTAGGCGGCCTGGCCGGCGAAGGCGACGCTCGTGCCCGTCACCGCTCGGCCCGGCGTCACGGCGGAGCCGCCGTTGACGAAGAGGACGGTCCCCCGGCCGAGGTGCCGCATGCCGGGCAGCACCTGGTGCACGGCGGCGACCGACCCGTAGACGGAGAACTCCACCGGGCCCCGCAGGTCCTCCGGCGTCGTCTCGAGCACGGGTCGCATGAAGTCCTTCTGCGGCAGCGGGCTGTACTGCAGCACCTCGACCGGGCCGAGCTCCTCCGTCGCGCGCTCGAGCGCACGGGCGAGCGACGCGGGGTCGCGCACGTCGGCGGCGTAGCCGCGTGCCTGCACGCCCTCCGCGGCGAGGTCGGCGGCGAGCGCCTCCACCCGGGAGGCCGTGCGGGACAGCAGGGCCACGGAGAAGCCCTCGGCGGCGAAGCGGCGGGCGACGGCGAGGCCGAGGCCCCGGCCGGCGCCGATGATGGCGAGCGTCGTCATGGGGGCGCCCAACGGGGCCCCGCCGGCCCTTGTTCCCGCCGCGGCGGCGTCGGCCGCCGGCCCGGCGGGTCGGCCGACGTCAGGCGGCGACGACGCGCAGCTCGAGCGAGTCGACCGCCGCGGCGACGAGGGGCTCGGCCGCGAGGCGCTGCTGCACCCGGCCGAGGAGCGCGTCGAGCGCGGCGCGGTCGAGACCCGGTGCGAGGGCGAGGACGACGGCCGTCTCGGCGCGCCGGCCCCGCTCGACCCGGACGACCCGCACGGCCGGCTCGTCGGCCGCCGCGGTGCGGGCGACCACGGCGACGTCGTCCCGCCGCCACGACGGCTGCCACGGGAGCCGTTGCGCGAGAGCCTCGACCGCCGGCCGCGGCAGCAGGGCCGAGCCGTCCGAGCCGGGGTCGAGCAGCAGCAGCGGGCAGCCCTCGGCGGAGGCCGACAGCGCGGCGCGCTCGACCTCCGACGGCACGGGCCGGGCGGCGCCGCGCCAGGCGGCGAGCGCTGCGGCGGAGGAGAAGACGGGCATCGCCCGCCGCCCGTCGGGCGCCTCGAGGCTGACGACGGCCATGTCCGCCCCGGCGTCGGTCGTGAGGCCGGTGAGGGAGGACTCCTCCGTCGCGCCGGCCACGGCGACGACGGGGACGAAGACGCGGGTGCCCGCGAGGGCGGCGACGACGTCGGTGAGCCCCTCGTCGGCCGGCGCCCCGACCGCGAGGGCGGCGGCCCGCGCCGCGAGCGCGGCGGCGACGCGCGGGTCGGCGCCGCCGTCGTCCCCGGCGAAGGGGCTGGGCGTCAGGGTGCGGCCGGCCCAGGGGACGCCGCCCGAGTCGGCGCCCGCCGCGGGGTCGTGGCCGCCGTGCGGGGCGTGGGCCGGGCCCGTCACGGCCGTCCGGCGACGTCCAGCGCCTCGGGCAGCGTGAACGCCTGCGCGTAGAGGGCCTTCCCGACGATGGCGCCCTCGACGCCGGCGCCGACGAGACCCCGCAGCGCGCGGAGGTCGTCGAGGCTGGAGACGCCGCCAGAGGCGACGACCGGCTTGTCGGTCGCGGCGCAGACCTGCTGCAGCAGCTCGACGTTCGGCCCGCGCAGGGTGCCGTCCTTGGTCACGTCGGTGACGACGTAGCGGGCGCAGCCGTCGGCGTCCAGGCGCGCGAGGACCTCCCAGAGGTCGCCGCCCTCCTGCGTCCACCCGCGGGCGGCCAGGGTCGTGCCGCGGACGTCGAGCCCGACGGCGATGCGGTCGCCGTGCTCGGCGACGGCCCGCCGCGTCCAGCCCGGGTCCTCCAGCGCGGCCGTGCCGAGGTTCACGCGGCGGCAGCCGGTCGCGAGCGCCCGGGCGAGGGAGGCGTCGTCGCGGATCCCGCCGGACAGCTCGACGTCGACGTCGAGGCGGCCGACGACGTCGGCGAGCAGGTCGGCGTTCGAGCCGCGGCCGAAGGCGGCGTCGAGGTCGACGAGGTGGATCCACTCCGCCCCGCCCTCCTGCCACGCCAGCGCCGCGTCGAGCGGGTCGCCGTAGCCGGTCTCGGAGCCGGCCTCGCCCTGGACGAGGCGGACGGCCTGGCCGTCGGCGACGTCGACGGCGGGCAGCAGCTGGAGGCGCGGGGCCGCGCCGGGGGTCTGGTCGCTCTCGCTCACGCGGGTCATCCTGGCAGCCGCCGCCCTACCCTCCGGCCATGAGCCCGGCCGCCGTCCCCGCCGCCCGTCGCGTCGTCGCGGAGGCACGAGGGGCCTGTCACCGCCCCACCACGGCGCTGCGCGGCGTCGTGCCCGCCGTGCTCGACGGCGTGCTCGTGGGGACCTGGTACGGGACCGACGCCGACCCGCGACCGGGCCGTCGACGTCGGCGGGCCGTCGTGTCGGCGGCCTGGCTGGCGGCGCTCGCCGTCCAGGAGGGAGCCACGGCGCTCCGGCACCCCGGAGGGCCCCAGGCCCTGGCCGCCGAGCCCTACCCGCCCCACGAGCGGGCGTACCTCGTGCGTTCCGTGGCCGTGTCCGCGGCCTGGACGGTCGTCGGGCTCGCCGGGGAGGTGCCGCGGCGCCGGCTCCTGCGCCGCCGACCGTCGGCGCACCACCGGCTGGGCCTCCTCGTCGCCGCCGGCTTCGCGCTCTCCGTGCTCCCCGTGCACCTGGCCCGTGCCGGAGCCGCGGCCGCTCAGCGCGCCAGCGCCACCGGCACGAGGTAGAGCGCGGCCCCCGCCGTCGCGGCGAGCGCGAGGAGGCCGCAGACGACCGCTCCCACGACGAGGCCCTGGCGCCGCAGCGACAGCACGCCGCCGACGAGGAAGGAGGCGAGCAGCGCCAGCAGCAGCCCGACGACGAGGTCGCTCACGCCGCACCTCCGAGCGCTGCGACCCAGCGGCGCAGCAGGCGCTGCCCGGCGTCGCCGGACTTCTCGGGGTGGAACTGGGTGGCGGACAGGGGGCCGTCCTCGACGGCGGCGACGAAGCGGGCGCCGTGCTCGGCCCACGTGACGCGGGCCGACGCGGGGCCCTCCCAGCGCTGCACCCCGAAGGAGTGGACGAAGTAGTACCGCTCGTCGGGGTCCGGGTCGTCGCCGAAGAGGACCGAGCCACGCGGTGCCTCGACGGTGTTCCACCCCATGTGGGGGACGACGGCGGCGGGCAGCCGGGCGACGTCGCCGGGCCAGAGGCCGAGGCCCTCGGCGGCGGAGCCCTCGTCGTCGGCGTGCTCGAGGCCGCGGCCGAACAGGACCTGCAGCCCGACGCAGACGCCGAGGACGGGGCGCCCGGCCGCGAGCCGCTCGGCGACGACCTCGTGCCCGCCCACCGACCGCAGGTCGCGGGCGACGGCCGCGAAGGCGCCGACGCCGGGGACGACGAGGCCGTCGGCGGCCAGCGCGGCCGCCCGGTCGCCGGTCAGCTCCACGTCGGCCCCGGTGGCCTCCAGGGCGCGGACGGCCGAGCGCACGTTGCCCGAGCCGTGGTCGAGGACGACGACGCGCGGGGAGGTCACCCCACCAGCCTAGGCGGGGCACCGGTCGCGGCGTCCGGGCCCGGGCGTCGGGGGCGTGCGGTAGGAAGCCGGGCGGGCCGTCGCGAGGACGCCCACTCTCCTGCGGAGGTCCCCCATGGCTGCTGCTCCCCCGGTGCACCCCGCCGACGGCCACGACCTGCTCCGGGTGCACGGCGCCCGCGAGAACAACCTCCGCGACGTCTCCGTCGAGCTGCCCAAGCGGCGGCTGACCGTCTTCACGGGCGTGTCCGGCTCGGGCAAGAGCTCGCTGGTCTTCGGGACGATCGCCGCCGAGTCGCAGCGGCTCGTCGACGAGACCTACAGCGCCTTCCTCCAGGGCCTCATGCCCGGCCGCGCGCGGCCCGACGTCGACGTCCTCGACGGCCTCACGACGGCGATCGTCGTGGACCAGGAGCGCATGGGCGCCAACGCCCGCTCGACCGTCGGGACGGCGACGGACGCGGGCGCGATGCTGCGGATCCTCTTCAGCCGGCTCGGGCAGCCCCACCTCGGCGGGCCGCAGGCCTACTCGTTCAACGTGGCCTCGGCCAGCGGCAGCGGCGCGCTGAAGGTCGGGGACGGCAAGGCCGTGCACAAGAGCTTCACCGTGACCGGCGGCATGTGCCCGCGGTGCGAGGGCCTCGGCCGGGTCGACGACCTCGACCTGACCGCGCTCTTCGACGCGTCGCTGTCGCTCAACGAGGGCGCCATCACGGTCCCCGGCTACAGCACGGAGGGCTGGTACGCGCGGATCTGGGCCGGCTGCGGCTTCTTCGACCCCGACAAGCCGGTCAGCGAGTTCACCGAGACCGAGCTGCACGACCTGCTCCACCGCGAGCCGACGAAGGTCTCCGTCGACGGCATCAACCTCACCTACGAGGGGCTCGTCCCCAAGATCCGGAAGTCGTTCCTGTCCAAGGACGTCGACGCGCTGCAGCCGCACGTCCGCGCCTTCGTCGAGCGGGCCGCCACCTTCGCGCCGTGCCCGGCCTGCGACGGCACCCGCCTGTCGGAGGGCGCGCGCTCGTCCCGCGTGGCCGGCCTGAGCATCGCCGACGTCTGCGCCCTGCAGGTCACGGACGTCGCCGCCTGGGTGCGCGGGCTCGAGGAGCCCTCCGTCGCACCGCTCCTCGGCGCGCTGCAGGGGCTGCTCGACTCCTTCGTCGAGGTCGGCCTGGGCTACCTCACCCTCGACCGCGCCACCGGCACGCTCTCCGGCGGCGAGTCCCAGCGCACGAAGATGGTCCGCCACCTCGGCTCCTCGCTGACCGACGTCACGTACGTCTTCGACGAGCCGAGCAGCGGGCTCCACCCCCACGACGTCGAGCGGCTCACGGCGCTGCTGCGGCGGCTGCGGGACAAGGGCAACACCGTCCTCGTCGTCGAGCACAAGCCCGAGGTCGTCGCCGTGGCCGACCACGTCGTCGACCTGGGCCCCGGCGCGGGCTCCGCGGGCGGCACGGTGTGCTTCGAGGGCACGGTCGAGGAGCTGCGGGCGAGCAGCACGCTGACGGGCCGCCACCTCGCCGACCGGACGCCGCTCAAGGCCGAGGTGCGCACGCCGACGGGCGTCCTCCCGGTGCGGGGCGCCACGCGCCACAACCTGCGCGACGTCGACGTCGACCTGCCGCTGGGGGTGCTGCTCGTCGTCACCGGCGTCGCCGGGTCGGGCAAGAGCTCACTCGTCCACGGGTCGCTGTCCCGGGAGGTCGACGGGCGCCCGGTCGTCCGGGTCGACCAGACGCCCATCAAGGGCTCGCGCCGCAGCAACCCCGCGACGTGGACGGGGCTGCTGGAGCCGGTCCGCAAGGCGTTCGCGAAGGCCAACGGCGTGAAGCCCGCCCTCTTCAGCGCCAACTCGGCGGGCGCCTGCCCCGTGTGCTCCGGCGCGGGCGTCGTCTACGTCGACCTCGCCGTCGGCGGCGGCGTCTCGACGACGTGCGAGGCGTGCGAGGGCCGCCGCTTCGACGCGTCCGTCCTCGAGCACCGCCTGGGCGGCAAGGACATCAGCGAGGTGCTCGAAATGCCGGTGGCCGAGGCCGTCGGCTTCTTCGCCGCCGGGGAGTCCCGCGTGCCCGCCGCCCACGCCGTCCTCGCCCGCCTCGATGCCGTGGGGCTCGGGTACCTCCGCCTGGGGCAGCCGCTGACGACGCTGTCCGGCGGCGAGCGCCAGCGCCTGCGCCTCGCCACCGCGATGGCCTCCCCCGGCGGCGTCCTCGTCCTCGACGAGCCGACGACCGGCCTGCACCTCGCCGACGTCGAGCACCTGCTCGGCCTGCTCGACCGCCTCGTCGACGACGGCACCTCCGTGGTCGTCGTCGAGCACCACCAGGCGGTCGTCGCCCACGCGGACCGCGTCGTCGACATGGGCCCCGGCGCCGGGCACGACGGCGGCCGCGTCGTCTTCGAGGGCACGCCGGCGGAGCTCGTCGCGGACGCGACGACGCTGACGGGGCAGCACCTCGCCGCCTACCTCGCGGGCGCCGCCCGGTGACGTCCGCGGGCGCCGGTGCGGCGCGCGGCGGGCTGCCCTTCGTCGACGCCCACCTGCACGTCGTCGACCCGCGCTTCCCGATCGTGCCGAACGACGGCTACGTGCCCGCGCCCTTCACCGTGGCGGACTACCGCCGGCGGACGGCGGGGCTCGGCGTCGTGGGCGGCGCCGTCGTCTCGGGGTCGTTCCAGGGCACGGACCAGACGTACCTCCTCGACGCGCTGGAGCGGCTCGGGCCGGGCTTCGTCGGGGTGACGCAGGTCGCGCCGGACGTCCCGGACGATGAGCTCCGGCGGCTGGCGGCGCACCGGGTCCGGGCCGTCCGCGTCAACCTGCGCCGGGGCGGGCCCGTGGGCCCGGCCGACCTCGACCGGCTGGCCCGGCGGGCGCACGACGTCGCCGGCCTGCACACCGAGCTGTACGTCGACGCGCGCGACCTCGACGGGCTGGCACCGGTCGTCGGCGCACTCCCGGCCGTCGTCGTCGACCACCTCGGCCTGCACCGTGACGGCCTGCCGCACCTCCTGGCGCTCGTCGCCCGGGGCGTGCGGGTCAAGGCCACCGGCTTCGGGCGGGTGGGGCTCGACGTCCGCGAGGCGGTCCGGGCGGTGCTGGCGGTCGACCCGACCGCTCTCGTCGCGGGCACGGACCTGCCCTCGACGCGCGCGCCGCGCCCCTTCGAGGACGCCGACCTCGACCTGCTCGTCGAGGAGGCCGGCGAGCACGCGCGGGCGGTGCTGCACGACAACGCCGTCGCCCTGTACCGGCTGCGGCCGGACGGCTCCTAGCGGTCGTCGGCCGCCGGGGGCGGGCCGGCCGGGCGGGCGGCGGCGCGCCGACGGACGGCGGCCGCGGTGCCGAGCACGACGCCGAGCAGGGCGACGGCGGCGACCAGGGCCGACCCGCGGCCGGAGAGCAGCTGCGCCACCTCGAGGAGGAGCACGAGGAGGCCCGCCACGGCGAGGACGGCCGGCAGGACGGGCGACGGCGGCCGCGGGGCCCCCAGCCCGGCGCCGGCGACGCCCGCGCCCCCGGTGGCGGCCCGGGCGGCCGCCACCCGGCCGAGGCCGGCGCTCGTCGTGGCGCCCGGGAGGTCGGCGACGGCGACGGCGCCGTGGACGACCCGCTCGGCGTCGTCGGGCAGGCCCGCGAGGACCAGCCCGGGCGAGCGGACGGCGTCGGCGCCCTCGTCACGACGCCCGCGGCGCCACTGCTCGACGCGCACGGTGCCGCCGCCCGCGCCGACGTCCGAGCGCAGCACGAGGACGGGCGCCGTCCCCAGCGCCAGGGAGGTGCCCCGCACGACGGCCTCGGGGTCGGCCCCCGCGGGCGCCGCGACGAGGCAGCCGCGGCCGTCGAGGGGGGCGACGTCGGCGACGACCCGGGCGAGGGCCAGCGCGCCGGCCAGCCGGCCGGCGTCGGTGACGGGCGCGACGAGGACGACGCGCCCGTCGGGGACGCCGGCGTGCTCCGCGGCGTCGTCCGCCGCGCCCGTCAGAGCGCGCCCTTCGTGCTGGGGACGCCCGGGACGCGGGGGTCGTGCGCGAGCGCCGCCTTGAGCGCGCGGGCGACCGCCTTGAACTGCGTCTCGACGACGTGGTGCGCGTCGCGGCCCGCGAGGACCCGCACGTGCAGGCCGATGTGGGCGTGGAAGGCGAAGGACTCGAAGACGTGGCGCGTCAGCGAGCCGAGGTACGGGGTGTTGCCGGGGCCGCCGCCGATGAGCACCCACTGCTGGCCCTCCGGCTCGCCGGAGTGGACGCAGTACGGGCGCCCGGAGACGTCGACGACGGCCTGGACGAGCGCCTCGTCGAGGGGCACCGTCGCGTCGCCGAAGCGCACGAGGCCGCGCTTGTCGCCCATGGCCCGGCGGAACGCCTGGCCGAGGACGATGGCGACGTCCTCGACGGTGTGGTGCGCGTCGATGTGGAGGTCGCCCTCGGCCTCGACGACGAGGTCCACGAGGCTGTGGCGCGCGAGCGCGGTGAGCATGTGGTCGTAGAAGCCGACCCCCGTGCTGATGCGCGACTCCCCCGTGCCGTCGAGGTCCACCTCGACGACGACGGACGACTCGCTCGTGCGGCGCTCGACGCGGGCGCGACGGGCCGGGCGGGCGTCCGGTGCGGCGGTCTCGGTCATCGGGTGCCCTCCCGGGCGTCGGGGCCGGCAGCGCGGGCGCCGGCGGGGGTGGCGAGGACGGCGACGAGCGCGTCGCGGAAGGCGGCGGTCTCCACGGGGGTGCCCACGGAGACGCGTAGCCACCCGTCGGGGCCGGTCTCCCGGATGAGCACGCCGCGGTCGAGCAGCGCCTGCCAGGCGGCGTGCCGGTCGGCCAGGCGTCCGAAGAGGACGAAGTTGGCGTCCGAGTCCGCGACCTCGAGGCCGAGCCCGCGCAGCCAGGTGACGAGGTCGTCGCGCTCGCGACGCAGCGTGTCCACACCGCGGAGCAGCTCGGCGGAGTGGCGCAGGGCCACCCGGGCGACCGCCTGCGTGACGCCGGACAGGTGGTACGGCAGGCGGACGACGCGGAGGGCGTCGACGACGGCCCGCGAGCCCGCGAGGTAGCCGACCCGGGCGCCGGCCAGGCTGAAGGCCTTGCTCATCGTCCGGCTGACGGCCAGGCGCGGGTACCGGTCGAGCAGCTCGAGGGCGCTGGGGACGCCCTCGCGGCGGAACTCGGCGTAGGCCTCGTCGACCACGACGACCCCGGGCGCGGCGTCGCACACGGCCTCGACGACCTCCCGCGGGAGGGCGGTGCCCGTCGGGTTGTTCGGCGAGGCGAGGAGGACGACCGACGGCTGCTCGCGCTCGACGAGGGCGACGGCGGCCGCGGCGTCGAGGGTGAAGTCGTCGCGCCGGCGGCCGGCGACCCAGCGGGTCCCGGTGTCGCGGGCGTACTCCGGGTACATCGAGTAGGTCGGCGCGAAGGAGACGGCGGTCCGCCCCTCGCCGCCGAAGGCCTGCAGGACCTGGAGCATGACCTCGTTCGAGCCGTTGGCCGCCCACAGCTGCTCCGGGGGCAGGCGCACGCCCGACTCCAGGGCGAGGAAGTCCGCGAGGTCGGCCCGGAGGTCGAGGAACTCGCGGTCGGGGTAGCGGTTGAGGCCGACGGCGGCCGCGGCGACGGCCTCGCCCATCTCCCGGGCCACCGTGGCCGACGGCGGCACGGGGTTCTCGTTGACGTTGAGCAGCACCGGGACGTCGAGCTGCGGTGCGCCGTAGGGCTCGACGCCGCGGAGCACGTCGCGCAGGGGCAGGTCGGCGAGGGCGGCCGCCCGGGCGGCGTCGTCCGCGGGCGCCGCCGCCACGGCCGCCACGGGGTCGGTGGTCGTCGTGCCGGTGGGCCCGGCGTCGCCGCTCACGCGGGGGCCCCGCGCAGGCGTGCCGTGACGGCCTGGCCGTGCCCGGGCAGGTCCTCGGCCTCGGCGAGCGCGACGACGTGCGGGGCGACGTCGGCGAGGGCCTCGGCGGAGTAGTCGACGACGTGGATGCCGCGGAGGAAGGTCTGGACCGAGAGTCCGCTGGAGAAGCACGCGCAGCCGCCGGTGGGCAGGACGTGGTTCGAGCCGGCGCAGTAGTCGCCGAGGGAGACGGGCGACGACGGCCCCACGAAGATCGCGCCGGCGTTGCGGACGCGCGCGGCGACCGCGGCCGCGTCGGCGGTCTGGACCTCGAGGTGCTCGGCGCCGTAGCCGTCGGCCACGGCGAGCAGCCCGTCGACGTCGTCGACGAGGACGACGGCGGACTGCGGCCCGGCGAGCGCCGTCCCGACGCGCTCGGTGTGCTTCGTCAGCGGCACCTGCCGCTCCAGCTCGGCCTCGACGCGCGCGGCGAGGTCCTCCGAGGTCGTCACGAGCACGGCGGCCGCGACCTCGTCGTGCTCGGCCTGGCTGATCATGTCGGCGGCCACGAGGACGGGGTCGGCGGTTTCGTCCGCGAGGACCATGACCTCGGTGGGGCCGGCCTCGGCGTCGATGCCGACGACGCCCCGGAGCAGGCGCTTCGCCGCGGCGACGTAGCGGTTGCCCGGCCCCGTGACCATGTCGACGGGCGCGCAGAGGCGCGTGCCGTCCTCCTCGTCGGCGCCGAGCGCGAGCATCGCGACGGCCTGGGCGCCGCCGACGGCGTACACCTCGTCCACACCGAGCAGGGCGCACGCGGCGAGGACGGTGGGGTGCGGGAGGCCGCCGTGGTCGCGCTGCGGCGGGCTGACGACGACGAGCTCGGCGACGCCGGCCTCCTGCGCCGGGACGACGTTCATGACGACGCTGCTGGGGTAGACGGCCACGCCGCCGGGCGCGTACAGCCCGACCCGGCCGACGGGGACCCAGCGCTCGGTGACCGTGCCGCCCGGGACGACCTGCACGGTGGTGTCGGTGCGGCGCTGCTCGGCGTGGACGAGACGGGCGCGGCGCACGGACTCCTCGAGGGCGGCGCGGACGGCCGGGTCGAGGTCCTCGAGCGCGGCGGCCAGGGCCGCCGCGGGCACGCGCAGGTGCTCGGGGCGGACGCCGTCGAAGCGCTCGGCCAGCTCGCGCAGGGCCGCCGCGCCGCGGGTGCGCACGGCGTCCACGACCGGTCGGACGGCGTCGAGCGCGGACTCCACGTCCTGCTCGGCGCGGGGCAGCGTCCCGCGGAGCTCGCGCGCGTCGAGGGCGCGGCCCCGCAGGTCCAGGCGTCGGATCACGCGCCTGATCGTAGGGCCGCGGGGCGGGGCGGCCTCCGGGCGTGGGAGGGGCCGCCGGGGTGGAGGGCGGGTGCGGGCGCGGAGCGGGCGCTGGGGTGGGTGCGGGGCGGGTGCGGGGCGAGGCGCGCGGAGGAGGCTCGAGGCCGGGCAGCCGGGCGGGCGTCGTCAGGGCTCGCGCCGGTGCCGCGCCCTGGTCGCCGCGTCGAGGCCTGTGAGCAACCTCTGCCGTTGTCGGGCCCGCCCGCTAGACTTCGAACACCTGTTCGACGGACGGAGAGAGGGGGAGGTCGAGGATGGCGCAGCACCCGGCCGACGACGAGTCGCGCGACGACGCCGTCGCCCCCGCACCCGCTGGCCCCGTCGGTCCGCTCGACGTCCCGGTCGGTGATCTGCCGCTCGCCCGCCGTGCGGGCAGGGCCGTCCTCGACCGGCTCCGCGACGCCCACGCCGCTGCGTCGACCCAGCACGCCGCGCTGCTGGGTCTGGTCGCCGACCTCGTCGACGAGACGGCCGCCGCCCTCGGCGTCCCGGTCGGCGGCGACCCGGTCGAGACCGCCCGCTTCGGACGGCTCGGCGGGGACCCCGCCGAGGGGGTCATCACCGAGATCGCCCTCGCGCTGCACGTCGGCGTCGCTGGGGCGCGGCGGCTGGTCACCGACGCGCTGGCGCTCACGACCGTCCTGCCGCAGACCCGGGCCGCTCTACGCAGCGGAGGCATCTGCCCCGCCCGGGCGCACGCGGTCGTCACGGGCACTGCCGGTCTGACGCCGGAGCAGGCCCGCTGGGTCGACACCCACCTCGCTCCCGACCTGCCGCGTCTCGACCCGCCTGGTGTCACCCGCAAGGTCCGCGCCCTCGTGGCCCAGCTCGAGGTCGAGGCCACCAACCGCCGCCTCCGCTACGAGACGTGCCGCCGTCGGGTCCTCGTCCAGCCGCTCGGCGACGGCGCGGCCGAGCTCGTCGCCACCGGCCCGGTCGCCGACATCACCGCGCTGTTCCACCGCCTGACCACGTGGGCCACCACCCGCACCGGCCCTCACGCGGGGGCGGACCCGCACGCGGCGGTCGCCGCGGGCCTGGACCCGGTGGCCACCGATGCCACCGGTCTGCCCGACCAGCGCGGCGTGGACGCCCGCCGCTTCGACGCGTTGGTCGGCCTGGTCACCGGCGCCGACCCGCGCTCGGATGGTCGGGCGCACGCCGGGCCGTGCAACGGCCCGACGCTCAACGTGTCCCTGCCCACCCTGCTTGGCCTGGACGACGAGCCCGCGTGGTTGGCCGGCCACGGCGCCGTGCCCGTCGACGTCGCCCGCGAGCTCCTCGCCGCCGGCCACCCCTTCCGCCGGATCCTCACCGACCCCTTCACCGGGAGGGTCCTCGGCGTCGACGGACACCTCCACCACCTCGACGCCACCGCGACCCGCACGACCACCACCCGAGCCACCGACGACACGACCACCCGGACCGCGGAAGCCCTCCCCATCTCCGGCACCCCCGACGCCAGTCCGCCGGCGACACCGCCGATCACGCCAGCTCCGGCAAAGGGCGCCGACGCGATGCCCGACCCGCCGGACGACAGTCGAACGGGCACACCACCCGAGCCACCGCCGGCCACCACGGCCCAGGTGCCGCCCGGTCTCGCCGACAAGCTCACCCGCGTCGCCGACGCGCCCGCGCCGAGCACGACTCCGCCTGGCACCACCGCCCCCGGCACCACCACGCCCGGCACCAACGCGCCCACCACCAACGCGCCCACCACCAACGCGCGCGGTGCCAACGCGCCCACCACCAACGCGCGCGGTGCCAACGCGCCCACCACCAACGCGCGCGGTGCCCCAACCCCGGGTGCCGCCAAGCCGGGTGCCGCCGCGCCGCGATGGGCGTCGCGAACCGACTCTCCCGCCGACGGGACGCCGCGCGCTTCGACCTGCCCCCTCGCGGGTCTGCCCACCGACTACGTCCCCACCACCGAGCAGACCCGCTACATCCGCGCCGCCCTGCCCGAGTGCACCCACCCCGGCTGCACCCAACCCTCGGTCCGCTGCGACCTCGACCACCAGACCCCCCACAGCGCCGGCGGACCCACCTGCGAGTGCAACCTGCGACCCCGCTGCCGCAAGCACCACCAGTGCCGCACCCACTACGGCTGGCTCGTCCAGCCCACCACCGACGACCCGACCGACCCGCACGGCCTCGGCACCCGCTGGACCTCACCCCTCGGCCTCGTCCACGACGACCCCGCACCACCCTTCCTCCCCCGACCCACCACCAGCCGCGACGCCGACGGCACGCCCCTGCCCGCCGGCTGGGACGACCGCGGGAACCACCCCCAGCCGACCTACCCGACCGTCGACATGGCCTCGCCCGGCGCGCTCCTGCTCATCAGCGCCGCCGCCACCGCGACCACCCACCACCGCCAGCCACCCCGACCGCCGGCGCCGCAGGTCGAGGAGGAGGACGACCCGCCGCCCTTCTGACGTGGTGGACGAGGCGGTGCGGACGTCACCACGGAGGGCGCCGGCGGAGCGCCGGGAGACCGGTGCCTGGCCGGCGGTCGGCCCTGCCGGGCACCCGGTGCGGTCCGGCGCTCGCGACGTACGCTCGCCGGGTGCAGCCCCTCCCGCTGTTCCCCCTGCCCTCGGTCCTCGTGCCGGGCCTGGTGCTGCCGCTGCACGTCTTCGAGCCGCGCTACCGGGCCCTGGCCCGTCACCTCGAGGAGCTGCCGGCGCAGCGCCGGGTCTTCGGCGTCGTGGCGCTCAAGCCCGGACGGGACGTCCGGGAGGGCGCCGACGCCCTCCACGACGTGGGCACGACCGCCGTCGTCCGTGACATGACCGCCCTCGAGGACGGTCGCTACGAGATCGTCACGAGCGGGGCGCTGCGGTTCCGGCTCCACGGTCTCGACGAGACGGCGGGCACGGAGTGGGCCACCGGGCTGGTGACGCCGCTCGACGAGCCGGACGGCGACGCCGACCGCGCACCGGCCCTCGCGGCCCGGGTGCGCACCGCCTTCGCGGCGTACCGCGCGCGGCTCGGCAACGGCGAGGACGACGCCGTGACGATCACCTCGCCCAAGGTCGTGTCCTACCTGGTGACGGCGGGCATGGTGCTCGACCTGCCCGAGCGGCAGCACCTGCTCTCGCTGCCGGACACCACCTCGCGGCTCACCGCGGAGCTGCGTCTGCTGGCGCGGGAGGACGCGATGCTCGAGGCCACGGGGGCGCTGCCGCAGACGTCGCCCGACCTGTCCTTCGCCACCCCCAACTGAGGGCGCCACCGACCGCGACCGCCGCGCGGCGGGGGCCCGGGACGCTGCCGGATCAGGGACGGTCGGACGCGGGGCGGTCGAGCTCGGCGCGCGGGTGGTCGGGCGCCGAGCCGTCGTCGGCGTCGGGGTCCTCGGCCCGCACCTCGGCCGGGGAGCGCAGCAGGGTGACGACGAGGACGGCGACGACCACGAGTGCCACGGCCAGCGGCGCGACGACGAGAGCCACGTCCGCCGAGAGCACGAGCCCCGGCACGTCCTGGACGGTGACGCCCTCGGCGACACGGTCGGCGACGTCGGCCGGCAGTGCCGGCGCACGACGCGGGCCCGCCAGGACGCCCCCGAGGGCACCGCCGAGCGCGCGGGCGACGACCGCTCCGACGCCGGCGGCCACGAGGCCGACGACGACGGCCGACGCCGTCGGGCCGCCTCGACGGCGGAGCACCGCGAGGCCCCCGACCGCGCCCGCGGCGGCGGTGACGGCGACGAACCACCCGTCCTGCGCGGCGAGCAGCTCCGGCTCCCCCGGCGAGACGCGGCGGACGCCGTCGGTGAGGACCGGCGGCTGCGGGGCGGCGAGCCACCACGCGAGCGCGGCGACGACGACGAGCACCGCCCACAGCGCGACCGCGCTGCGCACGGCGCCGCGCCCCGGACGGTCCCCGGGCGCCCCCGCCCCGGCCGTCGCGGCCGGGGCGTCGGTCGTCCCGTGCGGCCCCGTCGGACGGTCCGCGCCGGCGCGCCCCTCGGCTCCGGTCGCGGCGTGCGTGCCGGACCGGCCGTCCGCGCCGTCCGGGCCGGGGGCCGCGTGCGCGTCGGCCGGGCCATGTGCGCCGGAGGGCCCGTGCGCACCGTCCGCGTCGTCCGCGCCCGGCACCCCGCCGACGCCGGGCCGGCCGCCCCGACCCAGGGCGCCGTCGTGGCTCACGCCAGGCACGACGGCCCGAGCAGGGCCTTGAGGTCGCCGTAGAGCGAGGGCGACGGGGTCACCTTGAGCGCGCTGTCGAGGCGCATGAGGGTCGCCCGCTCCGGCGAGCTGCGCAGGCGCAGGTGCACCTCGGTGCCGCCGGCGTGCATGAGCAGGACGTCCTTGAGCTTCTCCACGCGCGGGGGCGTGCAGCGGCTCGTCGCCATCTCGATGACGAGCGGCCCGCCCGCCGGCGTCGAGGTGTCGGGGATCGACATCTCCGACGCGTAGATGGTGGGGACGTCGTCGCGGCGGTTGACGCGGCCCCGGACGACGCAGACGAGGTCCTCGCGCAGCTCGTGCATGACCTCGGCGTACGTCTTGGGGAAGAAGAGGACCTCGACCGACCCCTCGAGGTCCTCGACCGTGGCGATCGCCCAGGCGTTGCCCTGCTTCGTCATCTTCCGCGTGACGGTCGTGACCATCCCCGCGATCGTCACCGTGGAGCCGTCCTGGCGGGACTCGTCCGTGACGAAGGAGGAGATGGAGCAGTCGGCCGAGGACGCCAGCACGTGCTCGAGCCCGAAGAGCGGGTGGTCGGACACGTAGAGGCCGAGCATGGCGCGCTCGCTCGCGAGCAGCTCGCGCTTGTCCCACTCGCCGTCCCCGACCGGCGGCAGCGCCGCGAGCTGGACGGCCGAGTCGTCGCCGAGGCCGCCGAAGAGCGAGTCCTGGCCGATGGCCTCCTGGCGCTTCTCGTCGACGACCGCGTCGACGTAGACCTCGTGCACCGCGGCGAGGCCCCGCCGCGTGTGGCCGAGGGAGTCGAAGGCGCCCGCCTTGATGAGCGACTCGATGGTCCGCTTGTTGCAGACGACCGCCGGGACCTTGCGGAGGAAGTCCTCGAAGGACGTGAAGGCGCCCTTCGCCTCGCGCGCCGCGACGATCGCGTCGACGACGTTCTGGCCGACGTTGCGGATGGCCGCGAGGCCGAAGCGGATGTCGGCCCCGACGGCGGCGTACGTCCCGATCGAGGAGTTGACGTCCGGCGGCAGCACGGTGATGCGCATGCGCCGGCACTCGCCGAGGTAGAGCGCCGACTTGTCCTTGTCGTCGCGCACGCTCGTGAGCAGGGCGGCCATGTACTCGGCCGGGTGGTTGGCCTTGAGGAACGCCGTCCAGTAGGAGACGACGCCGTACGCCGCCGAGTGCGCCTTGTTGAAGGCGTAGTCGGAGAACGGCAGGAGGATGTCCCACAGCGTCTTGACGGCCGCCTCGGAGTAGCCGTTGGCCGCCATGCCGTCGCGGAAGCCGATGTACTCGGCGTCGAGCACCTCGCGCTTCTTCTTGCCCATGGCGCGCCGCAGCAGGTCGGCCTTGCCGAGCGAGTACCCGGCCAGCTTCTGCGCGATGGCCATGACCTGCTCCTGGTACACGATCAGGCCGTACGTCTCCCCCAGCACGTCCGCGAGCGGCTCGGCCAGCTCGGGGTGGATGGGGGTGATCTCCTGCTGGCCGTTCTTGCGCAGCGCGTAGTTCGTGTGCGACCCCGCACCCATGGGTCCCGGGCGGTAGAGCGCGCCGACGGCGGAGATGTCCTCGAAGACGTCGGGCTTCATCATGCGCAGCAGCGACCGCATGGGGCCGCCGTCCAGCTGGAAGACACCCAGGGTGTCGCCGCGCTGGAGGAGCGCGAAGGTCGTCGGGTCGTCGAGGGTGAGCGACTCGAGGTCGACCGGCTCGCCGCCGTTGCTGACGATGTTCTTGAGGGCGTCGTCGAGGACCGTGAGGTTGCGCAGCCCCAGGAAGTCCATCTTGATGAGCCCGAGGCCCTCGCAGGTCGGGTAGTCGAACTGCGTGATGACGGCGCCGTCCTGCTCGCGCCGCATGATGGGGATGACGTCGACGAGCGGCTCGCTCGACATGATGACGCCGGCCGCGTGGACGCCCCACTGCCGCTTGAGGCCCTCGAGCCCCCGGGCGGTCCCGACGACCTTCTGGACGTCCGCGTCCGAGGCGTGGATCTGGCGGAACTCCTCGGCCTCCTTGTGCCGCTTGTGCTCCGGGTCGAAGATCCCCGACAGCGGGATGTCCTTGCCCATGACCGTGGGCGGCATGGCCTTCGTGAGCCGCTCGCCCATGGCGAAGGGGTAGCCGAGGACGCGCGAGGAGTCCTTGAGGGCCTGCTTGGCCTTGATGGTGCCGTAGGTGACGATCTGGGCGACGCGGTCGCTGCCGTACTTCTCGGTGACGTAGCGGATGACCTCGCCGCGCCGGCGCTCGTCGAAGTCGACGTCGAAGTCGGGCATGGAGACGCGCTCGGGGTTGAGGAAGCGCTCGAAGATGAGGCCGTGGGCCAGCGGGTCGAGGTCCGTGATGCGCATGGCGTACGCCGCCATGGAGCCGGCGCCGGAGCCACGGCCGGGACCGACCCGGATGCCGTTCTCCTTGGACCAGTTGATGAAGTCGGCGACGACGAGGAAGTAGCCCGGGAAGCCCATCTGCGCGATGACCTGGCACTCGAAGTCCGCCTGCGCCTGCGACGCGGCCGGGATGCCCCCGGGGTAGCGCCGCTCGAGGCCGCGCTGCACCTCCGCGACGAACCACGACTGCTCGGTGTGGCCCTCGGGGACCGGGAAGCGCGGCATGTACGTGCCGTTGCCCTCGGTGAAGCGCACCTCGCAGCGCTCGGCGATGGCGAGGGTGTTGTCGCACGCCTCCGGCAGCTCGGCCCAGGTGCGGCGCATCTCGGCGGCGCTCTTGAGGTAGAAGTCGTCGGCGTCGAACTTGAAGCGGTTGGGGTCGGCGAGGGTCGAGCCCGACTGCACGCACAGCAGCGCCGCGTGCGCCGTGGCGTCCTCCGCCCGCGTGTAGTGGAGGTCGTTCGTCGCGACGAGCGGCAGCTTCAGCTCGCGCGCCAGCTTGAGCAGGTCGGCCCGGGTCCGGCGCTCGATCTCGAGCCCGTGGTCCATGAGCTCGCAGTAGTAGTTGCCCTCGCCGAAGATGTCGCGGAAGTCGCTCGCCGCCTGCACGGCCTCCCGGTACTGGCCGAGCCGGAGCCGCGTCTGGACCTCCGAGGAGGGGCAGCCGGTCGTCGCGATGAGCCCGCCCGAGTGCTCGGCGAGGATCTCGCGGTCCATCCGCGGCTTGTAGAAGTGCCCCTCGAGCGAGGCCCGCGAGGCCAGCCGGAAGAGGTTGTGCATGCCCCCGGTGTTCTCGGCGAGCATCGTCATGTGCGTGAAGGCGCCTCCGCCGGAGACGTCGTCGCGGCTGGAGGTGCCCTGTGCGCCCCACTTCACGCGGCTGCGGTCGCCGCGGTGGGTGCCCGGCGCGACGTAGGCCTCGAGCCCGACGATCGGCTTGACGCCGTGCTTCTGCCCGGCGCGCCAGAAGTCGTAGGCCCCGAAGACGAAGCCGTGGTCGGTCGTGGCGAGGGCGGGCATCCCGAGCCGGGCGGCCTCCGCCATGAGGTCGTCCACCCGGGCGGCGCCGTCGAGCATCGAGTACTCGGTGTGCACGTGGAGGTGGACGAACTGGTCGGCTCCGGCGGCGGACGACGACGGCATGCGGGGGGCCTCCCGGCGGCGCGCCGCGGGCGGCGCGCGAGGTCAGGGACGGTGCAGCACGGGGCTGCCGGAGGACGGCCACGAGCCTACGTCGCCCCGCCGACAGCCCGTGCCGCCGCGCACCGGCGGGACGGCGGCGCGACCGCGGCCGGCCGCCGCCCCCGGGACGCGCGGGAGGGGCGCCGCCCGACGGCGACGCCCCTCCTGCTGGTGCGGTGCTGCTGGTGCTCCCCGGTCACCCGGGGGGCGGCTCAGCCGTTGCTGGGCTCGAGCACGACCTCGGCGACCCCGCTGCGGGCCGGCAGGCCCTCGCCCGGGGCGTCGGTGTAGGTCGCCTGGAAGACCCCACGGAGGTTGGCCTCCCCGGAGTGACCGGTGTCGAGCGGCGTCGAGATGGTGCCGGAGCACCCGCGGGCCGCCGTGAGCGGGTGGCCGTGGTCGTCGTGGCCGAGGATGTAGCTGACGATCACGCGGCTGCAGTCCACCGGCTGGTCGTCGGTGATCTCCAGCTCGTAGCGGACCACGTCGCCGAAGGCGAAGGTGTCGCCCGTCGTCGGGGTGACGAAGCGCACGACGGGCGCCTCGTTGCCCACGATGACCTGGACCGACGCGGCGGCCGAGCGGCCGGTGCGGTCGATGACGCGGAGCGTCGCCTCGTAGGAGCCGTCCTCCTCGTACGTGAAGGTCGGGTTCGGGCGGGTCGAGTCGACCTTGCCGTCGGCGTCGAAGTCCCAGCGGTAGCGGAGGCGGTCGCCGTCGGCGTCCGTCGTGCCCTCGCTGGAGAACTTCACGGTGAGGGGCGTCTGCCCCTCGACCTTGTCGGCGGACACCTTGGGCTCTGGGGTGCGGTTGCCGCGGGTGTAGTCGATGCGGGCCAGCTGCGCCTCGGGCAGCTCGGCGAAGTAGCCGGTGCCGTACTCGAGGACGTAGAGCGCGCCGTCGGGGCCGAACTCCATGTCCATGGGGCCGTCGACGGTCACCGCGGCGCTCGCGGCCTCCTCGATGGAGGTCACCTCGCCGTCGGCGCCGGTGCGGACCGCGCCGACGTAGTCACGCGTCCACTCGTAGAAGAGGGCGGCGCCGTCGTAGTACTCGGGCCACTTGATCTTCGAGCGGGTGCGCTCGTTGTAGTCGTACGCCGGGCCGGCCATCGGGCCGATGCCGCCGGTGCCGAGCTCGGGGAACTCGGCCGACTCGCCGTAGCCGTAGACGATCTCGGACTTCTTCACCGGGGGGAGCTCGGTGAGACCGGTGTTGTAGCGCGAGTCGTTGACCGGCGCCGCGCAGTCGAACGGCTCGCCCGACTCCTCGGTGCCGAAGTCGTAGTCGATGTACGGCATGTCCGGGTCGACGCAGAAGGGCCAGCCGTAGTTGGCGGGCTCGTCGATGACCATCCACCGGCCGTGGCCGGCGGGGCCGCGCTCCGGGTCCGGCTGGCTGGCGTCGGGCGAGTAGTCCGCCATGTAGACCTCGTCGGTCTGCTTGTTCACGGCGAAGCGGAACGGGTTGCGCAGGCCCATCGCGTAGATCTCGGGGCGGGTGCCCTCGGTGCCCTCGGCGAAGAGGTTGCCCTCGGGGATGGTGTAGCCGCCGTCGCGCCCGACCGTGATGCGCAGGAGCTTGCCGCGCAGGTCGTTCGTGTTGGCCGACGTGCGGCGGGCGTCGAAGGCCGGGTGGCGGCCCTCGCGGTCGTCGAGCGGCACGTAGCCGTCCGACTCGAAGGGGTTCGAGTCGTCACCGGTCGTCAGGTACAGGTTGCCCTGGCTGTCGAAGTCGATCTGGCCGCCGACGTGGCAGCAGATCCCGCGGTCGACGGGGACCTCGATGATCATCTGCTCGGTGGCGAGGTCGAGGGTGTTGCCCTTGAGCTTGAAGCGCGACAGGCGCATCTCGCCCTTGAAGGCCTCGACCTGCTCGGGCGTCGCGTCGAAGGGCGCGTCGCCCTCGTTGACGTCCGGCGTCAGCGGGTCGTCCTCGGGGGTGTCGCCCTCGAGGGGCGAGTAGTAGAGGTAGACCCAGCGGTTCTTGGAGAAGTTCGGGTCGATCGCCACGCCCTGCAGGCCCTCCTCGTCGTGCAGGTACACGGGCACCTGCGCGGCGAGGGGGTTGAGGCCCGTCTTCGGGTCGTGGATGAGCACGCGGCCGTCGCGCGCCGTGTGCAGCACACGGCCGTCGGGCAGCACGGCCAGGGAGATGGGCTCACCGGGCCGGTCGTTGAGCGTGACCTTCTGGAACGCGCTCTGGTCGGGCGCCTCGACGGCGGGGGCCGTCGGGCTCGCGGTGGCGGCGGGCACGGCGGCCGTGAGGCCGCCGACGACGGCCGCCGCCGTCACGATCGGGAGGAAGAGCTTGCGCACGAGGGGCGTCTCCTTCGACGGGGTGCGAGGTGGTGCCGGGCCCGGGGCGCTCGTGCGAGCGCCCCGGGGTGGTGCGTCAGCCGGTCAGAAGCGGAAGGCCTCGAGGAACTGGAAGCCCACGCGGGCGGTGTCGAGCGCCTGCTCCGGGGTCCGGGGAGCAGAGCCGGCGTCGTCGCGCTCGACGATGAACTCCACGAGGCCCGCGCGGCCCGCGGTGCGGAAGACGCGGTCGAAGTCCGCCAGGCCCTGGCCCGCGTCCTCGAAGGTGGCGTTCGCGTTGATGTCCTTGACGTGGAACTGGCGGATGCGGCCCGGGTTGGCGCGGACGATGTCCACGGGGTCCGCCGCACCGCGGTAGGTCCAGAACAGGTCGAGCTCGAAGTGGACGAGGTCCTCGTGCGTGTTGGCGAAGAGGATGTCCATGCCGGTGCGGCCCGAGCCGTCGTTCATGCGGAAGTACTCGGCGTGGTGGTTGTGGTAGCCCATCTGCACGCGCGCCGCGTTGGCGAGCTCGCCGGCCCGGTTGAGGTCCTTGGCCAGCTGCTCGTAGGCCGCCGCCTCGCGGACGGGCCCGTTGGCGCCCTGCCCGAAGAACGGGTGGTTGACGTACGTGGCGCCCAGGGTGCGGGCGTCGGCCAGCGACTGCTTCCACGCGTCCTCGTTGAACGGCTGCGGGATCCCGATGTGGGCCGACGTCGCCTTGAGGCCGTACTGGTCGAGCTTGTCGCGGAACTGCGCGATCGAGAGCCCGGCCGGCGCGCCGGCGGTCTCGACGTTGCGGTAGCCGATCTCGCGGATGGTCCGGAGCGTCAGGTCGACGTCGGCGTTGAGGATGTTGCGCACCGTGTACAGCTGGATGCTGCGGCGGCGCACGGGGATGCCCCGCTCGCCGGGCTGGACCGAGGCCGAGGCCGCGGGGGCGGCCGCGACGCCGGCCGCGCCGGCGAGGGCGGCGGCACCGGCGGCCGCCTTGAAGAGGCCGCGACGGGTGGAGCCGGAAGGAGCGTCGTGGGTGGTGGAGCCGGGCTCGTTCTGCATGGTTCTCTCCTTCGTCCGGCAGCGGTGCTCGGACGGTCGACGCCTCGTGGAGCGGGTCGGACCACTTCGGCCGACGCGTTGACGAAAGTAGCCCAGGGGTCCGACATGTGTGAAGGCGCCCGCTGGTGCACTTCGTCGCGATCATGCGGAAGTGGTGACCCGGCGTGCCGCTTCTCACGGTCGGTGACGACACGCCGTGCACGAGGTCGTCCACGCACGGCGTGGTGTGAGGCAGGTCGCACGCACGACGGCCCGGCACCGTCCCGCGGGGTGGGACGGCGCCGGGCCGACGGTCGGCGTGGGGGGCGGTGGACGCCCACGCCTCAGCCGCGCAGGCGCTCCAGCGCGACGGCGAGGTCCTCGGGGTAGGTGCTCTCGTAGACCACGGGCAGCCCGGTGCCCGGGTGCTCGAAGCCGAGCCGCAGGGCGTGGAGCCACTGGCGCCGGACGCCGAGCCGCGCGGCGAGCGTCGGGTCCGCGCCGTAGGTGAGGTCCCCCACGCACGGGTGCCGCAGCGCCGACATGTGCACACGGATCTGGTGCGTGCGCCCCGTCTCCAGCCGGACCTCCAGCAGGGACGCCGACCGGTGCGCCTCGAGCGTCGAGTAGTGCGTGACGCTGGGCCGACCGCCCTCGACGACGGCGAAGCGGTGGTCGGAGCTCGCGGACGGGTGCCGCCCGATGGGGGCGTCGACCGTGCCGGCGGACGGGTCCGGGTGGCCCTGGACCAGCGCGTGGTAGGTCTTCGTCACGGTCCGCTCGCGGAAGGCCTGCTTGAGCAGGGTGTACGCCCGCTCGCTCTTGGCGACGACCATCAGCCCCGAGGTGCCGACGTCGAGCCGGTGGACGACGCCCTGCCGCTCCGCCGCCCCCGAGGTGGCGATGCGGTACCCCGCGCCGGCGAGCCCGCCGACGACCGTGGGGCCGTCCCAGCCGGGGCTCGGGTGGGCGGCGACCCCGACGGGCTTGTCGACGACGACGAGGTCGTCGTCGTCGTGGACGACGCGCAGCCCGGGCACGGGCTCGGCCACGACGACCGGGGCGGACGGCGGGTCGGGCAGCTCGACCTCGAGCCAGCCGCCGCCGACGAGGCGGTCGGACTTGCCGAGCTCGCGCCCGTCGACGCGGACGCCGCCCGCGGCGGCGACCTCGGCCGCCCGGGACCGCGACAGGCCGAGCAGGCGGGCCAGCGCGGCGTCGACGCGCTCGCCGACGAGGCCGTCGGGGACGGGCATCTGGCGCAGCTCACCCACGGCGGGGGCCCCCCTCGTCGTCGTGACCCTCGGTCGGGGCCGCGTCCCCGTCACGGGCGTCACGGGCGTCACGGGCGTCGGCGACGTCCGGGGCCCCGTCGGTGTCGGGGGTGCCGGTCGTGCCGTCGCGCCCCTCCCTCGAGCCGTCGACGCCGACGCCGCGCAGCGTCAGCAGGACGACGAGGACGGCCGCGGTCACCACCGCGATGTCGGCGACGTTGAAGACGGGCCAGCGCGGCAGGCGCAGGAAGTCGACGACGTGCCCGTGCAGCGGCCCGGGCTCGCGGAGCAGCCGGTCGGTGAGGTTGCCCAGGGCCCCGCCCATGAGCACGCCGAGCGTGAGGGCCCAGGCGCGCGAGCCGAGCCGCCGGGCCACGACGGCGACGCCGACGACCACGACGACGGCGAAGGCCGTCAGCAGCGGCGTGGCCCCGGTGCCCAGCGAGAAGGCGGCGCCGGGGTTGTAGAGGAGGTAGAGGTCGAGGACGCCGTCGACGACGGGGACGGGCTCGCCCTCGACGAGCCGGTCGACGGCGAGGAGCTTGGTCACCTGGTCGGTGCCCCAGACGAGCAGGACCACGAGGGCCATGAGGAGGACGAGGCCCCGGCGCGCCCGTCGGGGCGGGCGGGGGGCCGGGTCGGCGGGGGCCGCGCCGGCGGCGGGGACGACGTCGCCCCCGCCGCCGGCGCCCTCGCCGTGCCGGTCGCGTGCGGTGGTCAGCTGCTGCCGCCCGTCCCGCCGGAGCCGCCGCCGGGCACGACCGCGGCCGTGCCGTCGAGGTCGCGCAGCTGCCCCTCGAGGTAGGCGCGCAGGCGGCTGCGGTAGTCGCGCTCGAAGCCGCGGAGCTCGTCGATCTTGCGCTCGAGCAGGGAGCGCTCCCGCTCGAGGGCGCCGAGCTCGGTGGCGCGCTGCTCCTCGAGCTGCTCGAGGGTCGTGCGCCGCGTGTCCTCGGCCTCCGTGACGAGGCGGTCCGCCTCGGTGCGCGCGCCCGTGACGAGACGGTCGCGCTCCTCCTCGCCGGCGCGCACGTGCTCGTCGTGCAGGCGCTGGGCCAGCGCGAGCACCCCGGCGGCGCTGCCGGCCGAGGTCCCGGTGCCGTCCGCGAGGGCGGCGGCCGGGGCGGCCGGGGCCTCCACGGGGGCGGGCGGCTCGGGGACGGCGGGCGTCTCGACGGCCGGGGCCTCCGGCGCGGGCGGCGCCGCCGGCGTGGCGTCCTCCGTCGTCGCGGCGTCGCCCGTCGCGGCGGCGGGTTGCCCGCCGTCGGCGGCGCGGCGCTCGGCCTCGGCGAGCTGCTCGCGCAGGCCGTCGTTCTCGGTTCGCAGGCGCGTGAGCTCGGTGACGACCTCGTCGAGGAAGTCGTCGACCTCGTTGACGTTGTAGCCGCCGTCGCGGATGCGGCTGGCGGTGAAGGTCTTGCTCGCCACCATCTCGGGCGTCAGCGCCATGCGCACCGTCCTCGTCCCGTGCTCCTCCCCGGGCGGGTGCCGGGGGCCGCCGCGCGGCGCGGGGCGTCCCGACGGTAGCGGTCCCCCCGGGCACGCGCCGACCCGGCCCGGGAGGCCCCGGGCCGGGTCGTCCTGCGGCGCGGGGGCCGCGTCAGGTCGTGAAAGAGAGCTGGGTCAGCACCGAGCGGAGGATGCCGAGCCCGAGGAAGAGCACGAGGAAGGCGAGGTCCAGCTGCACCTGGCCGATGCGCACGGGCTTGATGACCCGGCGCAGCGCCCGCAGGGGCGGGTCGGTGGCCGAGTAGACGAGCTCGGCGAGGACGAGGACGAAGCCCGTGGGGCGCCACTCGCGGGAGAGCAGCTGCACCCAGTCGAGGACGAGCCGTCCCAGCAGCAGGACGAGGTAGAGCAGGACGAGGAACGCCAGGAGGGCGAAGACCGCCGACACGTCGCCCTAGCTCTGGTTGAAGAACGAGCTGGCCGCCGCCGTGCTCGTCGCCCGGCCGGGGCCGGCCTGCTCGGCCGTCACCTCGACGTGCGCCGGCGACAGCAGGAAGACCTTGGACGTCACGCGCTCGATGGAGCCGCGGAGGCCGAAGACGAGGCCCGCGGAGAAGTCGACGAGACGCTTGGCGTCGGCGTCGTCCATGTCGGTGAGGTTCATGATGACGGGAACCGACTCGCGGAAGCTCTCGCCGATGGCCTTGGCCTCGTTGTAGCTGCGCGGGTGGATGGTCGTGATGCGGCTGAGGTCGCCCCCCAGCGGCTCGGGCACGACACGAGACATGGAGCGCTCCCGGTTGATCGGCGTGACGGCGGCCCGGTGCTCGCGCACCTCGGTGGCGCGGCCGGTGGTGTGGCCGGCGACGTGCCCGGCGGTGTGCCCGGCGGCGGCCCGCTCGGCGTCGGCGCGGCGGTCGTCCGCGGCCTCGGGACGGTCGCCGCGGGCGGACCGGTCCCCGCGGTCGTCCTCGTAGCCGTCGAGCTCGTCGTCGCGGGGGTCCTCCTCGGCCAGGCCCAGGTAGACCATCGTCCTGCGCAGCGCGCCTGCCATCTCGCTCCCTCGCCGCCCTCGCGGTCCGCCGGTCTCGTCAGTGGGGTGGTGCAGGGGTCGTCGCGGGCCGAGGGCCGTGGTGCTGCCCGTGCCGCCCGGGCCCCGTGGCGGCCCCGTCGACGTGTGCCGACCTCGGGGCGGGACGCTACCCGAGCGGCGGGCGGGCGCCGAGGACGGCGCGCCCGACACGCAGGAGGGTGGCGCCCGCCGCCACGGCCTGCTCGAGGTCGTCGCTCATGCCCGCCGAGAGGACCGTGGCCCCCGGGTGGTCCGCCCGGACACGGGCGGCGGCGTCCGCCAGCCGCGCGAAGGCGGCCGCCGGGTCGGCGCCGCGGGGGGCGACGGCCATGACGCCGTCGAGCCGCAGGGAGCCGGCGGCAGCGACGGCGTCGACGACGGCGGGCAGCCCCGGCACGGGCACCCCGCCGCGCGCCTCGTCCCCCTCGTCGCCGTCGAGGTCCACCTGGACGAGGACGGGCAGCACCCGCCCGGCCGCCCCCGCCCCGCGGTCGAGGGCGGCGGCGAGCCGCTCGCTGTCGCAGGAGTGGACGAGCGAGGCCCAGGCGGCGACGGCACCGGCCTTGTTGCGCTGCAGCCGCCCGAGGGCGTGCCAGCGGAGGTCACCCGTCCCGGGCCCGCCCGTCGCGAGCACCTCCTCGCGCTTGGCGCCGGCCTCCTGGGCGCGTGCCTCGCCGACGTCGCGGACGCCGAGGGCGGCGAGGTGGAGGACGTCGGAGGCGGGCCACGTCTTCGTCGTCACGACGACGCCGACCTCGTCGCGCCCGCGGCCCGCCGCGGCGCAGGCGGCGGCGACGCGGTCGTCGAGGCGACGCAGGGCCGCGGCCAGCTCCTCGCGGCGCGCGACGGCGCCCTCCGCGCCCCCCTGCTCCCCCGCCCCGCCGGGCGCGACGCTCACGCGGGCACCCAGGCGAGGCCGGCGGTGCGCCCGGAGGCGCCGCCGTCACGGCGGAAGGACCACAGGTCCGGCCGCTCCGCGGTGCACCCCGGCACCTGCTCGACCGCGACGCCCGCGTCCCGCAGCTGGGCGAGGACGACGGCGGCGACGTCGAGGGCGGGCGCGCCGTCCCACGTCGTCGACGCGGCGACCGGCGCCGTGGCGGCGACCTCGTCGCGCAGCGCCGCCGGGACCTCGTAGCAGCGCCCGCAGATGCTCGGGCCGAGGACGGCCACGACGTCGCGGGCGCCCAGGTCGGCCATGGCCGCCAGCGCACGCAGGGCCGTGCCCGCGACCGCGCCGCGCCGCCCCGCGTGGGCGACGCCGACGACGCCGGCCGCGGGGTCGGCGAGCAGGACCGGCACGCAGTCGGCCACGAGCACCGCGAGCGCCACGCCCGGCGTGGCCGTGACGGCCGCGTCGACGGCCGGGAGGTCGGGCGCGCCCGCGGCGGCGGGCCCGCGCACGACGGCGACGTCCGCGCCGTGGACCTGCTCGAGGAAGGTCAGCGAGCCCGCGCCGCGCGCCGCCAGCGTCGCCCGCAGCGCGTCGCGGGAGGCGTGCACGGCCACGGGGTCGTCGCCGACGTGGAGGGCGAGGTCGAGGCCGTCGTACGGGCCGCGGGGCGTGCGCGGCGGCGAGCCGCCCGCGCGCGTCGTGAGCGCGACGACGGCGCCGGGCGCCCCCGGCAGCGACCGCGCCCACGGGAGGGGGGCGGTCGCCGGGGGACGCCCGGCGTCGGGGGGTGCCGCGGCGGCCGGGGCCGCCGCGGCGTCGTAAGCCGTCAGCGGAGGAAGTCCGGGACGTCGAGGTCGTCGTCGCGCTGCCCGCGGCCCCAGGCCGGGCCCTGGTCGAGCGGCTGCGGCTGCGCGGGCTGGGCGTCCTCGCGCGCCTCGGCGGGGGCGGGACGCTCCTGCTGCTGCGGGGCCGCCGCGGGCGAGGACCCCTGGGCGCCGGGCCACGGCGACGTGGGGACGTCGTCCCCGCCGACGGGCGCGGGGCGCTGCTGCGGGGCGGCGCCGCGGGCGGGGCGCTGCTGGGCCGCCGGCGCGGCGGCCTGGCCGCGCTCGTCCCGGCGGCGCGACGGCGTGCCGCTGTCGAAGCCCGCCGCGATGACGGTGACGCGGACCTCGTCGCCGAGGGCGTCGTCGATGACGGCGCCGAAGATGATGTTGGCCTCGGGGTGCGCGGCCTCCTGCACGAGCCGGGCCGCCTCGTTGATCTCGAAGAGGCCGAGGTCCGAGCCGCCCTGGACGGACAGCAGGACGCCGTGGGCGCCGTCGATGCTCGCCTCGAGCAGCGGGGAGGAGATGGCCGCCTCGGACGCGAGGACGGCGCGGTCCTCGCCGCGCGCCGAGCCGATGCCCATGAGGGCGCTGCCGGCGCCCTGCATGACGCTCTTGACGTCGGCGAAGTCGAGGTTGATGAGGCCCGGCGTGGTGATGAGGTCGGTGATGCCCTGGACGCCGGACAGCAGGACCTGGTCGGCGGAGCGGAAGGCGTCGAGCATGCTCACCGCACGGTCGCTGATCGACAGCAGCCGGTCGTTGGGGATGACGATGAGGGTGTCGACCTCCTCGCGGAGGCTCTCGATGCCGCTGTCGGCCTGGTTGGCGCGACGGCGTCCCTCGAAGGTGAAGGGCCGCGTGACGACGCCGATGGTGAGGGCGCCGAGCTCGCGGGCGATCCGGGCCACGACGGGGGCGCCGCCGGTGCCCGTGCCGCCGCCCTCGCCTGCCGTGACGAAGACCATGTCGGCGCCGCGCAGCGCCTCCTCGATCTCCTCGGCGTGGTCCTCGGCGGCGCGACGGCCGACCTCGGGGTCCGCGCCGGCGCCGAGCCCGCGCGTGAGCTCGCGGCCGACGTCGAGCTTGACGTCGGCGTCGGACATCAGCAGCGCCTGGGCGTCGGTGTTGACGGCGATGAACTCGACGCCCTTGAGGCCGACCTCGATCATCCGGTTGACGGCGTTGACGCCGCCGCCGCCGATGCCGACGACCTTGATGACGGCGAGGTAGTTCTGGGGTGATGCCACGAGGGGAGCCCTTCGCTGGTGAGCTGACGTCTGCCGGTCCGGCTCCCGAGGCCAACCTTCACCCTCTGGTCGAGGGTAAGAGTTATGTCAGGTGCGCGCTGGGGAGACCGTAGGTGCCACGCGGCACCCCTGTCGACCGCCACGGCCCGACACGCCGCGACGCGCCGGGCCCGGGAGAGAGGCAGGTCCGCGACCCGGGGCGGGGCAGGCACGGGTCCCGGGGACGCCGGTCGTCGGTGCCTCCGCCGGCGGCCCGCGGGCAGGGGCGGACGCGGCGTCGGCGGCGAGGGGGGTGGTCCGGGCGTCAGCCCGCGCGGACGACGGGGGCGCGCGGGGCGCTCACGTCGTAGAGCGCGGCGGGGCGCTGCAGCAGCGCGGTCAGCACCTCGGCCTTGAGCGGCGTCTGGTCGGCGCCGCCCCACACCACCTGGGCGCCCTCGCGCAGGCGCAGCACGACGCCGTCCCGGCTCGCACCCCCGGCCGCCGCGACCTGCTCGCGCAGCGCCACGGGCAGCTCGTCGAGGACCCGCGTGACGGCCTGGACGGTGTCGGGCCCCGCCGTCGTCACGTCGACGTCGATGACGGGGACGTCGGCCGGCGGCTCGGGCGAGGTCTGCACCGTGGTGCCGGTGCGGTCGACGACGTCGAAGCCGCCGTCCGGCGAGGCGACGGCGGCCACCGGCACCCGCTCGACGACCCGGACCTCCAGGCCCGACGGCCAGACCGGCCCGACGACGGCGGACTGCACGAGGGGCAGCGCCTCGAGGCGGTCCTCGAGGTCGCCCGTGTCCACCCGGGCGAGCGGGACGTCGCGGGCGGGGTCGACGACGGCCGCGACCTGGGCCGGGTCGAGACGCTGCAGGCCCAGCACGGCGACGTCGCGCACGACGAGCAGCGGCGACCAGAGGAGCACCCAGGCGACGGCGCCGACGACGACGAGCGCCGCGAGCGCGAGCAGGACGGGCTTGAGCGCGGCACGGCGGCGCTCGCGCGCCCGCTCGGCGAAGCGGCGCGCCGCGTCGACGGTGACCGTCCGGCCCCGCGTGCGGACGACGGCGGCGGGCGGCGCGCCCGAGGGGGCGGCCGTGGAGCGGGGGGTCGAGCGCCGCAGGTGCACGGGCGCGGCCCGGCCGGGCAGCCCGCCCCGCTCCGACGCCGGCCGCGGGGCCGGCGCGCGGGGGGCGGTCGGCGTCCCGCCGTGCGCGGCGCCGCCGCCCCGGGGACGGGGCGGGAGGCCTCCCCGGTGGGCGGGGACGGGGGGCCGGGCACGGTCGTCGCCGTCCGCGGGCGCGGCGGCCGCGAGGTCGTCGTCGGCGGGCCCCTGCTGCACGGGCCCGTCCACGGGCTCGCCCCGGGACGGCCGCGCCGCCGGGCGTGCGCGCGGCGCGACGGGACGGCGACCGCTCACGCCGGTCCCCCGCTCCCCCGGCGCGCGAGGACGTCGAGGACCTCGGCGGCCACCATCGTCACGTCGCCGGCCCCGACGGTGAGGACGAGGTCGCCGGGCCGCGCGCGGCCCGCGGCGGCACCGGCGGCGTCGCCCCACGAGGGCAGGTAGGTGACGCGCTCGGCGGGCAGCGGCACCGCGCCGGCGACGAGCGCGCCGGTCACGCCGGGCACGGGGTCCTCCCGGGCGGCGTAGACGTCCATGACGAGGACCTCGTCGGCGGAGGCGAGCGCGGCGCCGAACTCGGCGGCGAAGTCGAGCGTGCGGCTGTACAGGTGCGGCTGGAAGACGACGACGAGGCGCCCCGCCCCGGCCACCTGCCGCCCCGTGGCGACCGCGGCCGCCACCTTGGCGGGGTTGTGGGCGTAGTCGTCGTAGACCCGCACCCCGTCGGCCGTGCCGCGCGGCTCGAACCGGCGGCGCGTGCCCGTGAAGGACTCGAGGCCCGCGCGGGCCGTGGCGGGGTCGACGCCGAGCCGGGTGGCGGCCGTCCAGGCCGCTGCCGCGTCGAGGGCGTTGTGCACGCCAGGTACCCCGAGGTCGACGACCCCGTGGTCGACGTCCCCCTCGAGGAGCCGGAACGAGATGCGGCCGCCCGCCGGCGCCACGTCGACGAGGCGCACGTCCGCCGCGGCGTCGAGCCCGTAGGTGACGACGGCCGGCCACCGGCCGGGCCGCTGCGCGCCGGCGGCCCGGACGGCCGCGGCGAGGCGGGCCGCGCCCGGGTCGTCGGCGCAGACGACGAGCGTGCCGCCGGGCCGCACCCGGCCGGCGAAGGCGCCGAAGGCCCGCTCGACCGCCGCCGGCGTCCCGTAGTGGTCGAGGTGGTCGGGCTGGACGTTCGTCACGACCGACAGCTCGGGCGCGTAGACGAGGAAGGAGGCGTCCGACTCGTCGGCCTCGGCGACGAACAGGTCGCCGGTCCCGTCGTGGGCGTTGGTGCCCGCCCCCGTCAGCTCCCCGCCGACGGCGAAGGACGGGTCGAGGCCCGCGTGCTGCAGGGTGACGACGAGCATCGACGTCGTCGTCGTCTTGCCGTTGGTCCCGGCGACGGCCACGGCGCGGCGGTCGGCCATGAGCGCCTGCAGGCCCTGCGAGCGGTGCAGCACCCGGAGCCCGCGCTCGCGCGCCGCGAGCAGCTCGGGGTTGTCCGGGCGGATCGCCGAGCCGGCGACGACCGTGCCGGCGCCCTCGAGGCGGGCCGGGTCGAACCCTGCCCCGACGTCGCCGCCGAGGGCGCGCAGCACCGCGAGGACGGGGAGGTCCTTGGCGTCGCTGCCGCTGACCCGCAGGCCGCGGGCGAGCAGCACGCGGGCGATCCCGGACATGCCGATGCCCCCGACCCCGACGAGGTGCACCCCGCCCAGGTCGTCGGCCGGCGGGACGGGCGCGGCGACGTCGAAGACCGTCGGCACGTCGCCCCCGAGGAGGTCGTCGGCGGCCGCGGGGACCGGGGCGGGGCTCATGCCCGGCCCGCCGCGGCGAGCACGAGGTCGGCCAGCCGGTCGTCGGCGTCCCGCACGGCGCTCGCCTGCGCCGCCGCGCCCATCCGCGCCCGGCGGGCGGGGTCGGCGAGGACGGGCAGCAGCTCGGCGCGGAGCCACGCCGCGTCCAGGTCGGCGTCGTCGACGAGCAGCGCGCCGCCCGCCCCGACGACGGGCTCGGCGTTGCGCCGCTGCTCGCCGTTGCCGATCGGCAGGGGCACGAACGCCGCGGGGAGGCCGACGGCCCCGACCTCGCAGACGGTGCCCGCGCCGGCACGGCAGAGCGCCACGTCCGCGGCGGCGTACGCGAGGTCCATGCGGTCGGTGTACGGCAGCACCCGGTGGACCGGCCCGTCGGCGCCCGTGCCGAGCACGGGCACCTCCTTGCCGGCGCCCGTGAGGTGCAGCACCTGGACGTCGGCCGCGGCGAGGTCCGGCCACGCCCCCGCGACGGCCTCGTTGAGGCGCTGCGCGCCGAGCGACCCCCCGAACACGAGGAGCGTCGGCCGCTCCGGGTGGAGGTCGAAGGCTGCCCGCGCCTCGGCCCGCAGCGCCCCGCGGTCGAGGTGCGCGACGGCCGGGCTCATGGGGAGCCCGACGCGGACGGCGTGCGGCAGGGGCGTCCCGGGGAACGTCGTCGCGACGTGGCGGGTGAGCCGCGCGCCGAGCTTGTTGGCGATGCCCGGGCGGGCGTTCTGCTCGTGGACGACGACGGGCACGCCGCGCCGTCGGGCGGCGAGGTACGCGGGCACGGCGACGTAACCGCCCATGCCGACGACGACGTCCGCGCCGTCGGGGCCGCAGCCGGCGACCGCGCGGTCGGCGGCGCTCACGGCCTCGCCCAGGCGCCCGGGCAGGGAGAGCAGCGCGCGCGAGGGACGCCGCGGCAGCGGCACGCGCGGGACCAGCGCCAGCTCGTAGCCGCGGGCGGGCACCAGCCGCGCCTCGAGCCCCTCCGCCGTGCCGAGGGCGAGGACGTGCGCGTCCGGGTGGCGCCGGCGGACGGCGTCCGCGAGCGCGAGCATCGGGTTGACGTGGCCGGCGGTGCCGCCGCCGGCCAGCAGGACCGACGGCGGGCGCCCCGCGGCGCCGGCCGCGCTCACCGGGCGCCCCGGCGGCCGCCGCGGGCCGAGGCCGCGACGACGAGCGAGCGGCGCACGACGCCGGCGCGGGTGGCGAGGAGCTCGGCCGCCCCCGGCTCGGTGCGGGCGAAGGACAGGACGACCCCCATGGCGAGGAGCGTGGCGACGAGGGCGGAGCCGCCCGAGCTGACGAAGGGCAGCGGGACGCCGATGACGGGGAGCAGGCCGAGCACGACCGCCATGTTGATGCACGCCTGGCCCACGACCCACGCCATGACGCCGGCCGTCGCGACCTTGGCGAACGGGTCGGGGTGACGTCGGATGACGCGCATGCAGCCGACCGCCAGCGCGGCGAAGAGCAGGAGCACCAGCAGGGTCCCGACGAGCCCCAGCTCCTCGCCGATGATCGAGAAGATGAAGTCGTTGTGGGCCTCGGGCAGGTAGGACCACTTCTCCCGGCTCGAGCCCAGGCCGAGCCCGGTGACGCCGCCCCCGGCGAGGGCGGCCAGGCCGTGGGCGGACTGGTAGCAGGCCCCGAGGACGTCGCAGTCCCCGGAGAGCCAGTCGCCGATGCGCCGCATGCGGTTCGGGCTGCTCAGCACGAGGACGCCCGCCACGAGCGCGAGCGCTCCCCCGGGCACGGCCAGCGTCTTGAGCGGCACCCCGCCGACCCACAGCGCGGCGACGACGACCGCCATGACGACGAGCCCGGTGCCGAGGTCGTGGCCGAGCAGCACCAGGCCCAGGACGAAGCCCCCGACGGGCACGACCGGCACGACGACGTGCCGCCAGTCGCGCAGGAGGGGGCCCTTGCGCACCAGCACCGCCGCGCACCAGACGGCGAGCGCGAGCTTGACGAACTCGGCCGGCTGCAGCGTGAAGCTGCCGACGCCGATCCAGTTGCGGTTGCCGTTGACCTCGACCCCGAGCGGCGTGAAGACGAGCGCCTGGAGGCAGGCGGCCAGCCCCACCGCCGGCCAGGCCAGCGCCTTCCAGACGTGCACCGGGACGCGGGAGGCCGCGTACGCCAGCGGGACGCCGAGGACGGCGAAGACGAGCTGGCTCGTGAACTGCGAGTACGGCGAGCGGCCGGCCTCCATCGACTCGACGCTCGAGCTCGACAGGACCATGACGAGGCCCAGGACGACGAGGACGCCCGTCGTCGCCGCGAGCAGGTAGAAGCTCGTGGCCGGGGTGTCGGCCCGCTGCACCCAGTGGGTGACGGTCCCGCCGACGCGCTCCCGGAGCGAGGGGGCGTCGTCGTCCTCGCGGGGGCGCGCGGGCGGGGGCGTGCGCAGCGCCACGGCTCAGCCCTGCCCGAGGGAGGCGCGCACCGCCGCCGCGAAGGCGTCGCCGCGGGCGCCGTAGTCGGTGAACTGGTCCATCGAGGCGGACGCCGGCGCCAGGAGCACGACGTCGCCGGGGCGGGCGAGGCCTGCGGCGGCGGCGACCGCGCGGTCCATGACGACGCGGCCGGAGGCGCGGGGGGCGTCGTCGGCCGGGCCGCCCGGAGGCGCGGCGGAGGTCGTCGTCGGCGCAGCCACGCCCCCACTGTGCGACGGGTCCACCTCGACGACGGGGACGTCGGGCGCGTGTCGCCGGAGCGCCCCGCGCAGCGGCTCGCGGTCGAGCCCCACGAGCACCACGCCGCGCAGGCGTCCCGCGTGGCGGCGCACCAGCTCGTCGAAGGCGGCGCCCTTGGGCAGCCCGCCGGCGACCCACACGACCGGGTCGTAGGCCGCGAGCGAGGCGGCCGCCGCGTGCGGGTTGGTGGCCTTGGAGTCGTCGACCCAGCGGACGCCGTCGGCCTCCGCGACGAGGGCGATCCGGTGCGCGTCCGGCCGGTAGCCCTGGAGGGCGGCGCGGACCGCCGCCGGGGGCACGCCGTGCGAGCGGGCCAGCGCGGCGGCGGCCAGGGCGTCCTCGACGACGTGCGCGGCGGGCCCCGTGCCGCCGGAGGCGCCCACGAGGTCGGCGAGGGTGCCGAGCTCCGCCGCGGCCTCGTGCCGCTCGGTGACGAAGGCGCGGTCCGCGAGGACGTCCTCGACGACGCCGAGCATGCCGACCGAGGGGATGCCCAGCGTGACGCCGACGGCGCGGGCGCCCTCGACGACGTCGGCCTCGCGCACGAGGGCCTCGGTGGCCGGGTCGGCGACGTTGTAGACGCAGGCGCGCTCGACGCCCTCGTAGACGCGGCCCTTCGCCGCGGCGTAGGCGTCCATGCCGCCGTGCCAGTCGAGGTGGTCCGGGGCGATGTTGAGGACGGCGGCCGACTGCGCCGCGACCGACGCCGACCAGTGCAGCTGGTAGCTGGACAGCTCGACCGCGAGGACGTCGTAGGGCTCGGGGTCGACGACGGCGTGGAGGACGGGGACGCCGACGTTGCCGACGGCCGCGGTCCGCAGCCCCGCCGCGGACAGCATCGCCGCGAGCATGCGCGTCGTCGTCGTCTTGCCGTTGGTGCCCGTGACGGCGAGCCACGGCGCCCGGCCGCGGGCGCCGGGCGCCGGCTGCAGGCGCCACGCCAGCTCGACGTCGCCCCACACGGGCACGCCGGCGGCCGCGGCCCCGGCCAGCAGACGGGCGTCGGGGCGCCAGCCGGGCGAGGTGACGACGAGGTCGGGCACGGCGCCGTCGACGGACGGCAGCGCGCCGCCGAGGGCGCCCGCGGCGGCGTCGCCGAGCTGTGCCCGGACGTCCATGACGTCGAGGACGCGGGCCTTCTCGCGCTCGTCGTCGCCGTCGCGCGCGTCGACGACGAGGACGCGCGCCCCGCGCTGCGCGAGGGCGTCGGCCGCCGCGAACCCGGACGTGCCGAGCCCCGCGACGACGACCCGCAGCCCCGCCCACGCCGAGCCGGCGTCGACGAGGGCGTCCGTCCGGGGCGTCGTGGGGCCGCCGACGGTGCCGACCGGGCTGCTCACAGCCCCGTCCCGACGACCCACTCGGCGTAGAAGATGCCGAGGCCGAGCGCCGCGAAGAGCACGGCGACGATCCAGAAGCGGATGACGATGGTGACCTCCGCCCAGCCGGCGAGCTCGAAGTGGTGCTGCAGCGGCGCCATCCGGAAGACCCGTCTCCCCGTGAGCTTGTAGGAGCCGACCTGGATGACGACCGACAGCGTGATGATGACGAAGAGGCCGCCGAGGAGGACGAGCAGCAGCTCCGTGCGCGAGAGGATCGCGAGGCCGGCGAGCGCGCCGCCGAGGGCCAGCGAGCCGGTGTCGCCCATGAAGATCTTGGCGGGCGAGGCGTTCCACCACAGGAAGCCGAAGCACGCGCCCATGAGGGCGGCCGCCACGACGGCGAGGTCGCGCGGGTCGCGGACCTCGTAGCAGTTGGGCCCGGCCGTGGCCACGGCCTGGCAGCTCTGGTTGGACTGCCACACGCCGATGAGCAGGTAGGAGCCGGCGACGGCCGTCGTCGCCCCGGTGGCCAGCCCGTCGAGGCCGTCCGTGAGGTTCACGCCGTTGCTGGCGCCCGCGATCATGACGAGGGCCCAGAGGACGAAGAGCACCGTGCCGACGAGCGCGCCCGCGAAGGCGAGGTCGACGCCCGTGTCGCGGATGACGCTGATGCGCGTCGACGCCGGGGTGCGGAAGTTGTCGTTGGGGAACTGCAGGGCGAGGACGGCGAAGACGACGGCCACGCCCGCCTGCCCGAGGAGCTTGGGCAGGCTCCGCAGCCCGAGGCTGCGCTGCTTGGAGATCTTGATGAAGTCGTCGAGGAAGCCGACGACGCCGAGGCCGGCCATGAGCAGCAGCACGAGCAGGCCCGAGGCCGTCGGCGCGTCGAGGGTGACGAGGTGCGCGACGGCGTAGGCGAGCAGCGTCGACGCGACGATGACGACGCCGCCCATCGTCGGCGTCCCGCGCTTGGTCTTGTGGGTCGTGGGGCCGTCGTCGCGGATGAACTGCCCGTAGCCGCGCCGCACGAGCCAGCGGATGAAGACGGGCGTGCCGAGCAGGGACAGGACGAGGGCGACGCCGGCGGCGACGAGGACGGTCAGCACGGCGCGTCCCCCTCGCGCGCGGCAGGGCCGGAGGGGCCGGCGGGCGGCGAGTCGGCGACGAGCGCGTCGCCGAGGTGGCGCAGGCCCGCGCCGTTCGAGGACTTCACGAGCACGACGTCGCCCGGCCGCAGCTCCGCCCGCAGCAGCGCGAGGGCCGCGTCGGCGTCGGGCACGTGGACGGCCTCGTCGCCCCAGGACCCCTCGTGCTGGGCGCCGGAGTGCACCGCACGGGCGCCCTCCCCGACGGCGACGAGGTGGGAGACGTTGAGCCGCACCGCGAGCCGGCCGACGAGGTCGTGCTCGGCGGTCGCGCCGGCGCCGAGCTCGAGCATCTCGCCGAGCACCGCCCACGTGCGGCGCTCGCGCCCGTCGGGGCCGCGGCGCATGGCGACGAGGGCCTTGAGCGCCGCCCGGACCGACTCGGGGTTGGCGTTGTAGGCGTCGTTGACGACCGTGACGCCGTCGGCCCGCTCGGTGACCTCCATGCGGTACCGGCTCGCGGGGCCGCTCGCGGAGAGCACCTCCGCGGTCCGCTCGAGCGGCAGGCCGAGCCGGAGGGCGACGGCCGCCGCGGCGACGGCGTTGGCGACGTTGTGCTCGCCGACGAGGCGCAGCGCGACGTCCGCCGAGCGCGGCTGGGCGCCGGCGGGGATGCCGAGCCGGCTGTGCAGCCGGAAGGTCGCGCGGCCGGCGGGGTCGAGGTCGACGTCGGTGGCCCAGACGAGCGCGCCGGCGCCGGAGCCCTGCGCCCGGACGGGCAGCACCTGCGCGCTCGTCCGCGCGGCCATCCGCGCGACGCGCTCGTCGTCGACGTCGAGGACGACGGTGCCGTCCGCGCCGACCGCCTCGGGCAGCTCGCCCTTGGCGCGCTCGACGGCGTCGACGGAGCCGAACTCCCCGACGTGCGCCTGCCCGACGTTGAGGACGACGGCGACGTCCGGCCGCGCCACGCGGCACAGGGCCGCGATGTGGCCGGCGCCACGGGCGCCCATCTCGAGCACGAGGAACCGGGTCTCCTCCGTCGCGGCGAGGACCGTCAGCGGCAGCCCCACCTCGCCGTTGTAGGACATCGGCGTGGCGGTCGTCGGGCCCAGGGCGCCGAGCAGCGCGGCGAGGAGGTCCTTCGTCGTCGTCTTGCCGGCCGACCCGGTGAGGCCGACGACGACCGCACCGTCGGCGCGCAGCCGCTCGACGGTCGCGTGCGCGAGCGCCTCGAAGGCCACCTGCACGTCGTCGACGACGACCTGCGGGCCCGCGAGCGCCCCGTCCGGGCCCGTGACGGGGCGGGCCACGAGGGCGAGGGCCGCCCCGGCGGCGAAGGCCGCCACCACGTGGTCGTGCCCGTCGGCGTGCTCGCCGCGCCGGGCGACGAAGAGGCCGCCCGGGACGACGGCGCGCGAGTCCGTCGCGGCCGGGCCCGTGAGGGCGGCCGGCTCGGCGCCGTCGGCGCCGTCGGGGCGGTGCAGCGCACCGTCGACGACGGCCGCCACCTCGGCGGGGGTCAGGGGGGTCATGCGTCCTCGCTCTCGCTGCCGCCGGCCGCCGCGGCGGCCAGCGCCGCGCGGACCTCGTCACGGTCGTCGAAGGGGTGGACCACGCCGGCGACCTCCTGGCCGCGCTCGTGGCCCTTGCCCGCCACCAGGACGGTGCCGTCGGGGCCGGCCGCGTCGAGGGCCGCGCGCAGCGCGCGGGCCCGGTCGCCGACCTCCAGCACGGTGGCGGGGGCGGGCGGGGCCAGCGGGTCCCGCCCGCCGGGGCTCGTGGCGCCCGCGAGGACGGCGGCGCGGACGGCCGCCGGCTCCTCGGAGCGGGGGTTGTCGTCGGTGACGACGACGACGTCGGCCGCGCGTGCCGCGGCGGCGCCCATGGGGCCGCGCTTGCCGCGGTCGCGGTCGCCGCCGGCGCCGAGGACGACGACGAGGCGCCCGGCGGTGCTGGGGCGCACGGCCGCCAGGGCGGCGGCGACGGCGTCGGGCGTGTGCGCGTAGTCGACGAGGACCCGCGGGAGCGCGGCGAGCGGCGTGCCGTCGGGCGCGGCCGGCGGGGCGACGAGCTCGAGCCGGCCGGGGACGGACCCGGCCTGCGAGAGCCCGCCGACGACCTCGTCGGCCGCCAGCCCGGCCTCGAGGAGGACGACCGCCGCCAGGGCGGTGTTGGCGACGTTGAAGGCGCCCGGCAGGGGCGCGCGCAGCAGGAGGCGCGCGCCGTCCGGCCCGGCGAGCACGAAGTCCGTCCCGGTGGGGCCGACCCCGTCCGGCGCCACCTCGGCGGTCCAGTCCGCCGGCGTCCCCGCGGCGGTCGCGACCGTCGTCACGGGCACCGAGGCCTGCTGCGCGAGGCGCCGGCCCCACGCGTCGTCGACGACGACGACGCCGCGCCGCGACCGCTCCGGCGTGAAGAGGGACGCCTTCGCGGCGAAGTAGTCCTCCATGCCGTCGTGGAAGTCGAGGTGGTCCTGCGAGAGGTTGGTGAAGCCCGCGACGTCGACGACGAGCCCGTCGACGCGGTGCAGGGAGAGCGCGTGGCTGGAGACCTCGAGCGCGGCGACGTCCACCCCGGCCCGTGCCATCCGCGCGAGGAGGGCGTGGAGGACGGGCGCCTCGGGCGTCGTCCGGGCGCTGGCCACGACCTCGCCGGCCACGCGCGTCTCGACGGTCCCGACGAGGCCCGTCGTGCGGCCGGCCGCCGCCAGCGCGCCCTCGAGCAGGTAGGCGGTGGTCGTCTTGCCGTTGGTCCCGGTGATGCCGAGCAGGAGCGGCCCGGGGCCGTCGCCCCGGTGGGTGCCGGTGCGGTGGACGCGGGCGGCGAGGTCGCCGACGACGGCGCGCGGGTCGGGCGCCACGACGACGGGCAGGTCCTGGCCCGCGGCCCGGAGGCGGCGCTCGCCCTCGGCGTCGGTGAGCACGGCCACCGCGCCGGCGGCCCGGGCGTCGTGCGCGAAGTCGGCGCCGTGGGCGCGGGCGCCCGGGAGGGCGGCGTAGAGGTCGCCGCGGGCGACGGCGCGCGAGTCCAGGGTGACGCCGGTGACGTCGGGGCCACGGCCGTCGTCGGCGCCGACGAGGCGCCCGCCGGGGACGGCGGCGGCGAGGTCGGCCAGCGGCGTCGACGGCGTCGACGCGGCGGCCCGGTCAGCCACGGGGGTCGCCCCCGGCCGGTCCGGGGGACGTCGGGCGGGGCCGGCGGGGCTGGTCGAGCACGGCGGCGAGGCTACCGGCGCGGCCGGGCAGGCCCCGCCGCGCCGGGAGGGCCCTCACCAGGTCTGGGGGTAGAGGCGCGCGGGCTCGCCGGAGGGCACGACGCCGCGCTGGGCGAGCGCGAAGGCCATGACGTCCTGGAAGAGCGGGCCCGCGACCTGGCCGCCGTAGAAGCCGTTGGTCGGCCGCTGGACCACCACGGAGACGACCACCTCGGGGTCGTCGGCGGGCGCGTAGCCGATGAAGGAGCTCGTGTAGCCGCTGTAGCCGCCGGTGGGCGACGGGGCCTCCGCGGTGCCCGTCTTGCCGGCGACGCGGTAGCCCGGGACCGCGGCGGCGTCGCCCGTGCCCTCGGCGACGACGCCCTCGAGCATCGTCGAGACCTGCTGCGCCGTCTCCTCGCTCACCACGCGCGTCCCGGCGGGCCGCTGGGCCTCGTGCTCGGTGCCGTCCGCGTCCACCGTCGCCTCGACGAGGCGCGGGGGGATGCGGACGCCGCCGTTGGCGATGGTGGCGTAGACCTCGGCGGCCTGGAGCGCGTTGACCGAGACGCCCTGGCCGAAGAGCACGGTGTACTGCTGGCGGCCGTCCCACTGGTCGGCCGGCGACAGCAGTCCCGCGGACTCGCCCGGCAGCTCGATGCCGGTCTGCTGGCCGAAGCCGAAGCGCTGCATGTAGTCGTGGCGCTGCTCGCGGGTCAGCCGCTCGCCGACCTGGATGGTCCCCGTGTTGGACGACTCGCCGAGGATGCCGGCGAAGGTGAGCGGCTCGTCGTCGTGGTGGTGGGAGTCCCGGAAGGACTGCCCGTTCTGCGTCGTCATCCGGTACGGGACGGTGAACTGGTCCAGCGGCTCGACGACGCCCTCCTCGAGGGCGGCGGCGGCCGTGACGACCTTGCTCGTCGAGCCGGGCTCGAAGACGTCCGAGACCGAGCGGCTGCCGAGGAGCGCCGGGTCCGTGCTGCCGACCCGCTCCGGGTCCACCGACGGCGACTCCGCGAGGGCGAGCACCTTGCCGGTGCTCACCTCGAGGGCCACGACGCTGACCCACTCGGCCTTGGCCTGCTCGCGCACCGACTCCGCGCGCTCCTGGGCCGTGAACTGCAGGTCGCGGTCGAGGGTCAGCCGGACGTCGCCGCCGCGGACCGGGTCGACGCGCTCGCTCTCGCCCATGGGGATGGCCTGCCCCATGCGCCCGCGCTCGACGCGCTGGAAGCCGTCCTCGCCGGAGAGCTCCTCGTCCATGACGGCCTCGACCCCGCCGAGGCCCGCCCCGTCGTCGCCGCCGGTGTAGCCGAGGACGCCGCCGGCGAGGGTCCCGCCGGGGTAGGAGCGCGCCCAGGTGCTCTCGGAGGTGACGCCGGGGACGCCGAGGTCGGCGACCTCGGACCACACCTCGGGGGTGATGCCCTTGGCGACGACGCTGTACCGGCCCTCGCGGGTGAGGGCGGTGCGGACGTCGTCCTCGTCGCGGCCGAGGAGGGACGAGAGGTCGCGGACGGCGTCCTCGAGGCCCTGGGCCACGACCTGCTTCTCCTCCACCCTCTTGTACTGGTCGACGATGAGCGGGTCGGCGACGACGGTGCGCCGCTCCACGCTCGTCGCGAGGACGTTCCCGTCCGCGTCGAGGATGTCGCCGCGCTGCGCGGGCAGCGGGCGCTCGGGGCCGATCCGGTCGCGGAGCGACTGCTCGGCGACCGAGCGCGCGTCCAGCGCCTGCACCTGCACGAGCCGGCCGGCGAAGACGACGAGCACGGCGAGGGCCAGCGCCAGCAGCAGGCGGGCGCGGCGCTCGGGGCGCACGAGCGGTCGGCCGTCGCGGCCGCGGGCGGGCCTCCCCGACGGGGGGCCGGCGGGACGGGCGGCGGGGCGGCCGGGCATCAGGGGCTGTCCTCCTGCGTCGACGCGTCGGTCTGAGAGGCACTGGTCTGCGGGGTGCCGGTGTCGGCCTCGACGCCGCGCTCGGCGGCGGAGGCGGCCGCCTCGGCCGCGGCCTCGGCGGGCGCGGGCTCGTCGGCGGCGACGGCCGACGGGTCGAGCGGCGCCGGGGCGACGCCCTCCTCCAGCGGGACGTCCTCGGCCGGCGCCGTCGTGCCGACGAGCCGGCCCTCGGGCAGGGCGACGAAGGCCGTCGGCCCCGCCGGCACCATGCCCTGCTCCGTGGCCCGGCGGGCGAGCTCGCCCGGGGAGGACGTGGTCTCGAGACGCTCGGCGAGGGCCTGGCGCTCCTCCACCGCGGCGCGCTGGTCGCGCTGGAGGGCGTGCAGCTCGTAGGAGCCCTGCGAGAGCGAGATGTTGAGCAGGAGGACGCCCAGCAGCGAGGCCAGCACGAGGAGCCCGCAGAGCAGCCCGAAGGGCAGGCGGCGGCGGGCCGAGCTCGGCGGCGCGACGAGGCGGACCCGGGGGGCCGTGGCCCGGGCGGTCTCCCCGGGGCGGGTGGCCCGGGCCGTCGTCCGGGGGGCCGGCCGCGCCGCGACGGCACGGGCCGCCTGCTCGCGCAGGGGCCGCCCGCGCGGCGGCGAGGTCCGGGCGGGCACGCCGGCGGCGCGGAGGGCACGGGTGGAGCTGGCGGCGCTGGCGGCGCTCATGCGGCCCTCCTGAGGCGTCCGGGGCGCACCCGCTCGGCGGCACGCAGCCGCACGGAGGCGGCACGGGGGTTGAGGGCGGTCTCCTCGGCGGACGCCGTCTCGGCGCCCCGGGTGAGCAGCCGGAGCAGCGGCGCGTGCTCCGGCGGCTCGACGGGCAGGTCGGCCGGCGCGGTGCTCGTCGAGCCTGCGGCCAGGACCTGCTTGACGGCGCGGTCCTCCAGCGACTGGAAGGACATGACGACGAGACGGCCGCCCACGGCGAGCGCGTCGACCGCGGCGGGCACGGCGCGGCGGACCGCCTCGAGCTCGCCGTTCACCTCGACCCGCAGCGCCTGGAAGGTGCGCTTGGCCGGGTTGCCGCCCGTCCGCCGGGTGGCGGCGGGCACGGCGTCGCGGACGAGGTCGGCGAGCTCGCGCGTGGTGCGCAGCGGCGCGACGGCGCGGGCGGCGACGACGCGGTCCGCGATGCGCCGGGCGAAGCGCTCCTCGCCGTACTCGCGCAGCACCCGGGCGAGGTCGGCCGCCGGGTAGGTCTCGAGCACCTCGGCCGCCGTCGTGCCGCGGGTCGGGTCCATCCGCATGTCGAGCGGGGCCTCGCGCGAGTAGGAGAACCCGCGCTCCACCTCGTCGAGCTGGAGCGACGAGACGCCGAGGTCGAAGAGGACGCCCTGCACGGGACCGAGGCCGAGGTCGGCGAGGACGCGCGGGAGGCCGTCGAAGACGGTGTGCGCCAACGAGACCCGGTCGCGGAAGGGCTCGAGCCGGGCGCCGGCCAGGGCGAGGGCGGCGGGGTCGCGGTCGAGGCCGACGAGGCGCACGGAGGGGCAGCGCTCGAGGAGGGCCTCGGCGTGGCCGCCCATGCCGAGCGTCGCGTCGACGACGACGGCGCCCGGCGCGTCGAGGGCCGGGGCGAGGAGGTCGACGCACCGCTCGCGGAGGACGGAGACGTGGCGGTCGGCGGCCGGCCGGCCGGCGGGGGCGCCGGGGCCGGGCGGGAGGTCGCCGTCGTGGTCGGCCATGGCTCCTCCTCCCCGCGGCTCGAGGCCGGTCGTGAGCGCCGTCGTCCGGAGGGGTCCCCATCCGCTCCGGCCGGGCCCGGTGCCTGGCGCCGGGGAAGTGCGCCAGGTCCCGGGTCGGCAGGAGCGGCTGGAGGCCGCCCCGGACACCGGTGGTGCTCGTGTGACAGATGTGACTGGTGGTGCTGACGTGCGTCGTGCGCGTGCTGGGCGTGCTGTGGTGGCTTGTGCGGCAGCGCCTCTGGCGCCGCCGCGGGGCAGATGCTGCCGCCGCGCGGCACCTCCGCCCGGGAGGCGCGCGGACGGCGCGCCGCCCGTCAGAAGAGGCCGGGCACGACCTCCTCCGCGGTGGCCGAGAAGGCGTCCTCCTGCTCGGCCAGGTAGGCCTCCCAGGCGGCGGCGTCCCAGACCTCGATCCGGGTGCCCGCCCCGATGACGACGACGTCGCGCTCGAGGCCGGCGTACGTCCGCAGGGGCTGCGGGACGGTGATGCGGCCCTGCCGGTCCGGGACCTGGTCGAACGCCCCGGCGAGCAGGACGCGCGCGTAGTCCCGGGCCTGCTTGCTCGTCACGGGCGCCTGGCGGAGCTGCTCGTGCAGCTCCTCGAACGCCCGCTCCGGGAACACGTAGAGGCAGCGCTCCTGCCCCTTCGTGACCACGAGGCCACCGGCCAGCTGGTCCCGGAACTTCGCGGGGAGGATCAGCCGGCCCTTGTCGTCGAGGCGCGGCGAGTGCGTGCCGAGGAACACGGCCCACCTCCCCCGGGGCGCCTCACCGCTCCCCGGCGAGGGCCCGATGCCCTCCCGGTCGGCGGGTGCAGCCACCCCTGCGCTCCGACGTCCTCCACCGTACTCCACTTCGCCCCACCGTCAACGGGAGCGGACCGGCGAGGACCACCCGGACGGCCCAGTGCCGCCGGTATCGCCGCAGGTCAGAGGGCCGACGCGCCGGACGCCGCGCGGGGGGCGGGGTGGAGGGCCGGCGCCGGCCCGGGCGGCGGGAGGCCGCCCTGAGCGGCTCCGGGACGCCGCACGGGGCCCACCGCCGCCGCCGCGGGGCCATCGGTGGGGGGTTGTGGGGGATCCCGGGCGGGTGGTGGTGGAGGGCCCCGGGAGGGTGGTGGAGGACGGCCGTCCCGCGGACCGCCGGTACGGCGGCGGACGCTCACGTACGGTGCGTCGGTGACGCCGACGACCGCGCCCACCGCGCCGCCGCCACGCGGGGGTGCCGACGCGCCCGCCGGTCCCGCCGCCCCTCCCTCGCCCGCCGAGGTCGAGGAGGCCGGGCGCACCGCCGGCGCCGTCCTCGACGCCGTCCGCTCCGTCGTCCGCGGGAAGGACGAGGTCGTCCGGGCCGCGGTGACCACGCTCGTCTCCGGCGGTCACCTGCTCGTCGAGGACGTGCCCGGCGTCGGCAAGACCGTCCTCGCCACCGCCCTGGCCCGGGCCCTGGACCTCGCGGTGCGCCGCATCCAGTTCACGCCGGACCTGCTCCCGGGCGACGTGACCGGCGTCAGCGTGTGGGACCCCGCCGAGCGGACCTTCACCTTCACGCCCGGGGCGGTCTTCGCCGGGCTCGTCGTCGCCGACGAGATCAACCGCGCGTCGCCGCGGACGCAGTCGGCGCTCCTCGAGTGCATGGCCGAGGGCCACGTGACCGTCGACGGCGTCACGCACCCGCTGCCCGACCCCTTCTTCGTCGTCGCGACGCAGAACCCCGCGGACATGGAGGGCACGTACCCGCTCCCGGAGGCGCAGCGCGACCGCTTCACCGCCCGGCTCTCCGTGGGCTACCCCTCGCCGGAGGACGAGGTGGCGGTGCTCGCCGCCCGGGGCGGGGGGCGGCCCGACCCCCTCGACCTCGTGGCCCCCGTGGCGACCGGGGACGACGTCCGTGCCCTCGTGGCGCTCGCGGCCCGCGTCCACGCCGCGCCCGCGCTGCTCCGGTACGTCGTCGACGTGGCCGACGCGACGCGACGGCACCCCGCCGTCGCCCTCGGCGCCTCGCCCCGCGCGGCGCTGCACCTGCTGCGCGCGGCCCGGGCGCGGGCGCTGCTCGCCGGCCGCGACCACGTCCTCCCCGACGACGTGCAGGAGCTCGCGGCGACCGTGCTCGCGCACCGGCTGGTGCCGCACGACGGCGGCGGGCCGGCCGAGCAGGACGCGACGGGGCGCGCCGTGGTCGCCGACGTGCTCGCCCGGACCCCGCTCGCGGCGGGCTGACCGGTGGGGCGGGCCGCCGGGACGCGCCTCACCGCGCGGGGGGCCGCCCTCGCGGGCGTGGGGCCCGCGGTCTGCCTCGTCGGCGCGCTCGTGGGGCAGCGCGACGTCGTCCGGCTCGGCGCCCTGCTCGTGGTCCTCCTCCTCGTCGGGCTCGTCGCGGCCTCGGTCCCCCGCCCCGCGCTCGTCGTCGACCGGGTCGTCGGCCCCTCCGTCGTGCCGCTCGGCGGCCGCACGTCCGTCCGCCTCGACCTCCACGGCGCCGGGAGGGGCCTGCTGGGACGGCCGGGGCGGCGCCTGCTCGCCGAGGACGTCGTCCCGTCGGCGCTGCGGCCGGCCGCGCGCTTCGTCGTCGCGGCGCTGCCGCCCGGCGCGTCCGCCTCCGTCCGCTACGCCGTGCCCGGGACCGTGCGGGGCCGGCACGAGGTGGGCCCGTTGCGGATCACCGCGCAGGACCCCTTCGGCCTCGTCCTGCGCACCCGCTCCACCCGGGCCGTCGACGTGCTGCTCGTCGTGCCCGCCGTCGTCCCCCTGCCGGCCCCCGCACGGCCGGGCGCCGGCACGGGCGGCGTCGCGGCGCTGGCCTCGCCGGGCGAGGACGACGTCGTCCTGCGCGACTACCGCCCGGGCGACGACCGGCGCCGCGTCCACTGGCGCGCGAGCGCGCGTCGCGGCGAGCTCGTCGTGCGCCGCGAGGACGCCCCCCGGCGGGCCGGTGCGGTCGTCCTGCTCGACGCCGCAGCGGGCGCCGTCCTGGGGCCGGACGACGCGGTGGGCCTCGAGGCGTTCGAGCGGGCCGTGACCGCGGTCGCCTCGGCGGGCGAGGCGCTCGCCACCGAGGGGCTGACCGTCCGCCTCGTCACGGCGGACGAGGGCCGCGACCCCGCACCGGCGGGGACGCGGGGCCGGGCGGCCCGTCTGGAGCGGCTGGCCGCCGCGCGGCCCGGGAGCCTCCACCACCCTCACCCTCGACCTCTGGTCGAGGGTGAGGAGAGGGACCAGGGGCTCGGGGTGGTGCGCCGCGCCGTCCCGCGGGAGGACGAGCGGGTGCTCGTCGTCGTGACGGGCGCCGAGGACGTCGCCGACCGCCTCCGTGCCCTCGGGAACGCCGGCCGTCCCGCCCTCCGGCTGGTGCTCGTCGTCGCCCGGGACGGGGCGCCGGGACGGCTGACCGACGTCCCGGACGGGGCAGCCGCCGGCCCGGGGACGTCGACGGACGCCACCACCGCGCCGGTCGCGGACGACCACGCCGCGGCCGTGGCCGCCGTCGCCGCGGCCCGCGCGGCCGGGTGGGGCGCCGCCGTCCTCGGGCCGGACGACGACCTCGTCACCGCCTGGCAGCGGGCTCGTCGGGCGGGCTCCGCCGGTCCGTCCGTCGCCCGGCCCGCCGCGGCGGGGGTGGCGCCGTGAGCACCGCCGTCGAGGGGCCCCGGGCGCCGGCCGACGGGCGGCGCGACGCCGGCCGCGAGCCCACGACGGCCGTGGCCGACCCGCGGCGGCTCCCGGCGGCCTGGGCCGCGGGAGCGGTGGTCGCCGCCTCGACCGCGCTCCTGCCCCTCGTCGACGGTCTCGCGTGGGCGGCCCAGGCGTGGGCGCTCGTCGTCGTCGTCACGCTCGTGGGCGTCGTCCTCGACGTCCTCACCGCCTCGGTCCTCGTGCGCACGGCCGTCCAGCTCGTCGTCGTCGTGGCCGCCCTCACCGCGCTGTTCGCCCCGGCCACCGGCCTGCTGGGGCTGCTCCCCGGCCCGGCCACCCCGGCGGCGCTGGGCGGGCTGCTGCTCGAGGGCCGGGAGGTCGTCCGTCGCTCCGTCCCCCCGGTCCCCGACCTGCCGGGCCTGCGCCTGCTCGTCGTGGCCGGGGTCGCGGCCGTGGCCCTCGTCGTCGACCTCCTGGCCGTGCGGCTCGGGCGGGCGACCCTCGCGGGGGTCCCGCTGCTCGCGCTGGCCGGGACGGGGGCGGCCCTGGCGCCGGGCGGGCTGGCCGCCGCCACCTTCGTCGCCACCGCCGCCGCGTGGCTGGCCCTGCTCGCCGCCCAGGCCCGCTGCGGCGCCGCCCGCTGGGGGCGGGCGGCCACGCGTCGCGGCGACTGGGCGGACGAGCCGTCGAGGGCCCCGGGCGCGGTCGCGGCCGCCGCCGTCGCGGCGCTCGCCCTGCTCGCCGCCGTCGTCGTCCCGGGGCTCGTCACGGCGGCGGGCCCGCGGCTCGCCGCGGGCCCGGGCGCGTGGCAGGGGTGGGGCGGCCTGCCCGTCGAGGGCGGCAGCGGCGGCGCCCGCGTCGACCCCGTGGTCGACCTCGTCGGCGACCTCGGCGAGCGCTCGGACACCATGGCCTTCACCTACCGGGCCGTCGACGGGACCGACGCCGCCGCGCAGCCGTTCCGCGTCGCGGCCGTCGACGTGCTCGAGGACGGCACGTGGCGCGCGCGCGAGGACCGGCCGCCGCCCGAGCCGCTGGAGGGCACGGAGCTCCCGGAGCCGCCCGGGCTCGACGTCGGGACGGCGGTGGCCGACGGGGTGGCCGTGCGCCAACGGCTGGAGGTGACGGTGGGCGCCCTGCGCCAGGAGAGCCTCCCGCTGCCCTACCCCGTGACGACGGTCGACCTCGGCGACGACGCCGCCGGGTGGCTGCTCGACGGCACGACGCTCGACGTGGTCGGCGCGGACGGCACGACGACGACGCAGGACCAGCGGTACACCGTCGACGCGCTGCGCCTGCGCCCGACGGCGGACGACCTCGTGGACGGCGGCACCCTGCTGGCGGGCCTCGCCGCCGAGCAGACCGAGCTGCCGGACGACCTGCCCCCCGACCTCGTCACGGAGGCCCGGGAGGTCGCCGGCGAGGGCGAGCCGCTGCAGCAGGCGACGCGGCTGCAGGCCTGGTTCCGGTCCGAGGGCGACTTCACCTACAGCGAGCAGGCGCCGGGCGGCACGGGCACGGACTCCGTGGGCGCCTTCCTCGAGCGGAGGAGCGGGTACTGCGTCCACTTCGCCAGCACGATGGCGCTCATGGCCCGGGCCGTCGGCCTGCCCGCCCGCGTGGCCGTCGGCTTCCTGCCGGGCGAGCGGATGGAGGACGGCGGCTACCGCGTGCTCCTCAGCGACGCCCACGCCTGGCCGGAGATCTACCTCGCCGGCGCGGGATGGGTGCGCTTCGAGCCGACCCCGAGCATCCAGACGGGCGAGGCGCCCCCCTGGACCGAGGTGGCGGCGGCCGACGCCGCCGTCGAGCGTGCCGCCCAGCGGGAGGAGGAGCGCCGCGCGCAGGCGGATGACCCCGCCGCGCCGCAGCCCGCGCCCAGCACCGGGGCCACGGGCCCCGACCCGCGGGTGCCGGAGGGCGAGGCCGGGACGCCCGGGTCGACGGGCGCCGACGCGACCGCGGCCGACGCCGTCCCCGTGCGCGCGCTGCTCGTCCCCGCCGTCGCCCTCCTCGTGCTGCTCGCCGCGCCGTCGGTGGTGGCGGCCGTCGCCCGGCGGCGTCGGTGGGGCGTCGCCCTGCGGCGCGCCCGCGCCGGGGACGGCACGGCGCTCGTCGGGGCGGCGGAGGACGAGCTGCGCGCCCGGGTCGCCGACCTCGGGGCGCCGGTGCCCGTCGCGGCGACCCCGCGCCGGCAGGAACGACGTCTCCTCGCCGTCGTCGGCGTCGGCGCCGGGGACGTCCGGCCGGAGGAGGGGCCGGTGCCGCCGTCGGAGGACGGGCGGCCCGACGCCGCCCCCGACGCCGCCCTCGCCCGCCTGCGCGCCGACCTCGAGGCCGCGCGCTACCGGCCCGGCGGGGGCGCCGTCGCGGAGGCCGCGACCGCGACCGCCGCCCGGCTGCGCCGGGACGTCGACGTCGTCGTCGACGCCGTGGCCGCGACGGTCCCGCGTGCGCGCCGTCTGCGGGCGCGCCTCCTGCCGGCCGTGCGCCCGGCGCGCCCGCCCCGCGACGACCGCTAGCCCCGGCGGCCCCGCCCGTCGTGGCGTCGGCGTCCGGTCGCAGGTCCCGGAGCGTGGTCCCAGGCCTCGGGTCTCGGTCACGCATCTCTCAGGTGCACGGCGCCCACGTCCCCCGACGTGCGACCTCGTTGGGCACGACGACACCCCTCGTCCCCCGACGTGTGACCTCGTCGGTTCCGACGACACGGCTCCGGTCGCGACGTGGCGACGTCGTCGAGCGCGGCCTGGTGCCGGACGAGGCGGGGTCGCGTGTCCCCCCTCGCCGGGCCGACGTGGTCGCCGGCACGGCACGCGGCACGGGTCGGGGCGGTCGGGCGGGGGCGGACGACGGCGGGGCCCTGCCGGACCGGTCGGGTCGAGCGGGGCGTCGGACGGGCGCTCCCGGCAGGTCGCGGTCGGCACCTCCCGGCGGGCGAGGACCGATAGCCCGGACGGGGGACGACGAAGCCCCCCGTCCGCGGCGGACGGGGGGCTCCGAGGGCTGGTGAGGGTGGGCCTAGCGCCCGCCGCCCTCGTCGCGGCGCTTCTGCCACCGCTCCTCCATGCGCTGCATGAAGGAGCCGCCGGCGGCGGGGCCGGCCGGGCGGGCGCGGCGACCGGTGGGGCGGGCACCGCCCGCGGGACGGGGGCCGGGGGTGCCGTCGGGCCGGACGACGCCGACCGGCCCGCCCGCGCCGCGCTTCGGCGTGGAGATGGCGTAGCCGGCCCCGACGAGCATGAGGACGAACGCGATGACACCGACGGCCACCTGCTGGGTCGCGACACCGACGACGAGCAGGAGTATCCCCACGAGGATGCCCGCCCCCCCGAGGAGGAAGCGGCCGGCGGAGGCGGCACGGCGGGTGCTGCCCTTCATCGCCGACGCGAACTTCGGGTCGTCGTTGAGGAGCTGCTGCTCCATCTGCGAGAGCAGGCGCTGCTCGTGCTCGGACAGCGGCACAGGACCTCCCGGGGAAGACGACGTATCCGCGACGCGGGACGTCCACCACGAGGATAGGTCGCGGTCGGCACGTGCGAAAGCCGGGTCTACCACGATCTTCCTGCGAGCCGCCGGACGTGGGGCGGCGCGTCCAGGCCAGGCCGAGAGGGCAGTGGCGTGGGTCACACCTCGGGGCGCGTGGCGGGCCGGACGCCGGACGAGCCGGGGTCGCCGCGCCGTCCGCGCAGGAGGCTGGCCGACGTCACGCTCGCGGAGCCGAAGCGCGCGGTGGCGCGGTCGGTGGCGCGGTCGGCCTCCCGCCAGCCGCGGTCCCGGTCGTCCAGCCGCATCTGGTGGTGGGCGGACGCCGCCGACGACAGGCCCTCGACGCGGACCCCGACCAGCCGGATGCGCGCGCGGTCGAGGCGCAGCGCCTCCCACAGCGCCCGGGCCGCGCCGTACACCTCGCGGCTCACGTCGGTGCGCTCGTCGAGCGTCCGCGAGCGGGTGATGGTGGCGAAGTCGGCGAAGCGGACCTTGAGCACGACCGTGCGCGCCACGAGGCCGCCGGCGCGCAGCCGGGCGGCCGTCAGCTCGGACAGCCGCAGGACCTCGCGGAGGACGACGGCCTCGTCGTCGACGTCGGAGGAGAAGGTCTCCTCCGCGCCGATGCTCTTCTCGGCCGGGCGGCCGACGACGGGCCGCGGGTCCCGTCCCCACGCCAGGGCCGCGAGGTGCGCCCCGGTGGCCTCCCCGAGCGCCCGCAGCAGGGTCGTCCGCGGGGTGTGGGCGACGTCCCCGACCGTCCGCAGGCCGAGCCGCTCGAGGTGCTCGGCCGTCTTCTCCCCCACGCCCCACAGCGCCCCGACGGGCAGCGGGTGCAGGTACTCGACGACGCCGTCGGCCGGCACGACGCACAGGCCGTCCGGCTTGCAGCGCGACGAGGCGAGCTTGGCGACGAACTTCGTCGTCGCGACGCCGACGGAGCAGGTGACGCCCTGCTCGTCGAGCACCCGCGCACGGATCTGCCCGGCGATCTGCCGCGGGGTGCCCAGGCGGCGCATCGAGCCGCGGACGTCGAGGAAGGCCTCGTCGACGCTGAGCGGCTCGACGTCGGGGGTGGTGGAGCGGAAGACCTCCATGACGCCGGCGGACACCTCGGCGTACCGCCGGTGGTCGGGCGGGAGGACGACGGCGTGGGGCGCGAGACGTCGGGCCCGCCCCATGGGCATGGCCGAGTGCACCCCGAGGGCACGGGCCTCGTACGTCGCGGAGAGGACGACCCCCCGACCGCCGGAGCCGCCGACGACCACGGGCTGCCCGACGAGCTCGGGGTGGTCGAGCAGCGACACCGACGCGTAGAAGGCGTCCATGTCGACGTGGAGGACGGTGCAGCCGGTGTCGTCCGCGTCGGGGCCCGCCACGGGCCCGCCGCCGGGTCGGCCGGTGCCGTGGGGGTAGGCGGCGTGGGGCCCACGGTCGAGCTGCGAGCGGGCCACGGCGGCGTCCTCCTCCGGTGGTGCGGCGGTGCGGGTGGTGCGGCGGTGCGGGTGGGCCCGGGCTCCGGGCGACGGTCAGACGGGCGCGGCGTGCAGGTGCAGGGCCGCCGCCACCCCGAGCAGCGCCGGGTCGCGCGCGGCGTCCTGCTCGAGGGCGGCGAGGACCCGCGCGGCCGACGGGTCGAGGTCCGGGCCGTGCCGGGGGGCCAGCGGCGCGAGGACGCCGACGCCCTCGGTCCGCAGGACGGAGAACCCGACGCGCGCGAGGAGGTCGCGGGCCCCGTCGGCGTCGAAACGGCGCTGGAGCGGGTCCTGCGGGCCCCACCGGCCGTCGCGGTCCTGCTGGAGCGCACGGGCCTGGGGCAGGTGCCCCGAGGCCACCCGCCCCAGCACGGCCCCGCCGCGCCCGGCGACGAGGACGCTGAGGCGGCCCGTGGGCCGCAGGGCGCGGCGGCACGCGCGCAGCGCCTGCTCGGGGTCGTCGACGACCTCGAGGACCCCGTGGCACAGCAGGAGGTCGACGCTGGCGTCGGCCACGTGCTCGGCCAGGTCGTCGGTGTCGCCCTGGACGCCCGTGAGCCGCCCGGCCACCCCCACCTCGTCGGCCCGGCGGGCCAGCGCGGCCAGCGCGTCGGGGCTGGGGTCGACGACGACGACGTCGTGCCCGGCCTCGGCCAGGCCGACGGCGAGACCGCCCGTGCCGCCGCCGAGGTCGAGCACCGCGAGGCCGGCGCGGGAGCCGGGCCCGCCGGCGGCGGCGAGGAGCTCGGCCACCCCCTCGGCGACGACGGGGTGGGCGCCCCTCGTCCGCCGCCCGTCCCGACGGGCGGGAGCGGCGGCGGCGCCGGGCGCGGCCGGGTCGGCGGCGTCGGCGTCGGCGTGGTGGGCGGGGTCGGGTGCTGCGTCGGCTGGCACGGGGCCCTCCTCCGGGTCGTCGGCCTTCGCCACCCTAGTGACCGGTGCCGACGGCGACCCGGCGCCGAGGTCGCCCGCCGGGCCGACCCGTGCACGGGTCCGGGGGGACGGCGGTGCGCCCGCGCCGGGGCGCACCGCCGCGCCCTCCGCCGTCGCGGGGCACCGGACGGGCGCCGCGAGGACCTCGCGCACCGACGGGAGCGCACGCGCCGCGGCGCTCACCGGCCCGAGCTCCCCTGGCTGGAGTGCCACAGCTTGCGCGGCGCGGCGCCGGCTGCGCCCCGCACGGCGGCCGGGGCCGCCGGCCGCGCCGCCGCCCCGCCGGGCGGGACCGTCCGGCCGCCGCGGGCCATGCCGCGGGTGTCGCGGACGTCCCCGCCCGGCGGGGCGATGTCGCTGTACGGCGACTGCCGGAACCCGCTGGCGTGCACGAGCACCCGACGTGTCCGGGGCGCCGTGGCCGACGGGCCGTCCGTCCCGGTGGCCGCGGGCCGCAGGGCCGCCGCGGCGGCCTCCTCCTCCGCCTGGGCCACGACCTCCGCGGCCGCGGCCGAGCGCGCCGCCACGGCGACGGCCCGGCGGAACGCCGCCGCCGCGCGCCGCTCGGCCTCCGCCCCCGCGGCCCGGCTGGGCCCGTCGAGCGACGTGAGCGCGCCGTCGTCGCGGCCGGTGCCGACCGTCCGCCCGGTGCGCTGCTCGACGCCGACCCACCGGCCGGCCGCCGGCGCCAGGTCGGTGCTGCGCGCCATGACCGGCCGCAGCGCGCGCGACCCGGCCGCGCCGACGACGGCCGCCTCGTCGGGCACCACCTCGCCCGTGACGGGACGCATGGCCCGGTGCAGGCCCTCCTCGCCGTCGGCCGACCAGGCCGCCCAGAGCGTGGGCAGGTCCCACGCGCCCGTGGCGCGCAGCGAGACCCCCCGCGGCCCGGTGCGGCGCAGCACCCCCCGGACGACGAGCAGCCAGGAGCCGAAGACCGTGGCGGCGTAGGGGCCCTGGACGTCCTCGAAGAAGGTCGCGTCCACCGGCCCGGTGGAGTCGTCGAGCGTGAGGAAGACGACCCGCCGCCCCGAGCGGATCGGCGGGGTCTGCGTGGCCACCTTGACCCCCGCGACGAGCAGCTCGCTGCGCGTCCGCCGGCCGGCCAGCTGCTGCGAGCCGGTGGTGCCGAGCACCCGCAGCAGCGGGCCGTACAGCTCGAGCACGTGCGCGCTGGCGTCCAGGCCGAGCACCTCGAGCTCCGCCCGGACCCGCTCGCCCGGCGTCATCTCGGGCAGGCCCGAGGGGGCGGCGTCGGCGGGCCCGCCGACGTCGAGGGCGAGCTGCACCTCGTGCTCGCCCTCCGGGCGCACCGGCGCGGCCGCCTGCGACTGGCGCGCGGCGGCCGCGGCGACGTCGAGCGCGCCGCCGGCCCCGGGGTCGACGAGGGGCCCGGCCGGCCCGTCGGGCCGGTCGCCCCGGCCGGACCCGCTGGTCCACGCCGGCGGGGTGCCGGGGGCCGCTCCCCGACGGCCCCCGGCACCGCGCCCCGTCGACCGCCCCGGGACCGGGAGGTCCGCCCCCGACGAGGCCGCCCGTCCGCGGCGCCCGCCGGGAGCCACGCGGCGCGACGCCCGCTCGGCGCCGCGGGTCCACCGCTCCAGCTCGCCGAGCTGGAGGAGCAGGTCGCGCCGGGTCGTCGTCCCGCGGCGGCGGGCCGGGGCCGCACCGATGCCGTGGACGGCGTCGAGGGCCCCGGCGAGGACGAGCCGCTCGGCGACCGGCCGCGTGGGCCGGGCCCGCTGCCAGAGGTCGGCCAGGGAGTCGTAGGGACGCCCGGCGACGACGCGGGCCACCTCGGCGTCGCTGATGCCCTTGACGTCGGTGAGCGACAGGCGGATGCCGTAGCCACGGGCGTCGGGGACGGCCGCGTCGGTCCGCAGCCCCGCACCGCGCCACGGCGGCTCGCCGTCGCGCCCGGGCACCGGGACGCGGGGGGCGTCGTCGGCCCCCGCGGCGGACGGGCCGGGCAGCAGCGCCGGCGGCGCGGGCGAGGCGCCCACCACCGGCGCCGGCGGCGGGGTGCCCTCGGGCACCTCGACCCGCTCGACCCGGTAGACGGCGTCGGATGCGTTGACGTCGAGGCCCAGCACCGCGATGCCGAGGTTGCGGGCGTCGTCGAGGACGAGCCGCTTGGGGTACATGCCGGGGTCGTGCGTGAGCACCCCGGCGAGGAAGGCCGCCGGGTGGTGGGTCTTCAGCCAGGCCGACTGGTAGGTGGGGAGGGCGAACGCCGCGGCGTGCGCCTTGCAGAACCCGAACGACGCGAAGGCGGCGAGGACGTCCCACACCCGCTCCGCGACGGCCCCCTCCAGCCCGCGCCCGGCGGCGAGGGGGAACCACTGCTCGCGGACCTCGGCCTGCCCCTCCTTCGTGCCGAGCCGGCGGCGCACCTCGTCGGCCTCCGCGAGGGAGACCCCGGTGGTGGACGCGACGAGCCGGATGACCTGCTCGTGGAAGACGACCACGCCGCACGTCTCCGCCAGCGCCGGGTCCACGAGCGGGTGGACGTGCTGCGGCGGGTCCCACCCCTGCCGGGCCCGGAGGAAGGGCGTGATCATGTCCGACTTCACCGGCCCGGGCCGGAACAGCGAGATGTCGGTGACGAGGTCGGCGAAGTCCTGCGGGGCGAAGCGGCCGACCAGCTCGCGCTGGCCCGGCGACTCGATCTGGAAGCACCCGAGGGTGCGGGTGGAGCGCACGAGCCGGTAGGTGCGCTCGTCGTCGAGGGGCACGGCGTCGAGGTCGATGCGGCCGGTGGCCGGGTCGAGGTACGGCGCGTCCGGCGCGTGCCCGCCCGCCGCGACCGCCGCGGGCCCGTCGACCCGCTCCACCTCCGCGACGGCGTGCGCCATCGCCGACTGCATGCGGATGCCGAGGACGTCGAGCTTGAGCAGCCCGAGGACCTCGACGTCGTCCTTGTCGAACTGGCTCATGGGGAAGCCGGCCCAGCTGGCCTCCACCGGCGTGCGGTCCCCCAGCCCGGCGTCGGACAGCAGCACCCCGCACGGGTGCAGCGCGACGTGGCGCGGGAGCGCGTCGAGGTCCTCGACGAGGTCGAGCAGCAGCGCCAGCCGCTCGTGGCCGAGCCCGGAGGCGCGCAGCTCGGGCAGCTCGGCGACGGCGGCGCGCGCGTCCCGGGCCCGCACGTGCGGGAAGGCCGTGGCGATGGCGCCGATCTCCGTGGGCGGCATGCCGAGGGCCGCGCCGACGTCGCGCACCGCGTGGCGGACCCGGTAGGTGTCCATCATCGAGACGGCGCTGACCCGCTCGCCGCCGAAGCGCTCGACGACGCGGGCGTAGACCTCCTCGCGCCGCGCGGACTCGACGTCGACGTCGATGTCGGGCAGCTGCGCCCGCTCGACGGTGCAGAAGCGCTCCATGAGCAGCCCCTGGGACAGCGGCTCGACGCCGGAGACCCCGAGCAGGTGGTTGACGAGGCTCCCGGCGCCGGAGCCGCGGGCGGCCACCCGGACGCCGAGGCCGCGGATCTCGTCGCAGACCTGCGCCACCGTGAGGAAGTAGGACGGGTAGCCGAGCCGCCGCACGACCTCGAGCTCGTCGTCCAGCCGCTCGGTGACCTGCCGCAGCAGCGCCGCGGAGGCCCCCGGGTAGCGGCGGCCGACGGCGCCCTCGCACCGGGCGCGCAGGGCGGCGTCGAGGTCGCCCTCGACGCCGAGCACCGACGCCTCGGGCAGGTGCACCTTCCCGATGCCGAGGTCCGCCGCCGGGTCGAGCCGGCACCGCGCGGCAAGCGCCTCGGTGTCCCGCAGCAGCGTGCCGCCGGGGGCGCCCGACGGGCCGGGCCCGGCGTCCCCGGCGGCGGCCTCGACCCGCGCGGCGACCTCCGTCATGGCGGCGGTGCCGGTGAGGTGCCCGCGGGCGCTCGTGCGGTCGAGGTGCCGCAGGTCCAGCGGCACGAGCCGGCGGACGGCGTCGAGGACGTCGGCGGTGCGGGCCCCCTCGGGGCGGGCGTAGCGGACGGCGCCGGTGAGCACCGCCGGCAGGCCGGCCGAGCGGGCCAGCGCGAGCATGCGGCCCGCGTGCAGCAGGCTCCCCGGCGTCCCCGGCGGGCCGTCGTGGCAGACCACCTCGACGGCCAGGGACCCCAGCGGCAGCAGGTCGTACCAGCGCGCGAGGACCGCGCGGGCGACGTCGTCGCGGCGGGCGAGCACCGCCCGCCCGACCTCGGAGCCCGGCCCGAGCAGCACCGTGAGCGCCGGGGCGCCGGTGCGGGCGCCCTCGGCGTGCGCGGCCAGGAGGGCGGGCGTGGTGACGGGCGTGCCGCGCTCCCCGCGCAGGTGGGTGGCCGACACGAGGCGGCACAGCGCGGCCCACCCCTCCCCCGCCCCGAGGACCTCGCCGGACGCCCGTCGGCCGCGCACGACCCGTCGCCCGTCGGCGTCGGTGCCGCCCGCGTGCGCGAGGACGGTGACGCGCGGCAGGCGGGCGTCGACCGCCGCCCCGCCCCGGGCGGGGCCGCCCGTCCCCTCGCGGACGCCGCGCCCCGGGTCCGCCCAGGCGGGGAGCCCGCCGGCCAGGCCGGAGGGCTCGACGGCGAGGTCGACCCCCAGCACGGGGGCGATGCCCGCCTCGGAGCAGGCGGTGACGTGCTTGACGGCGCCGTAGAGGCCGTCGCGGTCGGTGAGCGCGAGCGTGTCGAGGTCGAGCTCGGCCGCCCGGGCCACGAGCGCGTCGGGGCTCGAGGCGCCGTGCCGCAGGGAGTACCCCGAGGCAACGCGCAGGTGCGGGAAGGCCACGCCTCAGCGCCCCGCGCCGACGGGGACCGCCCCGGCGGCGGGCAGGGGCAGCGGCAGCGCGACGGGCAGCCCGAGGACGGCCGCGACGGCACCGGCGAACGCCTCGGCCTCCCGCAGGTGCTCCTCGGCGTCCTGCGCCGTGACGACGCCGGTGCGTCCGGCCTCGACGGCGGCGCGGCGGCGTGCGCCGGCGGCGAGCCGCAGCGCCGCGTCCTCCAGCTCGGGGGCGACCCGGGGCAGCACCTGCCACACGCCGAGGCCGACGCCCCGGCGGGGACGCCCGCGGACGGCGAGGACCGCGGCCCCGGCCCGCAGGCCGGCGAGGTGGGCGGCGACGTAGCGCTCCTCCGGCGTGGGGGCGGCCCACGCCGCGGCCAGCCCGGCGCGGCTGCGGGCCAGGAGGTCGGCCGCGGCCGCCGCGGGCTGCCCGGCGAGCACCGGCCCCGCGGCGGACGCCCCGGCGGCGGCCGCCCGGGACCCGGCCGTCCGCGTGCCCGCCCGGCGGGCGGGGGCGCCGCCGCGGGGGGCGCGGGGACCGGCGGCGGCCTCGAGCTCAGTCGTCGACACGGCGCAGGCTCCACCCGCCCGGCGCGGCCGGGTCCTCGCGGCACAGCTCGTAGACGCCGCTGCCGGCCACCCGCCCGGCGCTCGCCTCGACCCGCCAGACCTCGCGGTCCAGCGAGGGCGTGCGGGAGGGGCCGCGCGAGCCCGCGCCCACGAGGACGCCGGCCTCGGCGCGCTGCGGGTCCTGCTCCCACCAGGCGCGCCGCTCGTACCAGCGGCCGAGGACGGAGCGCACGACGTGCAGCCGCCCGCGCCAGAGGAAGGCCTCGGGGCGCTCGGGGCGCCCGGCGCCGTCCTCCGACCGCCCGGTGGCGAGGAGCTCGTCGACCAGCGGGTCGGCCGTCGTCGTGCGGACGACCACCTCGTCGTCGTAGGTGCGTGCCACGCTGCCTCCTCGTGCCGGGACCCGCCGCACCGCGACCGGACCACCCTCGTTCGAACACGAGTTCGAACACGGAGAAGTAGAGCGCCGACCACCGACAGCCGTCAAGACGGGACGGGCGACCGGTGGACGGCCGCTCCCCGCGGCCCCCGGCACGGACCGGGCACGCCGTCCGCCGCGCCACTAGCCTCGGGCGATGGCGCCGACGCCGGCCGACGAGGCCCTCCCCGCGGGCGACGGCGCCGCGCCCGTCGCCACCGCCCCGACGCCGGCCCGCGCCCCCGCGGGCGCCCCCGCCGACGCCGCCGCCCCGGACCCCGTCGTCCTCGACGCCGCCGCCGACCCGGTCGTCACCGCCGTGCGGCAGGCCCTCGCCGACGTCGGTGCGCAGGCGGACGTCGTCGTCCTCGACCACCCGCCCGGCTCCGCCGCCGACCTCGCCCGCGAGGTCCCCGGCTCCGCCGCCGACCTCGCCCGCGAGGTGGGAGCGCCCGCCGGCGCGGTGGCGCGGTGCGCGCTCCTGCTCGCGGACCCCGCCGACCCGCCGCGGGCCCGGACCCGCGCGGTCCTCGTCGTCCTCGTCGCCGCCCGTCCCCTGCGCACGGACGAGGTGGTGCGGCTCGTGGCGAGCCGCGGCCTGCCGGGCCTGCGCCCCGCCACCGCCGCCGAGGTGGTCCGGCTCTGCGGGTGCCCGCCGGAGGACCTCCCGCCCGTCGGCCTGCCGCTGCCCGGGGCGGACGCCGGCCGCGCCGCGCTCGAGGTCGTCGACGTCCTCGTCGACGCGGCGCTGGCCGCCCACCCCCGGCTCTGGGCCCCGGCGGGCCGCCCGGGGACGGCGCTGCAGGTCTCCTCCGAGGAGCTCCTCCGCATCACGGCGGGACGCCCGGTCGAGCTGGCCTGAGGTGCCCCGCGACGACGGACGGGCGCCCGCCCACGCCCTCGAGGGGCGGGACGGGCGCCCGTGGGGAGCCGTGCGGGCCGGCCGGGCCCGGGTGCGGGGTCGAGGTGCCCCTCAGTACCCGTCGCCGTGCTGGCCGGGGTGCTCGGGGCCCGTGTCGCCCTGCACGGCGTCGTCGGCGGACGGCGTGCCGTCCTCGCCCGCCGTGACGCCCGCGAGCGGGTCGCCGCCCGAGGTACCGGTGGTGTCGGGCAGGTGCGTCTGCTCGTCCTGGTCCTCGGGCACCGAGCCCCCGCCGGAGGCCCGCGACACGTAGCTCGTCTGCTCCGCCTGGACCGTCTCGACCTCCTCGTTGTCGAAGACGTCGACCTCGCGGGGCTCCTCGCCCGTCGTCTGCTCGCTCAAGGGTGCGCTCCTCCGTGGTCCGTGCGCCCGTCCGGGCGCGCTGCCCCACCCTGGCCGCCGCGGCGCCGGGGCGCGCGGCGTGGCCGGGCCGGGGCCTCGGCCCGCGCCGCCGCGAGCAGGGCCTCGAAGCGTCCGACGACGTCGTCGACGACGCCGGGCGCGTCCGCGTCCCGCCACTCGTGCCAGGCGCCCCGGCGGCCGGACGGGTCCCACCACCCCCGGGCGGGCGTCGCGGCGACCCGCAGGTGACCGGCGTCGGCGTCGAACCAGACGTCCACCACGGTCCCGCCCGCCGCCACGGCGCGGTCGCCCCACCCGCGGACGCCGGCCCGGCGGTCGCCCGGGGCGTCCCACCGGTCGGTGCGCCCGCCCTCGACGTCGTCCAGCCCGGCCACGAGCGCCTCGACCCGCCGCCGCACCTCGAGCAGGACCGGCGGCGGATCCGGCGGCGGGTCGACGGCGCCGTGGCGCGGGGACCCGGGCCTCACCCGGCCACGCGCTCCAGCACGAGGTCGGGGGTCGCCGGGCGGGAGACCTCGGGCGCCACCTCGACGGCCCCCTCGAGCGCCTCGTGCGCCCGGGCGAAGCGCTCGGGCGTGTCGGTGTGCAGCGTCATGAGCGGCTGGCCGGCGCGGACCGTGTCGCCCGGCTTGGCGTGGAGCTCGACGCCGGCGCCGGCCTGCACCGGGTCCTGCCGGCGTGCGCGCCCGGCCCCGAGGCGCCAGGCGGCCACGCCGACGCCCAGGGCGTCGAGCCGGACGAGGACGCCGTCGGCCGGGGCGAGCACGACGTCGGTCTCCCGCGCCGTCGGCAGGTCGGCCGCGGGGTCGCCGCCCTGCGCCGCCACCATGCGGCGCCACGCGTCCATCGCGCGGCCGTCGGCGAGCGCGTCGGCCGGGTCGACCCCGTCCACGCCGGCGGCGGCGAGCATCTCGCGGGCCAGGGCCAGCGTGAGCGCGACGATGTCGGCCGGGCCGCCGCCCGCGAGCACCTCGACGGACTCGCGCACCTCGAGCGCGTTGCCGGCGGTCAGCCCCAGCGGGGTCGACATCTCGGTCAGCAGCGCCACGGTCCGCACGCCGGCGTCCGTGCCCAGCGCGACCATGGTCCGAGCCAGCTCCCGGGCCGTCGCGAGGTCCTTCATGAACGCCCCGGTCCCGACCTTGACGTCGAGCACGAGGGCGTCGGTGCCCTCGGCGATCTTCTTGCTCATGATCGAGCTGGCGATGAGCGGCACCGACTCCACGGTGCCCGTGACGTCGCGCAGGGCGTACAGCCGCTTGTCCGCGGGCGCGAGGCCGTCGCCCGCGGCGCAGACGACGGCGCCGACCTCCTCGAGCTGGCGCCGCACCTCGTCCGTCGAGAGCGAGGCGCGCCAGCCGGGGATCGCCTCCATCTTGTCGAGCGTCCCGCCCGTGTGACCGAGGCCGCGGCCGGACAGCTGGGGGACGGCGACGCCGCAGGCGGCCACGAGCGGCGCCAGCGGCAGCGTGATCTTGTCGCCGACGCCGCCGGTGGAGTGCTTGTCGGCGGTGGGCCGCGACAGCCCGGCCGAGAGGTCCAGCCGCTCCCCGGAGGCGATCATCGCGGCGGTCCAGCGGGCGGTCTCCTCCCGCGTCATGCCGTTGAGCAGCACGGCCATGGCGAGCGCCGACATCTGCTCCTCGGCGACGACGCCGCGCGTGTAGGCGTCCACCACCCAGTCGACCTGGGCGTCCGGCAGGACGCCCCCGTCGCGCTTGGTCCGGATGACGTCGACGGCGTCGAAGGGCTCGGTGCGCTGCTGGCTGTCGGGCATGCGCGCGACCCTACGGCCGGCCGGCGGACGCCGCCCCGGGCCGCGACGGGCGGGCCCGGCCCGCCCGCAGGTCCGGCGACCCCTCCCCCGCGCCCTCCCGACGCCCGCGGCAGCCGCGGGCCCCTCAGGCGGTCGCGGCGGCGGTCTCGCGCGGCCGCGGCGCGGCCCCGCCCCGCTGGAGCAGGACCACGGCGGCCACGAGGACGAGCAGCACCCCGGCGAGCCCGTCGAAGCCGACCAGCGCGAGGACCGGGCCCGCCACGGCGCCGCCGGCGGCCCCCGTGAGGCTCATGAGCGCGTCGGAGACCCCCTGCAGCCGCGGCCGGTCCTGCGGGCCGACGGCGGCGGTCACGAGCGTGGACCCGGCGACGGTGGCGGCCGACCAGCCGAGGCCGAGGAGGACGAGGGCGACCGTGACGGCGCCGTGGGCGTCGGCGGCGACCAGGGAGAGCAGCAGGGCGGCGGCCAGCAGCCCCTGGCCGGCCAGGACCACGGCGCGGGCGCCGACCCGGTCGGTGAGGGCGCCGACGACGGGCGACAGGGCGTACATGCCGGCCACGTGGAGGCTGATCGTCAGGCCCACGACCGCGAGCGACGAGCCGTGCTCGGTGAGGTGCACGGGCGTCATCGCCATGAGCGCGACCATGACGGCGTGGCCGAGCGCCAGCGTGGCGACGGCCCGGCGTGCCGCCGGCGTCCTGCGCAGGACGGCCAGGCCGCCGGCCGCCCGGCGCGGCACGACGACGTCGCCGGGGGCGCCGGCGGCCCGGGCCCGGGCCCGGGCCGTGGCGGTGAGCAGCGGGTCCGGGCGCAGGCCCACGAGGTACACGAGGGCCCCGACCGCCTGGGCGGTGGCGGACACGACGAAGCCCCCGGTGAGCGGCGGCAGCCCCAGCGACCGCCCGAGGCCCTCGCCGGGCTCGAAGAGGTTGGGGCCCGCGACGGCGCCGACCGTCGTCGACCAGACGACGAGGGACAGGTCGCGGCCGCGGGACGCGGGGGCGGCCAGGTCCGTCGCCGCGAAGCGGGCCTGGAGGGTGAGCGCCTGCCCGGACCCCATGAGCAGCAGACCGAGCAGCAGCAGGGCGAGGGCGCTCGTCACGGCCGCCGTCACGACGACCGCGCCGCCGGCGACGGCCAGGAGCCCGCCGGTGCTGAGAGACACCCGGCGGCCGCGCGCCTGGGCGAGCCGGGCCAGCGGGACGGCCAGCACCGCTGCGCCGAGCGTGGCCGTCGTGGCGGCCATGCCCGACCACGCCGTCGAGCCCGACACCTCGGCGAGCAGGAGCGCGCCGAGGCTGAGCGTCGCGCCGTTGCCCAGGCCGCCCAGGACCTGGCCGGCGACGAGCGTCCGGACGACGCGTCGCTGCAGCCGCCGCGGGCCGGCAGGAGCTCGGCTGCCCGCACCGTCGTCGGCGCCCGTCGTCGCCCCGGTCATCGCCCCGCCCCGGCCCTCGTCGGCCCGCCCACCCCTTCCGGCCGCCCTCAGCGCGTCCGCAGGTCCTCGACGCCGAAGGCCTGCGGGAGCACCGCCGTCATCGGCAGCACGCCCTCGGGCGTGTCGAGCAGGCACGTCGGCCCGCCGTTCTCCCACAGCAGCTGCCGGCAGCGCCCGCACGGCATGAGCGCGGTGCCCGAGCGGTCGACGCACGCGACGGCGACGAGCCGCCCACCGCCCGTCGCGTGCAGGGAGCCGACCATCCCGCACTCGGCGCAGAGGGTGACGCCGTAGCCGGCGTTCTCCACGTTGCAGCCGACGACGACGCGCCCGTCGTCGACGAGGCCCGCCACGCCCACCGGGAACCCCGAGTACGGGGCGTACGCCCGGTGCATGACCTCGGTGGCCGCGGCCCGCAGCGCGTCCCAGTCGACCCGGTCCGCCGCCGGCGCGCCGCCGGCGTCGCCCGCGGTCACTTCTCGTACGGGGTGCCGGCGGCGGCCGGCCCCCGCACCCGGCCCACGAGCCCGGCGACGGCGAAGATCGTCGCGAGGTACGGCGCCATGAGGAGGAACTGGCTGGGGATCGGCGTGCCGATCACCGAGAGCACGTTCTGCAGGTTGGACGCGAAGCCGAAGAGCAGGGCCGCGCCGAGCGCGCCCAGCGGGCTCCAGCGTCCGAAGATCATGGCCGCGAGGGCGATGTAGCCGCTGCCCGCCGTCATCTCGCGGTTGAAGGCGAGCCCCGCGGCGGAGGCGCCGAGGGTGAAGGACGCCCCGCCGAGCCCGGCGATGGCGCCGCCGAGGACGACGGCCCGGAAGCGGGTGCGCTGCACGGGGATGCCGACGGTGTCGGCGGCCTTCGGGTGCTCCCCCACCGCCCGCAGGCGCAGGCCCCACCGGCTGCGGAAGAGCATGACGTGCAGCACGGCGACGACGACGTACATGAGGTAGACGAGCAGGTTCTGGTTGAACAGGACCGGCCCGACGACGGGGACCTGCGACAGGCCCGGGACCGGCAGCGCCGGCAGGCCCGTCGGGGAGTTCCACCCGCTGTTGTCCGACAGCACCGTCGAGTAGAGGAAGCTCGTGAGGCCGATGACGAGGACGTTGAGGACGACGCCCACGATGATCTGGTTGACGAGGTACCGGATGGTGAAGACGGCGAGCAGCATCCCGACGAGGACGCCGCCGACCGGCGCCGCGACGAGCCCCAGGTAGGCGGTCCCGGACAGCGACGCGACGACGGCGCCGAGGAACGCGCCGAGGAGCAGCTGGCCCTCGATGGCGATGTTGACCACGCCGGCCCGCTCGCTGACGACACCGGCCATCGCGCCGAAGACGAGCGGCGCCCCGAGCAGGAGGGTGCCGCCGAGGAGGCTGACGAGGGACACCCGGGCGCCCGTGACGACCCACACGAGGAAGGCGAGGACGAAGAGGGCGCCGAAGACGGGGACCACCCACGAGGGCGTCCTCCGCCCACCGACGGCCCGCGCCCACGCGAGGGCGGCCACGGCGGCGCAGCCGACGAGGAGGACGAGGGCCGCACCGCGGCTGGGCAGGACGAGGTCGGGCAGCGCGACGACGTCGCGGGCCGAGGCCAGCGACAGGGTCGTCGTGCCGCCGTCGGCGAGCAGGACGAAGGCCAGCAGGCCGAGCGCGGTGAGCACCGTCATGACGACGGGGCCGCGACGGCTCGGCCGCGGGGCGTCGGCCGCGGGGGCGCCCGCAGCGGCCGGGGCCGTGCTGGTGGCGGACGGCAGGCTCATGCGCGGGACTCCTCGACCTTCGGCGCGCGGAGGCGGAAGATCGCCCGCACGAGCGGCGGCGCCGCGATGAACAGCACGATGAGGGACTGGACGACGAGGACGATGTCGATCGGCGTCCCGGTCCGGGCCTGCATGGCCACGCCGCCGGCCTGCAGGGCGCCGAAGAGCAGCCCCGCCGCGACGACGCCGCCGGGCCGCGAGCGGCCGAGCAGCGCCACGGTGATGGCGTCGAAGCCGAAGGAGCCGGCCACGCCCGCGGTCAGCGACCCCTCCGTGCCCAGCAGGTGCACGGCGCCGGCGAGACCGGCGAGGCCGCCGGACAGGAGCATGACGACGAGGTACGAGCGCGGCACGGAGATGCCGGCGGTGCGGGCGGCAGCCGGGTTGGCGCCGACCGCGCGCAGGGCGAAGCCGGTGGTGCTCCGCTCGAGCAGCCACCACACGCCGACCGCCGCGAGGAGCACGAGGAGGAAGCCGGCGTGGAGGCGGAAGCCGTCGCCGAGCAGGCGCGGCAGCTCCGCCGTGCCCGCCACGGGCGGCGTGATGGGGTTGGCCTGCCCCTCGCGCTGGAAGGCGCGCAGCGTGAGCAGGTACTCGACGAGCCGCAGCGCGACGTAGTTGAGCATGATCGTGACGATGACCTCGTGGGCCCCGGTCCGGGCCTTGAGGCCGCCCGCGATGCCGCCCCACAGGGCCCCGCCGACGACGCCGCCGACGAGGGCGAGCAGCAGGTGCACGCCCACGGGCAGGTCGAGCATGAAGCCGACCGAGCCGGCGAGGACGGCGCCGAGCACGATCTGGCCCTGGGCGCCGATGTTGAACAGGCCCGCGCGGAAGCCGAGCGCGACGCCCAGCCCGGCGGCGATGAGCGGCGTCGCGACGGTCAGCGTCTCGGTGATCGGCCGGACGACCCGCGCGGGCGTGGCGGCCGTCCAGTCGACGACCGCGCCCTGCAGCAGCGCCGTGTAGGCACCGCCGACCGCGCCGCCGACGGCCGCGAAGAAGTCCGACGGCCGCGCGGTGACGTACCCGAGCGTCTCCTGGACGCGGGGGTCGGCCGCGGCGATGAGGACGCCGCCGACGACGAGCGCCAGCACGACGGCCAGCACGGACAGCAGCGCGGAGCCGTCGCGGACCGACGCCAGGGCGGCGCCGAAGCGGCCGGGCTCGGTGCCGGGCGGCGGCGCCTGCTGGCCCGGGGGGCCCTCGGGGGGCCGGACGTCCTGCGTGGTCACGGTGCCTCCTGCGTGGTGCCGGGCTGCTCCTCCGGGCGGGGCGCGCGGTGCGCGCCGCCGGGGGCGTCCCCGGCCGCGGCCCCGAGGACCTCGTCCGGGTGCTCGTCCGGGTGCTCGGCGAGCGTGGGGTGGGCCTGCGCCTGGCGGCGCGCCTCGTCCTCGGGGACCCCGGCCATCATGAGACCGAGGACGTCCCGCTCGGTGCTGCCGTCGACGACGCCGACGACCCGGCCGCGGTACATGACGGCGATCCGGTCGGCGAGCTCGACGACCTCGTCGAGCTCGGTGGACACGATGACGACGGGCGTGCCGCCGTCGCGCTCGGCGACGACGCGGCGGTGCACGAACTCGATGGAGCCGACGTCGAGCCCGCGCGTGGGCTGCGAGGCGATGAACAGCTCCAGCGGCCGGGACAGCTCGCGCGCGAGCACGACCTTCTGCTGGTTGCCGCCCGACAGGGCGCCGACCGGCGCGTCGACGCCCGTCGTGCGGACGTCGAACTCCGCGACGCGACGGGTCGCGTTCTCGCGGATGGCGTCCCGTCGCAGGCGCAGCCCCTTGCTGTAGGCCGGCGTGCGGACGAGGTCGAGGACGAGGTTCTCGGCCACGGACAGCGACGCGACGACGCCGTCGGTCGAGCGGTCCTCGGGCACGAAGCCGACACCGGCGTCGAGCACCTCGCGGACGCCGAGGCCGAGCAGCTCGCGGCCGCCGAGCCGCACGGAGCCGCTCTCGGCGGGCACGAGGCCCATCATCGCCTCGACGAGCTCGCTCTGGCCGTTGCCGTCGACGCCCGCCACGGCGAGGACCTCCCCCCGCGCGACGGTGAGGGACACGCCGTCGACGGCGCGGGCGCCGCGCGCGTCGCGCACGACGAGGTCGGAGACGACGAGGTGGTCCTCCCCGCGGTTCGGCGGCTCCTTGCCGACCCCGAGGCTGACGGCGCGGCCGACCATGAGGGACGCCAGCTCGTTCTCCGAGGCGTCCGGGGCGGCCGAGCCGACGACCTTGCCGCGACGGATGACGGTGATGCGGTCGGCGACCGCGCGGACCTCGCGGAGCTTGTGGGTGATGAAGACGACCGACGTCCCGGCGGCCTTGAGCTGCCGCATGATGTCGATGAGCTCGTCGGTCTCCTGCGGCGTCAGCACCGCGGTCGGCTCGTCGAGGATGAGGACCTTCGCGTCGCCGACGAGCGCCTTGATGATCTCGACGCGCTGCTGGACGCCGACCGGCAGGTCCTCGATGCGCGCGTCGGGGTCGACGCCGAACCCGTAGCGGTCGGACACCTCGCGCACCTGGCGGCGGGCCGCGTCGAGGTCGAGCAGGGGCCCGCGGGTCTTCTCGTGGCCGAGCACGACCGACTCGGCCACGGTGAAGACCGGCACGAGCATGAAGTGCTGGTGGACCATCCCGATCCCCGCGGCCATCGCCGCGCCGGGGCCGTCGAAGGTGACGGCGCGGTCGTCGACCAGCAGCTCCCCCTCGTCCGGGCGGTAGAGCCCGTAGAGCACGTTCATCAGGGTGCTCTTGCCGGCGCCGTTCTCGCCCAGGAGGCAGTGCACCTCGCCGGGCTCGACGACGAGGTCGATGGAGTCGTTGGCCACCAGGGCGCCGAAGCGCTTGGTGATGCCGCGGAGCTCGAGCCTCACGTCAGTCCTCCTCCACGGGCCTCGCGGCCCTGCGCGACGGCCCTCGCGGGCCCTCGGAAGTGTGCACGACGCGCGACGGCGCCGACCCGGGTCCCCGGGTCGGCGCCGTCACGCCGTGGGTGGGTCAGCCGCCCGTCCCGGGGGACGAGGGGGACTCGACGACGAGGTCGCCGGAGACGATCTGCTCCTGGAGCGCGGTGACCTCGTCCTGCAGCTCCTGGGGCACCTCGCCCTCGAGGTCGTGGTACGGCGCGAGCGCCACGCCGCCGTTCTCGAGCGTGCCCACGTACGGCTCGCCCGAGAAGTCGCCGTCGACGCCGGCGGAGATGGAGTCCTGCACCGCGGCGCCGATCTCCTTCACCACGCTGGTGAGGATGATGTCGCCGTACTCGGTGGACTCGTAGCCGTCCGAATCGACCCAGATGACCCGGACGCCCTCGGCGCCCTGGGCCGCGGAGGCCGCGCCGAGGCCGACCGGCCCGGCGACGGGGAGGATGACGTCCGCGCCCTGGTCGATGAAGTTCTGCGTCGTGTTGACGCCGTTGGTCTGGTTCTCGAAGTCGCCGGTGAACGAGCCGGTCTGGGCGTCGGCGTCCCAGCCGAGGACGGTCGTGTCCGTCCCCTTCTGCTCGTCGTAGTACTCGGCGCCGCGCACGAAGCCGTCCATGAAGACCGTGACGGACGGGATCTGGAGGCCGCCGAAGGTGGCGATGGTGCCGCTCTCGCTCGTGCCCGCCGCGACGTAGCCGGCGAGGAAGGACGCCTGCGCCGTGTCGAAGAGGAGGGGGCGGAGGTTCTCGTACGACTGCTCCGTCGAGGAGTCGACGAGGGCGTAGGACAGGTCCGGGTTGGCCTCCGCGGCGGCCGCGGTCGCGTCCGCGAGGAGGAAGCCGACGGCGACGGTGAGGTCGCAGCCGAGCTGGACCGTCTGGTCGACGTTCTGCTCGAAGTCGGCCGCGGTCTGGGACTCCAGCTCCTGCAGGCCGATCCCCAGCTCGGCCTCGGCGGCCTCGGCGCCCTCGCGGGCGGACTGGTTGAACGACTGGTCGTCGAAGCCGCCCTGGTCGGAGACCAGGCAGGCGAGGTAGTCGGACGCACCCTCGGAGGTGGCGCCGCCGGTGGCGCCCGACGTCTCCTCGGGGGGCTCGCCGCAGCCGGCCACGACCAGGGCCAGGACGCCGGCCAGCGCGCCCGCGCGCACGGTGTTCTTCACGTGTTCCTCCTCGCAGGCCCCGCGGGCGTGTCCTCGCGGGGTCGGTGGACTATAGGCAGCCCGCGGGGGCCCCGAGGGCCGCGCGCGGGCGGGTCACCGATCCGTGACCTGGCGCCCTCCGACCGGGCCGCGGGCACCACCCGGTCGGGGTGACCACGCCTCGGGACGGCCGTCTCAGCCCAGCAGCGCGACCGCCGCCAGGAGGCGCACGCCCACCTCGACGGCACCCTCGTCGGCGACGAAGTCGCCCTGGTGCAGGTCGTAGGTGCGCCCGCCCGGCGTCCGCGTCCCGAGCCGCGCCAGCGCGCCCGGCCGTCCCTCCTGGAGGTACCAGCCGAAGTCCTCGCCGCCGAGGCTCTGCTCGGTGCGCGCCTCCGCGCCCTCGGGCAGGACGGCGCGGGCCGCGTGCTGGAACGAGCGGACGGCGGCCTCGTCGTTGTCGACGGGCGGCACGCTGCGGGTGAGCTCGACCTGCGCGTCGACCCGGTACGGCGCCGTGACCCCGGCGACGACCTCCTCGACGATGGCGCCGGCCTCCTGCCAGGCGGCGACGTCGAGGACGCGCAGCGTCCCCTCCACGCAGCCCTCGGCCGGGATGGCGTTGGGCGCCGCGCCCGCCTGGATGCGCCCCCACGTGAGGTTGACGCCCGTGCGCGGGTCGAGCCGGCGGGAGAGGACGGCGGGCAGGGCGATGACGACCTGGCCGAGCGCGTAGACGAGGTCCCCGGTGAGGTGCGGGCGCGAGGTGTGACCCCCGCGGCCGCGGAGCCGGACCATGACGTGGTCGGACGCCGAGGTGATGGGCCCGTGCCGCAGCCCGACCTGCCCGACGTCCAGGCGGGGGTCGCAGTGGACGGCGAAGTAGCGGACGACGTCGTCGAGGACGCCGGTGGCGAGCACCTCGAGGGCCCCGCCCGGCGTGACCTCCTCGGCCGGCTGCATGAGCAGGCGCACCCGCCCCCGCAGGAGGCCGCGGCGCTGCGCCTCGGCGAGGACGAGCCCCGCGCCGAGCACGACGGTCGTGTGCACGTCGTGGCCGCACGCGTGGGCGGCGCCGGGCGTCGTCGAGGCGAAGGGCAGGCCGCTGCGCTCGTCGAGCGGCAGGGCGTCGATGTCCGCGCGCAGGACGACGGGCGGGGCGTCCTCGTCGCCCACGTCGCAGACGAGCCCCGTGCCCGGCAGCAGCTGCGGCCGCAGGCCCTCGGCCTCGAGGCGGCGGGCCAGCAGCGTCGTCGTGCGGACCTCGTGGTGGCCCAGCTCGGGGTGCGCGTGCACGTCGCGCCGCAGCGCCACGAGCTCGGGCAGGAGGTCGGGCAGCAGCTCGTCGAGGAGCGCGCGCACCGCCGCGTCGGCGACCTCGTCCCGGGGCGGGGCGGGCGGGGGCGCGGTCGTCCCCGCGCCGTCGCCGGCCGTCGCCCCCGGGTGCTTGACGACGTCGCGACGGGGGGCGGGGCCTGCGGTGCTCACGGGCGTCGACGCTACCGCGCGGGAGCGGCGCGGCCCCTGCCCGAGGGCAGGTCCGGCGGCGTCACAGCAGGTCGGCGCGCCCCTTGGCCCGCAGCGCCTCGACGACCTGCTTGACCTCCTGCGCGCGCGAGCGCGTCGTGACGAGGACGGCGTCGTCGGTGTCGACGACGACGACGTCGTCGAGGCCGATGACGGCGACCGTGCGGTTGCCGCGCGGCACGACGACGCCGGTGCTGTCCTGGGTGACGACGTGCTCGAGGTCGCCGATGACGCGGACGGCGGAGCCGGTGCCGAGGTCGGGGACGAGGGAGGCGAGGGCGTCCCAGTCGCCGACGTCGTCCCACGAGAAGCGCCCGCGGACGACGGCGACGCCGCCCGCCGCGGCCACCGGCTCGGCGATGGCGTGGTCGATGGCGATCTTCGTGAGCGTGGGCCACACGCGCTCGACGACGTCGGCGGCCTTGTGCGCCGGGAGGTCCTCGTGCGCCTCGGCGAGCTCGAGGAGCCCGGCGTGCAGCTGCGGGAGCTGCGCCTCGAGGTGGCCGAGGAGGACGTCGGCCCGGCTGACGAACATGCCGGCGTTCCAGCGGTAGTCGCCGGTGGCGAGGTACTGCTGCGCCGTGGCCGAGTCGGGCTTCTCGGTGAAGCCGGTGGCGCGGAAGGCGTCCGGCGCGCCCTCGACGTCCATGGCGTCGCCGGTCCGGATGTAGCCGAAGCCCGTCGACGGCGACGTCGGCTCGATCCCGATCGTCACGACGCTGCCCTGCTGCGCGACGGCGACGGCCTGGCGGACGGCACCGCCGAAGGCGCGCGCGTCGGGGATGAGGTGGTCGGCGGCGAAGGAGCCGACGACGGCCTCCGGGTCGCGGCGGTGGACGACGGCGGCGGCGAGGCCGATGGCGGCCATGGAGTCGCGCGGCGAGGGCTCGAGGAGCAGGTTGCCCCGCTCGAGCTGGGGCAGCTGGTCGCCGACGGCCCGGGCGTGCACCTCGCCCGTGACGAGCAGCAGCCGCTGCGGGGTGGCCAGCGGCACGAGGCGGTCCCACGTCGACTGGACCAGCGTGCGGCCGGAGGAGGTGAGGTCGTGGAGGAACTTGGGGGCGCCGGCCCGCGACAGCGGCCACAGCCGGGTGCCCGACCCGCCCGCCGGCACGACGGCCCAGAAGTGGTCCAGCGTCTCTCCCGAGGTCCTCATGCGGACAGGTTCGCAGACCCGCGGGTGACGGATGGGTCACATCCCTCGACCGGCGGCAGGCCCGGTCCGTCCCCACCCCGTCGGCTCCGTACCATGGGTCCCGGTCGGTGCACCGGGGGACGAGCCCCGCGGCGGCGGCCCCGGGGCCCCGATCCGGGACCCCGCGCCCGCAACCTCCCCGAGGAGCCGTCCGTGGCGACGACCACGCACAGCACCGGGACCTCAGGGTCCTCGGACTCCCGAGCGGTCGGCCGCCTCCGTGGCGCGGTGCCGCAGGGCACGCTCTACCGCGGCCGCGAGGGCATGTGGTCCTGGGTGGCCCACCGCATCACCGGCCTGCTGATCTTCGTCTTCCTCCTCGTGCACGTGCTGGACACCTCGCTCGTGCGGGTCTCCCCCGAGGCGTACAACGCGGTCATCGAGACCTACAAGAACCCGGTCGTCGGCCTCGGCGAGGCCGGCCTCGTGGGCGCCGTCCTCTTCCACGCCTTCAACGGCATCCGCGTGATGCTCGTCGACTTCTGGTCGCAGGGGCCCCGCTTCCACCGGCAGATGTTCTGGGCCGTCGGCGCGATCTGGGTCGTGCTCATGGTCCCGTTCCTCGTCCGGCACCTCGCCAACGTCTTCGGAGGCTGACCGTGACCGCTCCCCTCGTCGAGGCCCCCCGCTCGACCCCGTACCGCCGCTCCACGTCGCGCCGCTCGAACTACGAGATGTACAGCTGGCTCTTCATGCGGCTGTCCGGCGCCGTGCTCGTCGTCCTCGTCATCGGGCACCTCTTCGTCAACCTCATGGTCGGCGACGGCATCAGCGCCCTCGACTTCGGCTTCGTCGCCGGCAAGTGGGCCAGCCCCTTCTGGCAGGTCTGGGACCTCGCGATGCTGTGGCTCGCGATGATCCACGGCAGCAACGGCGTCCGGACGATCATCAACGACTACGCCGAGCGCGACATGACGCGGATCGTCCTCAAGACCTTCGTGGCCGTCGCCCTCGTCTTCACGATCGTGCTCGGCACGCTCGTCATCTTCACCTTCGAGCCGTGCCCCGTGGGTGCCGACGGCACGCTGCTGCCGGCCGCCGCCGAGTTCTGCAGCGCCTGACGCCGCCCTCGGGCGTCCGTCGCCCCCCGTCGCACCGCGATCCACCGCGCCCCGCGCGAGAGAAGAGCCGCACCCGATGAGCACCACCGCAGACGCGCCCGCCGGCACCACCGAGCGGTCGACGCCCGAGGAGACCGCGGGCGGCAGCGAGCTCGGCGCCGTCGCGCGCTTCGACGTCACGCTGAAGATCCGCCGGTACGACCCCGAGGGCGGCGAGGAGGGCGCGCAGCCCGAGGCGACGTGGCAGGAGTTCACCGTCACGGTCAACGGGACGGACCGCGTGCTCGACGCGCTGCACAAGATCAAGTGGGAGCAGGACGGGTCGCTGACCTTCCGCCGCTCCTGCGCGCACGGCGTGTGCGGCTCGGACGCCATGCGCATCAACGGCGTCAACCGGCTCGCCTGCAAGGTGCTGGTCAAGGACGTCAACCCCGACAAGCCCATCCTCGTGGAGCCCATCAAGGGCCTCCCCGTGGAGAAGGACCTCGTCGTGGACATGGAGCCCTTCTTCCAGTCCTACCGCGAGGTCATGCCCTTCCTCATCACGTCCGGCCACGAGCCGACGCGCGAGCGCCTGCAGACGCAGGAGGAGCGCGCCCGCTTCGACGACACGACGAAGTGCATCCTCTGCGCCGCGTGCACGTCCTCGTGCCCGGTGTTCTGGACGGACGGCCAGTACTTCGGCCCGGCCGCCATCGTCAACGCGCACCGCTTCATCTTCGACAGCCGTGACGAGGGCGCCGACGTCCGCCTCGAGGTCCTCAACGACCGCGAGGGCGTGTGGCGCTGCCGCACCACGTTCAACTGCTCGGAGGCCTGCCCCCGCGGCATCCAGGTCACCAAGGCCATCCACGAGGTCAAGCGGGCGCTGCTGACGCGCACCGTCTGAGCCCCCGCGGCCCTCGGCCGCCGACGACGACGCCCGGTCCTCCTCGCGGAGGCCCGGGCGTCGTCGTGCGGGGTGGGGGTGTACGGCGGCGGGGCTGCGGTCAGCGGCGGCCGACGCCGCGGACCGCCTCCCCCACGGCGCGGACGGCGCCGTTGCCGAGCGCGAGGAGCCCTGCGCCGACGACGCCGAGCACCGCGCCGGCGGCCAGCGTGGTGCGGTCCGTCGTCCGCTGGTCGAAGGTGACAGCCGTGCGGGGACGCGGCCCGGCGGGGACGTCGAGGTCCTCGCGCACGGCCGTGCCCATGACCGTCGCGCCGGGGCGGACGAGGACGTGGCTGCCGGCGTCGTCCGCGGCCGTGGCGCCCCAGGCGGCGGCGACGAGGGTGATCCGCGACAGCAGGCCCAGCCAGACGAGCACGGCGCCCAGCGTGGCGCTCGCGGCGACGACGGGGTTGCCGCCGCCGACGAAGCGCAGCAGCGCCCCGCCGACGGTCGTCACGAGCGCCAGCGCGACGCCACCGACGACGGCGCCCTGGCGCAGGTCCCGCAGCGGCGCCGGGACGTCGGCGAGGACGCGGAAGAGGAGCAGGAAGACGCCGGTGTAGACGGTGGCGGCGATGCCGAAGCCGACCACCGCGAGGAGGAAGGCCGTGAGGCGCGAGGGGTCGACGCCGATGAGCGCGAGCAATGGGCCGCTGGCCAGGCCGAGCAGCGCGGCCGCGGCCCCGGCCACGAGCACGGCCAGGCCCAGCGTCACGAGGACGAGCAGGTCCTTGAGCTTCTTGCCGACGACGGGCCGGCGGTCCGGCTCCTCGGTGAAGACCGCGCGGATGCCCTCGCGGAGCGCGTCGAGCCAACCGAGGCCGGCGACCAGCGCGACGACGAAGGCGACGACGCCGGTGACCGACAGGACGTCGGAGCGCAGCAGGTCGTCGGGGTCGAGCAGTCCCGTGGTGCCGTTCACCGTGAGGAGCCCGGGCACGGTCTCGTTGAGCTGCTCGTAGACCCGCGCCTGCAGGTCCGGCCGCGACCCGAAGACGAGGCCCAGCACCGACACCGCCACGACGAGGATCGACGCGAGGGAGAAGAGCCCCACGAAGGCGATGCCGCCCGCGAGGACGTTGCCGCGGTGGCCGCTGAAGTGCAGGTACGCCCGCACGGGGCGCAGGGCCGTGAGGCGGGCGACGAGCCCGGGGGCGGCCTGGGCCTCGTCCTCGGCGGGAGGGGCCGGGGTGACGCCCGGCACGGGCCGCGTCGTCGGGGCGCTCACGCCGCACCCCCGGCCGCGGCCGCGTCGCCGACGAGGCGGAAGCGGCGGTAGGGGCGCCAGACGCCGTCGTGGCCGTGCCGGTAGAGCCAGAACGCGTCCACGGCCAGGTCCACCTCGAAGTCGGAGAGCTCGGCGAGCGCGCGGTCCATCGCGGCGTCGGGGACGTGGTGCGCCACCGTGACGTGCGGGTGGTAGTCGAAGGCGAGCTCGCGCTCGAGCGGCCCGCGGCGGACCGCGCGCTCGAGGGCGCCGCACTCGGCGGCCCCCTCGGCGAGGGCGACGAAGACGACGGGCGACACGGGGCGGAAGGTCCCGGTGCCGCGCAGGCTCAGCGTGAAGGGCCCGGTGGCCGCGGCGGCCCGCTGGAGGTGCTCGAGCACCTCGTCGACCCGTCCCGACGGCACCGTCGTCGGCGGCAGGAGCGTCACGTGCGGCGGGACGGCGTCCGCGAGCGGGTCCCCGAAGGCACGGCGGTGCTCGCGGAGCCGGGTGGCGTGCGGCTCGGGCACGGCGACGGCGACGCCCACGGTGACCTCGTGGTCGGCGAGCGGCCGGAGGTCGATGCCCATCGTCGCGGGGGCCGGCTCGACCGGTCGGCCGCCCGGTGCGGGCGCTCCGCCGCTCACCGCCGCGTCACCGTCGCGCCGCCGGGAGCAGGCCGACCCGCTCGCGGACGCGGGCGAGGACGTCCCCGGCGATCCCGCGGGCGCGCTCGGCGCCGTCGGCCAGCAGGGCGTCGAGCTGCGCCGGGTCGTCGAGCAGCTCGAGGGTGCGCGTGCGCACGGGGTCGAGCGCGGCGACGACGACGTCGGCGACCTCCTTCTTGAGGTCCCCGTACCCGCGGCCGGCGAAGCGCGCCTCGAGCTCCGCGACGCCCTCCCCCGACAGCGCGCTGTGGATGTCGAGGAGGTTGGTGACACCGGGCTTGGCGGCGCGGTCGTGCACGACCTCGCGGCCGGTGTCCGTGACGGCGGAGCGGATCTTCTTGGCGACGACCTTGGGGTCGTCCATGAGGTCGACGAGGCCCGCCGTGCTGGCGGCGCTCTTGCTCATCTTCGCCGTCGGGTCCTGGAGGTCGGCCACGCGGGCGGTGGCCGACGGGAGGTGCGCCTGCGGCACGACGAAGGTGCGGCCGTAGCGGCCGTTGAAGCGCTGCGCGAGGTCGCGCGTCAGCTCGAGGTGCTGCCGCTGGTCGTCGCCGACCGGGACCCGCTCGGTGTCGTAGAGGAGGATGTCCGCCGCCATGAGCACCGGGTAGGTGAAGAGGCCGACGTTCGTGGCCTCGGAGCCGTGCCGCTGCGACTTGTCCTTGAACTGGGTCATCCGGCTGGCCTCGCCGAAGCCGGTGAGGCAGGACAGGACCCACGCGAGCTCGGTGTGCTCGGGCACGTGGCTCTGGAGGAAGAGGCTGGCCCGCTCCGGGTCCACGCCCGCGGCGAGGTACTGGGCGGCCGTCCGGCGGCTGCGGTCCCGCAGGTCCGCCGGGTCCACCTGGACCGTCAGCGCGTGGAGGTCGACGACGCAGTACAGCGCGTCGTGCGTGTCCTGGAGGGCGACCCACTGGCGCAGCGCGCCGAGGTAGTTGCCGAGGTGGAGCGAGGCGCCCGTCGGCTGCATCGCGGACAGGACGCGGGGGCGGTGGTCGGGGGCGGGGCCGCCCGGCGCGGCCGTCGTGGCCGGCGTCGCGGGAGGCCCTGCGGTCGTGGACGTCGCGGCGGCCGACGGCGGTGCGGACATGCCGGTCATCATGGCAGCCCGCCGCCGCGGCGGTCGGACCCCGCCCGGCAGGGCTGCGGTGGTGGGGCGGTGCGCCCCGCCGCAGACTCGGCGGCATGGCTTCAGCGCAGCAGGCCGTCGGTCCCGGCACGTCCACCCCCGCCCCTCCCCCGTCCCCGCGCGGCGGCGACGACGCCCCCCGCGAGGTCGACGTCCTCGTCGTCGGGGGCGGGTCCGCGGCCGAGACGGCCGGCCCGCGCGCCGCCGCCGCGGGCCTGCGGGTCGTCGTCGTCGAGGGCGACCTCGTCGGCGGCCAGTGCCCCTTCTGGGCGTGCGTCCCCAGCAAGGCGCTCCTGCTCGCCGCGCACGCCCACCGCGCCGCGGGCGACGAGGACCACGCCGCCGCCTGGCAGGTCGCGGTGGACCGCCGCCGCGAGGCGACGGCCGACCGGGACGACAGCGGCAAGGCGGAGGGGCTCGCCGAGGCGGGGGTCGAGCTCCTGCGCGGCTGGGCCTCGCTCGAGCGCTCCCCCGGCGGCGGGGGCCTCGCGCACGTGCGCCGCGGCGGGCCGTCGCCCGAGGAGCCGGGCGAGCTCGTCGAGACCCTGCGCTGGCGCACGCTCGTCGTCGCCACCGGCAGCGAGCCCGCGGTCCCGCCGGTGGACGGCCTCGACGCCGTCGAGGGCACGTGGACGAGCGACGAGGCCCTGTCGAGCGACCACCTGCCCACGAGCCTCCTCGTCCTCGGCGGCGGCGCGGTCGGGTGCGAGCTGGCGCAGGTGTACGCGTCCTTCGGCGTCCGGACGACGCTCGTCGAGACGGCGCCGCGGCTGCTCGCGGCCGAGAACCCCTCCGTCGGCGAGGCCGTGGAGGCGTCGCTGCGGGCCGCCGGCGTCGACGTCCGCACGGGCGTGACGGCGCGGCGGGCGTCGTCGGGCGGCGACGGCGTCGTGCTCGACCTCGACGACGGCGCCCGGGTGGAGGGCGAGCGCCTGCTCGTGGCCAGCGGCCGGAAGCCCCGGCTGCAGTGCGTGGACGGGCTGGGCCTCGACGTCACCGACGCCGGCGCGCTGGCGACCGACGTCCGCTACCGGGCGCTGGCGGGCGGGACGCCGCTCGACGACGTCTTCGCCGTCGGCGACGTCAACGGCCGCGCGCCCTACACCCACGGCGCCAACTACCAGGCCCGCGTCGTGGCCGACGCGCTGCTCGGCAGCCCGCGCGACGGCGACGAGACGGGCATGCCCCGCGCGGTCTACGTCGAGCCGCCCGTCCTCGCGACGGGGATGTCCGCCGAGGCGGCCCGCGAGGCCGGGCACGACGTCGTCACGGCGTCGCAGGCCAGCCACGACACCGGCCGCGCCCACGTCGAGCGCTACGACGGGCCGGGGACGGTCGAGCTCGTCGTCGACGCCCGCACGGGCGTGCTCCTGGGCGCCTCCGCGGTGGGGCCCGAGGCGGACAGCTGGGGCGGCGAGCTGGTCCTCGCCGTGCGCGGCCGCCTCGACGTCGAGCTCCTCGCCGAGGTCGTGCACCCCTTCCCGGCGTGGGGCGAGCTGCTGCTGCCGGCCGTCGAGGACGCGCGCGACCAGGTCCGCGCGCGCCGGGGCGAGGGCCCGCGGCCGACGCAGGGCGCGGCGGCGCCGGCGCACACCGCCTGACGGCGGGTCGAGGGGTCAGACCGCGTACGTGGCGACCACGGGTGCGTGGTCGCTCCACCGCGCGTCGTAGGTGGGCGCACGGTCGACGACGCACGTGGTCGCGGCCGCGCCGAGGGCCGGCGTGGCGAGCTGGTAGTCGATGCGCCAGCCCGTGTCCCGGTCGAAGGCCTGGCCGCGCCAGGACCACCACGAGTACGGCCCGTCGACCTCGCCCGCGAGGCGGCGGGCCACGTCGACCCAGCCCAGCCCGCCGTCGTCGTCGGGCGCGCGCAGCCACGTGTCGAGGGCGGCGCGCTCCTCGGGGAGGAAGCCGGCCTTCTTCTGGTTGCCCTTCCAGTTCTTGATGTCGAGCTCGCGGTGGCCCACGTTGAGGTCGCCCGTGACGACGGCGAGCGCGCCCTCCGCGGCGCCGAGGGCGGCCATCCGGCGGGTGGCCGCGGCGAGGAACGCCATCTTGTCGTCCTGCTTGGGCGTGCCCGCCTCGCCGGAGTGGACGTAGGCGCTCACCGCCGTGAGCGTGCGGCCGTCGGGCAGCGTGAGGTCGGCCTCGACCCAGCGGCCGGCGCGGGCGAAGCGGCCGTCCTCGTCGGCGTCGCCGAGATCGGTGCGGACGGCCGTCACGGGCAGGCGGCTGGCCACCGCGACGCCGGCGCGTCCCTTCGTGCCGTCCTCGGTCGGCTCGACGTGGGCGAGGTGCCAGCCGGCGACGGGGGCGCCCTGGTCGGCGGCCGCCTCGTCGGGCGCGGCCTCGCCGGCCATCTCGGCGAGCGTGGCCCGCAGCGTCCGGTCGTCCGCGCGCACCTCCTGCAGGCAGAGGACGTCGACGCCGCGGCCGGAGAGCCAGTCGCCCATCCCGCGGCGAGCGGCCGCCCGGATGCCGTTGACGTTGGCGGTGGCGAGCGTGAGCGTCGGCGTGGGGAGCGGGGCGGCGGTGTCGTCGGGCACCGGGGGATGCTAGGCACCCGTCATGACCTCCCCCGCACCGTCCCCCGCCCGCTCGCGCGGCACCGCCGTCGTCACCGGCGCCAGCAGCGGCATCGGCGCCGCGACGGCCCGCCGCCTCGCCGCCGAGGGCTACGACGTCGTCCTCGCCGCCCGCCGCGAGGACCGCCTGCGCGCCCTCGCGGACGAGGTCGGCGGCCGCGCCGTCGTCTGCGACGTCACCGACGCCGCCTCCGTCGCCGCGCTGGCCGAGGCCGTCGGCGGCGAGTGCGCCGTCCTCGTCGCCAACGCCGGCGGGGCGCTCGGCACCGACTCGGTCGTCGACGGCGACGTCGAGGAGTGGCGGTGGATGTACGAGGTCAACGTCCTCGGCACCCTCCGCGTCGTCCAGGCGCTCGCGCCGGCGCTCGAGGCGTCCGGGGCGGGCCACGTCGTCGTCATGACGTCGACCGCCGCGCACGTCGTCTACGAGGGTGGAGGCGGGTACGCGGCCGCCAAGCACGCCGCGGGCGCCCTCGTCCGCACCCTGCGCCTGGAGCTGCTGGGCCGCCCGGTCCGCGTGTCGGAGATCTCCCCCGGCATGGTGGCCACGGAGGAGTTCTCGACGAACCGCTACCGCGGCGACGCCGAGGCCGCCGCCGCCGTCTACGAGGGCGTCGCCGAGCCCCTCGTCGCCGACGACGTCGCCGACTGCGTCGCGTGGGTCGTCACCCGCCCGCCCCACGTCGACGTCGACCTCCTCGTCGTCCGCCCCCTCGCCCAGGCCGCCCAGCACCGGGTCCACCGGGAGCGCTGACCCCGACCGAGTGCCGCGAAGCGCACGCCGAGTGCCGCGACGTGGTGGTCCGGCGAGTCGTCGGGCGACCACGTCGCGGCACTCGTCAGGCGAGGAGCCCGCGGAGCTGGGCGAGCAGCGCGGCAGGACGGGCGAGGGCCGCCGCGTCGACCTGGAGGACCACCCAGCCGAGCGCCCGGAGCCGGTTGTGGCGCGCCAGGTCCCGGCTGTGGCGGGCACGCTCGCGGTGCGTGGCGCCGTCGTACTCGAGGCCGACGCGGGGGGCCGTCCACCCGAGGTCGAGGCGGGCGACGAAGTCGCCGTCCCCGTCGCGGACCTCGAGCTGGACCTCCGGCGCCGGCAGGCCGGCGTCGTGCAGGAGCAGCCGCAGCTCGCTCTCCCGCGGCGACTCCGCCCGCGGGTCGAGCAGGGGCGCCAGCCCTCGCGCCCCCGCGACGCCGCGGGCACCGCGCCGCCCCGCGAGCGCCGCCGCCACCGCGGACGGCGGGAGGCCGCCGGCACGCAGGACGGCGTCGGCCGTCGCGACGGCGCGCACGCGGGGCTCGAGGAGCAGCAGGTCGGCGGCCGTGCGGACGGGCGTCGTCGCCCACCCGAGCGCCGTGCGCACGACCTCCTCGCGGCGCAGCGCGCAGCGTCGGACGACGAGGCCCTCGCGGGGTCGTGGGTCCGGCGTCGGCGGGACCGCCACCACGACGACCGGGTCGTCGGCCGTGGCCAGCTCGGCGCCGAGGGCCCACGCCGCGGACAGCCCGCCGAGGACGACGGGACGCACCAGCGCGGCCCGGACGACGGCGATGCGGTCCCCGTGCGTCAGTGCCGGGCCGCCCGCAGCCCGGTAGACGCCCCGGGCGAGGTGCTCGTAGCCGCTCGCCCGCAGCTGCCCACGGGTCAGCCCGGCCTGCGGGTCGGGCCCCGCGAAGGGCCGGAAGCGCCCCGCCTCGTCGTCCGCCACGCGCGGCAGTCTCGGTCCGGAGGGGCCCGCCCTGCTGAGGCCCTGTGGACGGACGACGAGTGCCGCGAAGCGGTGGTCAGGAACGAGGTCGGACCACCACTTCGCGGCACTCGACGTGCACGTCGCGGCACTCGGCCGTCGCCGTCAGCCGGCCGCGCGCTCCGCGGCCTCGACGACGTTGGCGAGCAGGAGCGCCCGGGTCATGGGGCCGACGCCGCCGGGGTTGGGCGAGAGCCAGCCCGCGACGTCCTCGACGCCTGGGGCGACGTCGCCCGTGAGGACGGCCTTGCCGTCGGCGCCGACGACGCGGCTCACGCCGACGTCGAGCACCGCGGCGCCGGGCCTGACGTCCTCCGCCCGGACGATCCCGGGCACGCCCGCGGCGGCCACGACGACGTCCGCCCGGCGCAGGTGCGCCGCGAGGTCACGGGTGCCGGTGTGGCACAGCGTCACCGTCGCGTTGACGTCCCGCCGGGTGAGGAGCAGGCCGATGCTGCGGCCCACCGTCGTGCCGCGGCCGACGACGACGACCTCGGCGCCGTCCAGCGGCACCTCGTACCGCTGCAGCAGGTCGATGACGCCGCGCGGCGTGCAGGGCAGCGGGGAGGTGACCTCCTCGCGGACCCGGAGCACGAGCCGCCCGAGGTTGGTCGGGTGGAGCCCGTCGGCGTCCTTGTCCGGGTCGACCAGCTCGAGCACCCGGTTGGTGTCCGTGCCGGCCGGCAGGGGCAGCTGGACGATGAAGCCCGTGCACGCCGGGTCGGCGTTGAGCTCGGCGACCTTCTCCTCGACCTGCGCCTGCGTCGCGTCCGCGGGGAGCTCGACCCGGATCGAGGCGATGCCCACCTCGGCGCAGTCGCGGTGCTTGCCGCGCACGTACGCGGCGCTGCCCGGGTCGTCGCCGACGAGGACCGTCCCCAGTCCCGGGACGACGCCGCGCTCGCGCAGCGCCGCGACCCGGACGGCGAGGTCGGCCTTCACCGCTGCGGCGGCGGCCTTCCCGTCGAGGACGACCGCCCGCCCGCCGGCGGCGGTCACCACTCCTCGAAGCCCGGGTAGAGCGGGAAGCGCTCGGCGAGGTCGGCCACGCGGCCGCGCAGCGCGGCGGTGTCGACCTCGGGCTGCAGCGCCGCGGCGATGACCTCGCCGACCTCGGCGAACTCGGCGTCGCCGAACCCGCGGGTGGCGAGCGCCGGCGTCCCGATGCGGAGGCCGGACGTGACCATCGGCGGGCGCGGGTCGAAGGGCACCGCGTTGCGGTTCACCGTGATGCCGACCTCGTGGAGCCGGTCCTCGGCCTGCTGGCCGTCGAGCGCGCTGCCCCGCAGGTCGGCGAGGACGAGGTGGACGTCGGTGCCGCCGGTGAGGACGTCGACGCCGGCCGCGCGGGCGGCGTCCGTCGTCAGCGCGGAGGCCACAGCCTTCGCACCGCGCAGCGTGCGCTCCTGGCGCTCGCGGAACTCCGCCGTCGCGGCGATCTTGAAGGCCACGGCCTTCGCGGCGACGACGTGCATGAGCGGGCCGCCCTGCTGGCCCGGGAAGACCGCGGAGTCGATCTTCTTGGCGTGCTCCGCCTTGCAGAGGATGACGCCGCTGCGCGGGCCGGACAGCGTCTTGTGCACCGTCGAGGTGACGACGTCGGCGTAGGGCACCGGCGAGGGGTGCAGGCCCGCGGCCACGAGGCCCGCGAAGTGCGCCATGTCGACCATGAGCAGCGCGCCGACCTCGTCGGCGATCGCGCGGAACGCGGCGAAGTCGAGGTGGCGGGCGTAGGCGGACCAGCCGGCGATGATGAGCTTCGGCCTCCGCTCGAGCGCCGTCGCCCGGACCTTGTCCATGTCGACGAGGTGTGTCTCGGCGTCGACGCCGTACGTGGCGACGTCGAAGAGGCGCCCGGAGAAGTTGATCTTCATGCCGTGCGTGAGGTGGCCACCGTGGGCCAGCTCGAGGCCCATGATCGTGTCGCCGGGGCGGATGAGCGCGTGCATGACGGCGGCGTTGGCCTGCGCGCCGGCGTGCGGCTGCACGTTGACGTGCTCCGCGCCGAAGAGCGCCTTGGCGCGCTCGCGGGCGAGCTCCTCGGCGACGTCGACGAACTCGCAGCCGCCGTAGTACCGGCGGCCCGGGTAGCCCTCGGCGTACTTGTTGGTGAGGACCGAGCCCTGCGCCTCGAGGACGGCGCGCGGCGCGAAGTTCTCGCTGGCGATCATCTCGAGGGTGCCGCGCTGGCGGCCCAGCTCGCGCTCGAGGACCTCGGCGATCTCGGGGTCGAGCTCGGCGAGGGGGACGTCGGTGACGCTGCGGCCCCCCGTCGGCGCCGGGGCCAGGGGGGCCTCGGTGCCCGGGGCGGGCTCGTGGACGTCGGCGGGGCTCTGGGGCTGGACGGGCTCGACCGTGGTCATCACGTCTCCTCGTGGCTGGCGGGCACGGCGGGGGTGGCGCTGGGCGGTGCGCGGTGCTCAGGCGCGGCCCAGGCGGACGACCGCGCGCTGCACGGGGCGCGGCGGGCTCGAGAGCCCTGCCCCGGCGCCGCTCCCCGGTGGTGACCACCCTCGCCAGTCGCGGCGCGCCCAGGGTACCGGCGGACGGCGGCTAGCCTGCCCGCCCGTGACCACCCCTGCGGCCGACGGCGCGCCCGCCTACGTCCTCGTGCTGACCTGCCCCGACGGCCCGGGCATCGTCCACGCCGTCAGCGGGGTGCTCGCCGAGGCGGGCGGCAACATCACCGAGAGCCAGCAGTACGGCGACCCGGGGACCGGCCGCTTCCACCTCCGGGTGCAGGTCGAGGTGCCGCTGGGGCGCGAGGAGCTCGCGGCGCGCCTCGAGCCGGTGGCGCGGCGGTTCGGCATGGACTGGGAGCTCGACGTCGTCGGGCGCCCCGTGCGCACCCTCGTCCTCGTCTCGCGGGCCGCGCACTGCCTCAACGACCTCCTCTTCCGCCAGCGCTCGGGCCGGCTGCCCGTGGACGTCGTCGGCGTCGTCGGCAACCACCGCGACCTCGAGCCCATGGCGCGCTCCTACGACGTCCCCTTCACCCACGTGCCCGTCGAGCCGGGGCGCAAGCCCGAGGCCGAGGCGCGGCTCCTCGAGGTGGTGCGCGAGCTGGACGTCGAGCTGGTCGTCCTCGCCCGCTACATGCAGGTGCTCAGCGACGACCTCTGCCGGGCGCTGCGCGGGCGCGCCATCAACATCCACCACTCGTTCCTGCCGAGCTTCAAGGGCGCCCGCCCCTACGCCCAGGCGCAGGCCCGCGGGGTGAAGCTCATCGGCGCGACGGCCCACTACGTCACCGCCGACCTCGACGAGGGCCCGATCATCGAGCAGGACGTCCACCGCGTGGACCACTCCTCGACCGAGCGCGACATGGTCGGCATCGGCCAGGACGTCGAGGCGCAGGTGCTCGCGCGCGCCGTCCGCTGGCACGCCGAGCACCGGGTGCTGCTCGACGGTCACCGGACGGTCGTCTTCCGCTGAGCCGTAGCCTCGCCGCGTGACGCCCTCCCCCGCCGCCGGCCGTCCCGACGACCTCGTCGCCGAGGCCCGGGCGCTGCTCGGCGGGACGGGCGGGTGGTGGGCGTCCGTGCTCCTGGACGTCGTCGCGGCGCCCGACGCCGTCCCCGCGGGCACGCGCCGGCTGCTGCTGCGCCGGCCCCTCATGGCCGTCCCCGCGGGCGTGCGCGCCGAGACCGCCGACGGGGCTCTCCTCGCCGCCGGGTTGGGCGACGACCTGCCGCCCGCGCTGCACGCACTCCTCGACCCGCTGGCCCTCGTCACCGGCCTGCCGTGGGCGGCCGGGACCCTGCCCTGCGCCGACCGACGCCGCGCCGCAGCCGCTCTCGAGGTCACCGACGCCGTCGCGGTCGACGAGGCCGGGCGGGCGGCGCTCCGCTGCGCCGTCGCCGGGGCGCCCTCGGGCGTCCGCTCCCTCGTCCTCGACCGGGACAGCGGGCTGCCGCTCGTCGCCGCGGCCGACGACGGCACGGTGGTCTGGCGCGTCGACGTCGCCGCGCTCGACCCCCGCGTCGAGGACGAGGTCTTCCGCCCCGAGCAGCCCTGACGCGCAAGCCCCGACACCCGGGCCCCGACGCACGAGGGGCCCGCCGCCACCTCGGTGACGACGGGCCCTGCGGGCGCCCCGCGGAGGGGCGGACGGCTCAGCGCAGGCGCGCGGCGAGGTTCTCGTCGAGCGCGCCGAGGAAGTCCTCGGTCGTGAGGAAGCCCTGGTCCTTGCCGACGAGCAGCGCGAGGTCCTTCGTCATCTGGCCGCCCTCGACGGTCTTGATGACGACGTCCTCGAGCGTCTCGGCGAAGCCGGTGACCTCGGGCGTGCCGTCGAGCTTGCCGCGGTGGGCGAGCCCGCGCGTCCACGCGTAGATCGACGCGATGGGGTTGGTCGACGTCGGCTTGCCCTGCTGGTGCTGGCGGTAGTGCCGCGTCACCGTGCCGTGGGCCGCCTCGGCCTCGACCGTGCGGCCGTCGGGCGAGGTGAGGACCGACGTCATGAGGCCGAGCGAGCCGAAGCCCTGCGCGACGGTGTCGGACTGGACGTCGCCGTCGTAGTTCTTGCAGGCCCAGACGTAGCCGCCCTCCCACTTGAGGGACGCGGCGACCATGTCGTCGATGAGGCGGTGCTCGTAGGTGATGCCCGCGGCCGCGAACTTCTCCTTGAACTCGGCCTCGAAGACCTCGGCGAAGATGTCCTTGAAGCGCCCGTCGTAGGCCTTCATGATCGTGTTCTTCGTCGACAGGTACACCGGGTAGTTCCGCGCCAGCCCGTAGTTGAGCGAGCTGCGCGCGAAGTCGCGGATCGACTCGTCGAGGTTGTACATCGCCACCGCGACGCCGGCGCCCGGCGACTGGAAGACCTCGTGCTCGATGGGCTCCGAGCCGTCGGACGGCTGGAACGAGACGGTCAGCGTGCCGGCGCCCGGGAAGCGGAAGTCGGTGGCGCGGTACTGGTCGCCGAAGGCGTGGCGGCCGACGATGATCGGCTTCGTCCAGCCCGGCACCAGGCGCGGGATGTTCGAGATGACGATCGGCTCGCGGAAGATGACGCCGCCGAGGATGTTGCGGATCGTCCCGTTGGGCGAGCGCCACATCTTCTTGAGGCCGAACTCCTCGACCCGCTGCTCGTCCGGCGTGATGGTGGCGCACTTCACACCGACGCCGTGCTTCTGGATCGCGTGCGCCGCGTCGACCGTGACCTGGTCGTCGGTCGCGTCGCGGTGCTCGATGCCGAGGTCGTAGTACTCGAGGTCGACGTCGAGGTACGGGTGGACCAGGCGGTCCTTGATGAACTGCCAGATGATCCGGGTCATCTCGTCGCCGTCGAGCTCGACGACGGTCCCCTCGACCTTGATCTTCGCCATGCGGTGGCTCTCCTCGTCGCGAGCGGTGGGTGGCGCCGCGGTGCCGGCCGGCGCCAGGTGTCTCGACGTCAAACTACCGACCCCACGGCCCCCCGCGCCGCACCGGTGCCGGGCGGGCGGCCCGCGCGCGGCGATACGGTCGCGCCTGACCCCGGGCGGAGCGGCCCCGCCGCCCGGAGCCGGGGGCCGTCACCGACCGACCCCCGACCCACCACGGCCCGGACCGCCGGACCCGAAGGAGAGCAGCGTGACCACCACCGAGAAGGCCCCCGTCACCGTCGCCGTCACCGGCGGCGCGGGCCAGATCTGCTACAGCCTGCTGTTCCGCATCGCGAGCGGCGCGCTGCTCGGCCCGGACACCCCGGTGCGGCTGCGGATCCTCGAGATCACGCCGGCGCTCGGCGCCGCCCAGGGCGTCGCGATGGAGCTCGACGACTGCGCGTTCCCGCTGCTGCGCGGCATCGACATCTCCGACGACGCCGCCACCGCCTTCGACGGCGCGAACGTCGCCCTCCTCGTCGGCTCGCGCCCCCGCACCAAGGGCATGGAGCGCGGCGACCTGCTCTCCGCCAACGGCGCCATCTTCACCGGGCAGGGCCGCGCCCTCGCCGAGGCGGCGGCGGACGACCTGCGCGTCCTCGTCGTCGGCAACCCGGCCAACACCAACTGCCTCATCGCCATGAACAACGCGGCGGGCGTCCCCGCCGAGCGCTTCTCCGCGATGACGCGCCTCGACCACAACCGGGCCGTCGCCCAGCTCGCGCAGAAGGCCGGGGCGCAGGTCTCCGACGTCTCCCGGCTGACGATCTGGGGCAACCACTCCGCGACCCAGTACCCCGACATCTCGCACGCCGTCGTCGACGGCCGCCCGGCGGTCGACGTCGTCGACCGCCCCTGGGTCGAGTCCGACTTCATCCCGACCGTGCAGAAGCGCGGCGCGGCGATCATCGAGGCGCGCGGCTCCTCCTCCGCGGCGTCGGCGGCCAACGCCGCCATCGACCACGTCCGCACGTGGCTGACCGGCACGCCGCAGGACTCGTGGACGTCGATGGCCGTCGTCTCCGACGGCTCCTACGGCGTCCCCGAGGGCCTCGTCTCGAGCTTCCCCGTGACGACCCGCGACGGGGAGTGGGAGATCGTCCAGGGCCTCGACGTCGACGAGTTCTCCCGCGCCCGCATCGACGCGACGGTGGCCGAGCTGGCCGACGAGCGCGACGCGGTGCAGGGCATGGGCCTGCTCGGCTGACGTCCGGCCGCCGACGCACGACGGCGCCGTCCCCCGCGCGGGGGGCGGCGCCGTCGTGCGTCGTGGGCGGCGGTGCGCCGCAGCGGGTCAGGCGGTCGGCGTCGTCAGCGACAGGACGAGCAGCACCGTGCCGAGGGTGCCCGCCACGACGGCGTCGACGGGTCCCGAGCGGACCGCGAGGGGCCCGGCCACGGACGCCGGCGCGACGAGCCGCACGAGCGCGAGGACGAGCAGACCGACGCCGAGCACCACGCCGGGCGTCCGCGGACCCACGACGAGGCCCAGCCCCACCGCCACGGGGACGAGCAGCCCGACGACGGCGAGGACGACGGTCCCCCGGCGGCCCGTCGCCACGCCGGCGTCGGGCGCCCGCCCGACGCCGCCCGACGACCCCCGCTCCGCCACCGCCGGCCTCAGTGGGTGAAGTGGCGTGCGCCCGTGAGGTACATCGCCGCGCCCGCGGCCTGGGCGGCGGCGACGACCTCCTCGTCGCGCACCGAGCCGCCGGGCTGGACGACGGCGCGGACGCCGGCGTCGAGCAGCACCTGGAGGCCGTCGGCGAAGGGGAAGAAGGCGTCGGACGCGGCGACGGAGCCCGCGGCGCGGTCGCCCGCCCGCGCGACGGCGAGCCGTGCGGAGTCGACCCGGTTCACCTGACCCATGCCGACGCCGGTCGTGGCGCCGCCGCGGGCGAGGAGGATCGCGTTGGAGCGGACGGCGCGCACGGCGCGCCAGGCGAAGGCGAGGTCGGCGAGGACCTCGTCGTCCACCGGGGTGCCGGTCGCGAGCGTCCACCCCGACGGGTCGTCCCCGGGCGCCTGCAGCCGGTCGGCCGTCTGGACGAGCAGCCCGCCGTCGAGAGGCCTCGTCTCGAGCGCCGTGCCGCCCGCGGGGGCGGGCGCGCGCAGGAGACGGACGTTCTTCTTGCGGGTGAGGACCTCGAGGGCGGCGTCCTCGAAGGCCGGCGCCACGACGACCTCGGTGAAGATCTCCGCGACCTGCTCCGCCATCGCCGCCGTGACGGGCCGGTTGACGGCCACGACACCGCCGAAGGCGGAGACGGGGTCGCACGCGTGCGCGGCGCGGTGGGCCGCGGCGACGTCGTCCGCGACGGCGATGCCGCACGGGTTGGCGTGCTTGATGATCGCGACGCAGGGGCGGTCGTGGTCGTGCGCCGCCCGCCACGCGGCGTCGGCGTCCGTCCAGTTGTTGTAGCTCATCTCCTTGCCGTGCAGCTGCTCGGCGGAGGCGAGGCCCCGGGCGGCCGCGCCGACGGGCCGGTAGAGCGCGGCCGCCTGGTGCGGGTTCTCGCCGTAGCGCAGCGTCGCGGCGCGCTCGAAGGAGAGCTCGAGGGTGGCGGGCGGGGCGTCGTCCGGCTCCGCCGCCGACGGCGACGCCGGGGCGGCGGGCGTCCCGGCCGCCGCGGGCACGAGGACGTCGCGGGTCCAGGCGGCGACGGCGGCGTCGTAGGCGGCGGTGACGGCGAAGGCGTCGGCGGCCATGCGGGCGCGGGCGGCCAGGTCGAAGCCCTCCCCCGCCGCCGCGGCGAGGACGTCGGCGTACGCGGCCGGCGAGGTGACGACGGCGACGCTCGCGTGGTTCTTCGCGGCGGCGCGGACCATCGTCGGCCCGCCGACGTCGACCTGCTCGACGCACTCCTCGACGCCCGCGCCGCTCGCCACGGTCTGCTCGAAGGGGTAGAGGTTGACGACGACGAGGTCGAAGGGATCGACGCCGAGGTCGGCCAGCTGCGCCACGTGCTCGGGGCGGCGGCGGTCGGCGAGGACGCCCGCGTGGACCCGCGGGTGCAGCGTCTTGACGCGCCCGTCGAGGCACTCGGGGAAGCCGGTGAGGTCCTCGACCCTCGTCACGGCGACGCCGGCGGCGGCGATGCGCCCGGCGGTCGAGCCCGTCGAGACGATCTCGACGCCCGCGGCGGCCAGGCCCTGCGCCAGCTCCTCGAGCCCCGTCTTGTCCCAGACGGACACGAGGGCGCGCCGCAGCGGGCGCACCCCGCCGTCGGCCGGCGGGACGGGGGGCGGGGAGGACGTCACGGGAGCAGCACCTTCCGGGGGGCGTCGGGGTGGACGGACCAGCCGTGGCGGGCCATGCGGCCCACCACGTCGACGAGCAGCGGCCGCTCGGCCGCCTTGATCCGCTCGTGGAGGGACTCGACGTCGTCGTCGTCGAGGACGGGGACGGCCACCTGCGCGACGACGGCGCCGGTGTCGACGCCCTCGTCGACGAGCAGGACGGTGGCCCCGGTGATCTTCACGCCGTAGGCGAGGGCGTCGGCGGGCGCCCGCACGCCCGGGAAGGACGGCGACAGCGCGGGGTGGGTGTTGACGACGCGGCCGCCGAGGCGGGCGAGGAACGCGGGGCCGACGAGGCGCATGAAGCCCGCGAGGACGACGAGGTCCGGCGCGGCCGCCGTGACGGCGTCCGTCAGGGCGACGTCCCACGCGGCGCGGTCGGGGTGGTCGGCGAGCGCCACGACCGTCGTGGGCACCCCGGCCGCCCCGGCGTGCCGGAGGCCGCCCGCGTCGGCGCGGTCGGACACGACGGCGACGACGTCGGCGCCCCAGGCGGGGTCCTGCGCGGCCCGCAGCAGCGCGGCGAGGTTGGTGCCGCCGCCCGAGACGAGGACGACGACGCGAGCGCGGCCGGCGCCGTCGCGGGGGTCGCGAGGGCCGGGACCGGCGCCGTCGGGGGTCGCCGTCCCGCCTGCTGCCACGGTCCGAGACCATAGCGGCACGCCCCGGGACCCCTGGGCGCCGCACGAGCCGTGGAGGACGCCGTGGCAGTCCCGGAGCGACCGAGCGGCGGGGGCGACCCACCGGCACCGCCGCGAGGGGGGCGGCCCGCCGGGGAGGACCCCCGGCGGGACCCGGTGCGCGAGCTGGAGCAGGTCCGCGAGGCCGGCCGCCGGTCGCTGCTGTTCTCGCTGCTGCTGCTCTGCTCCCTCGTGGCGGCGCGGCTGCCGTTCCCGTGGTCGGCCGTGGGCCTGCTGTTCACGGCGGCGGCCCTCGTGGCCGGCGGCCTCGCCGTGGCGGCCGCCTGGTCCGCCCGCCGCCGCCTCACGGTCGCCGTCATGGGCGGCGGCATCGCCCTCGGGCTGTTCCTGCTGCTCACGCAGGTCGCCTCCGTCGCGCTGTGGCCCTGGCAGGCCGACCTGCGGGACTGCCGGGCGGCCGCGGCGACCCAGTCGGCCCGGGCGGCGTGCGACCGGGACTTCGAGGACGAGCTGCAGCGGTGGACCGAGTCCCTCGGCGGCCTCGGCGGCGGGGCCGCCGGCTCCTAGCCGCGGGGCTCGCCCGCGCCGGCACCGGGTCCCACCGCGGGACGCCCGGCCGGGGGACGACGACGCCGTCGGCGCGCGTCCGGTCGCGGGGCCCCCGGGCGCGGGGCGCGCACCGCCGCGGGCCGCGCGCCGGGCCGGCCGGTCGGCACGACAGGGGCCGCGGCGGGCGCCGCGCCGGCGCCGTCGACGTCGTCGCGCGGCGCGGCGGCCTCGGCCGTGCCGCGGCGGGGCGCCGGGGCGAGCAGCGTCAGCAGCGCGCCCAGCGTCACGAGGCCGCCGAGCGACAGGGCCACCTGCCACCACACGGGGCCGACGACCGCGAGCGCCCCCGGCCCCACGGGGCCGGACGAGGCCGCGGCGAGCGCGCCGGCACCACCGCCGGCGACGAGTCCCACCACGGGCGCGCGCAGGGCGGCCCCCCGGGCCCGGCGGGCGACGTCGAGCCCGACGCGGCGCCACAGGGGCACGGGCGCGCCGTCGGCGGTCGTGGCCGCGGCCTCGGGCACGCCGGCCACGCACGCGCGCCGCATCCGCAGCGACGCGACGGCGCCCGCCGCGACCGGCAGCACGAGCACCACCCAGAGCCACCCGCCGCCGGTGCCCTGCTGCGGCAGGCCGCCGAGCAGGGGCAGGGCGGGCAGGACGCCCAGCTCGGTGCCACCGGGGCCGACCGACGTGCCGGCGCCGACGGCGAAGCCGGGCCCGGCCACCCACGACAGCGCCCACACGAGCGCGGTGGGCAGCAGGAGCAGCTGACCGGCGAGGAGCACCGCCCCGCCGACGACGCCGGCGTCGAGGGCCCGGTGCAGGTCGGCGACGGCACCGGCCCCCACCCCGAGCGAGACGACGAGCACCGCGGCGGCACCGACGAGCGACCACAGCAGGGCCCGTGCCCCCGCGCCGACGGCCGGACGGGCGGGACGCGGGAGGCGGACGAGGTCCGCGAGCGCCCCGCGCAGGCTCCGCGGGGCGGTCCCGGCCGCCCTGGTGCGGCCCCGCCCGCGCGAGCGGCCCTCGCCCGCGAGCCGGAGCCGGGCGGCGGCCATGGCGAGCCCCGCGCCGAGCCCCGACAGCAGCGCGGCCCCGCCCAGCGCGGACGCGAGGCCGGGGCGCACGGCCGGCGTCCCGGCGACGAGGGCGACCGCGGCGGCCAGCGCGGCGGCGGCCACGACGACGCCCGCGACCGCGGCGAGCAGCGCCCCGTCCAGGCCGTCCCGGCGGGCGTCCGCCGCGGGGTGCGTGGCCTCGAGGGCGACGGCCGTCCGGCGGCCCGCGGAGACGTACCAGGCCAGCGGGACGAGGGCGAGGCCGAGCGGCCACAGGCCGAGGCGCCCGCCCTCGACGGCCAGGCCCGTGCCGTGGGCCAGCAGCCAGCCGTCGGCGGCCACCCGCACGGCGTCGTCCCACGTGGCGCCCGTCTGCGCGGCCACGAGCCACGTCGCGACGACGGGGGCGACGACGCAGAGCAGGGAGCCGAGGACGGCCTGCGCCCCGGCCAGCAGGCCGATGAGGACGGGCGAGGTGAGCAGGGTCCGGCCGCGGTCGTCGGTGACGACGGGCACCGCCGGCGCCCGCTCGGCCGCGGCGGCCGCCGCGCGCCGGGACGCCGGCGTGCTCCCCGTCGTCGACGCCGGGCGGTCGGACGACCGGGCGAGGGCCGCGCCGGCGGGGGCGTCGTCGGCCGTGCTCGTCGTCGCGCCGTCGTCCGCCTCGACGGCGTCGTCGCCGGCCGTGTCGTCCGTGTCGTCGCCGTCGGCGTCGTCCGGGTCGTCGTCCGGGGCGTCGTCGTGCGTGACGACGACGACCGAGTCGTCCTCGCCGTCGTCCGTCGTCGGCCCGACGGCGGGGGGCGGCGTGGCGCCGGCGTCGTGCCCCCGGGGTCGACCGGGGCGCCCCGGGCCGTCGCGGTCGTCCGCGGGGTCGGGGGCGTCGGGGCTGTCGGGGGCGTCGGGCGGCGGCGTCATCGCCACCCATCGTCGTGCCGCCCCGGCCGCCGGTCGGCCACCGCCACGCCGGGCCGACGGCCCTCCCCGGCGGGCGGGCCGGCCCCGGCACGACGACGCCCCCGCCACCGGGGAGGTGACGGGGGCGTGCGGCGGGTCGGGTCAGCCCGCGACGACCTCGCGCAGCAGGCGGGCGGTCTCGGTCGGCGTCTTGCCGACCTTGACGCCCGCGGCCTCGAGGGCCTCCTTCTTGGCCTGCGCCGTGCCCGCGGAGCCCGAGACGATGGCGCCGGCGTGGCCCATCGTCTTGCCCTCGGGCGCGGTGAAGCCGGCGACGTAGCCGACGACCGGCTTGGTCACGTGCTCGGCGATGTAGGCCGCGGCCCGCTCCTCGGCGTCGCCGCCGATCTCGCCGATCATGACGATGGCGTCGGTCCCCGGGTCGTCCTGGAAGGCCGCGAGCGCGTCGATGTGCGTCGTCCCGATGATCGGGTCGCCGCCGATGCCGACGGCCGTCGAGAAGCCGAGGTCCCGCAGCTCGTACATCATCTGGTACGTCAGCGTCCCGGACTTCGAGACGAGCCCGATGCGGCCGGGACCGCTGATGTCGGCGGGGATGATGCCCGCGTTGGCCTTCCCGGGGCTGATGATGCCCGGGCAGTTCGGGCCGAGGAGGCGCGTCGTGCCCTTCTCGGCCGCGTAGGCGTAGAACTCGGCCGTGTCCTTCACCGGGACGCCCTCGGTGATGACGATGGCGAGGCCGATGCCGGCGTCCACCGCCTCGACGACGGCGGCGCGCGTGAACGCCGGGGGCACGAAGAGGACGGACGTGTTCGCGCCCGTCTCGGCCATGGCCTCGGCCACCGAGCCGAAGACCGGCACGGACGTCGTCCGCTGCTCGCCGTCCGCCGTCGTGAAGGAGAAGTCCTGCGACGTGCCCGCCTTGCGCGGGTTGACGCCGCCGACCACGCGGGTGCCGGAGGCCAGCATCCGCGTCGTGTGCTTGGTGCCCTCGGAGCCGGTCATGCCCTGGACGATGACCAGGCTCGAGTCGTCGAGGAAGATCGCCATGTCTGGTCCGTCCCTTACTTCGCGGCGGCCGCGAGCTCGGCCGCCTTCGCGGCGGCCCCGTCCATGGTGTCGACGAGCGTGACCAGCGGGTGGGCCGCCTCGTCGAGGATGCGCCGTCCCTCGACGACGTTGTTGCCGTCGAGGCGCACGACCAGCGGCTTCGTGGCGGCGTCGCCGAGGATGCCGAGGGCCTTGACGATGCCGTCGGCCACCGCGTCGCACGCGGTGATGCCGCCGAAGACGTTGACGAAGACGCTGCGGACCTGGTCGTCGCCGAGGATGACGTCGAGGCCGTCGGCCATGACCTGCGCCGAGGCGCCGCCGCCGATGTCGAGGAAGTTGGCGGGCTTCACGCCGTGCGCCTCGCCGGCGTAGGCGACGACGTCGAGCGTGCTCATGACGAGCCCCGCGCCGTTGCCGATGATGCCGACCTCGCCGTCGAGCTTGACGTAGTTGAGGCCCTTGGCCGCGGCCTTCGCCTCCAGCGGGTCGGAGGCCTCGGCGCCCTCGAGCTGCCCGTGGTCGGGGTGCCGGAAGCCGGCGTTCTCGTCGAGCGTCACCTTGCCGTCGAGGGCGACGACGTCGCCGGACTCGGTGCGGACCAGCGGGTTGACCTCGACGAGGGTGGCGTCCTCCTCGCGGTAGACCGTCCAGAGCTGCTGGAAGACCTCCACGACCTGGTCGCGGACGTCGCCGGAGAAGCCCGCCGCGTCGGCGATCTCCTCGGCCTTGGCCCGGTCGATGCCCGTGCGCGGGTCGACGGCCACGCGGGCCAGCGCCTCGGGGCGCTCGACGGCCAGCTGCTCGATCTCCATGCCGCCCTCGACGGACGCCATGGCCAGGAGCCGGCGCTGCGCGCGGTCGAGCAGGAGGGAGAAGTAGTACTCGTCGGCGATCGAGGCGCCCTCGGCCACCATGACGCGGTGCACGGTGTGGCCCTTGATGTCCATGCCGAGGATCGCCTCGGCGTGCGCCTGCGCCTCCTCGGGGCCCTTGGCCACCTTGACGCCGCCGGCCTTGCCGCGGCCCCCGGTCTTGACCTGGGCCTTGACGACGACGACCCCGCCGCCGAGCTCCTCCGCGGCGGCCCGGGCCTCCGCGGGCGTCGTCGCGACGACCCCGCGCAGCACGGGGACGCCGTGACGCTCGAACACGTCGCGGGCCTGGTACTCGAAGAGGTCCACCAGCGATCCTCACCTCGGTGTGCGCGCCCGCCGGTCGGCGGCGCCGCGGCGACCCTACTGGCGCCCGGGGCCACGACCTCCCGGCGACCGCCGCACCGGCCGCCCCCGGCCCCGCCCGGCCCCGTCCGCCGGGCCCGCCGTCGGTGACGGCGGTTACCGTGAGGACGCGCAGGTGCTGCTCGGGCACCGCGTGGTGAGGAGAGCAGGACGATGGCGACCGACGCACCCGTGCAGGACATCGACGGCCTCGAGATCGAGCGCGGTCACATCCACTCCAAGGCGGCCGGTGCCACGGCCGTCGCCGTGGCGCTCAGCCGCTCCGTCGAGCAGATGGGCGTCGTCCGCACGGCCCGCACGCTGGCCCGCCTCAACCAGGTGGACGGCTTCGACTGCACGAGCTGCGCCTGGCCCGACCCGGCCACCGGCGAGCGGCACCTCGCGGAGTTCTGCGAGAACGGCGCCAAGGCCGTCGCCGAGGAGGCGACGCTGCGCCGCATCGGCCCCGAGTTCTTCGCCCGCCACAGCATCTCCGAGCTGGCGGGCCGCACGGACTACTGGCTGGGCCAGCAGGGCCGGCTCACGCACCCGGTCGTCAAGCGCGCCGGCTCCGACCACTACGAGGCCATCTCGTGGGACGACGCCTTCGCGCTCGTGGCGGACCGCCTGGCCGGGCTCGGCAGCCCCGACGAGGCCGTCTTCTACACGTCGGGCCGCACGAGCAACGAGGCCGCGTTCCTCTACCAGACGATGATCCGCGCCTACGGCACGAACAACCTGCCCGACTGCTCGAACATGTGCCACGAGTCCACCTCCGTGGCGCTCGCCGAGACGATCGGCATCGGCAAGGGCAGCGTCAGCCTCAAGGACGTCCAGGAGGCCGGGCTCGTCGTCATCGCCGGCCAGAACCCGGGCACCAACCACCCGCGCATGCTGTCCGCGCTGGAGATCGCCAAGAAGAACGGCGCGAAGATCCTCGCCGTCAACCCGCTGCCCGAGACCGGGCTCATGGGCTTCAAGAACCCGCAGCACGTGGGCGGCGTCGTCAAGGGCGTCGACCTGGCCGACGAGTACCTGCCGATCCGCATCGGCGGCGACATGGCGCTGTGGCAGGCCGTCGGGCACCTCCTGCTGCGCTGGGACTCCGAGTCCCGGGCCGCCGGCGGCCCCGGCGTCGTCGACCACGACTTCCTCGCGCAGCACACCGTCGGGTTCGAGTCCTACGCCGAGGGCGTGCGCGACCTCGACTGGGACCTCGTCGACCGCGCCACGGGCCTCTCCCGCGAGCAGGTCGTCCGCGCCGCCGAGATGTTCCGCGACTCCCCCGCCACGGTCGTCTGCTGGGCCATGGGCGTCACGCAGCACCGGCACGCGGTCGCGACGATCAAGGAGATCGTCAACGTCTGCATGCTCAAGGGCGACATCGGCCGTCCCGGCGCCGGGCTCTGCCCCGTCCGCGGCCACTCGAACGTCCAGGGCGACCGGACGATGGGCATCTGGGAGAAGGTCCCCGACCACTTCCTCGACGCGCTGGGCGAGGAGTTCGGCTTCGAGCCGCCCCGCAAGCACGGCCACGACACGGTCGACTCCATCCGGGCGCTTCGCGACGGCGAGGCGCACGTCTTCTTCGCCATGGGCGGCAATTTCGTCGCCGCGGCGCCGGACACGGACGTCGTCGAGGCGGCCATGCGCAAGGCCCGCCTGACGGTGCAGGTCTCGACCAAGCTCAACCACTCGCACGCGGTCTGCGGCGAGGAGGCGCTCATCCTCCCCGTCCTCGGCCGCACCGAGCGCGACCTCACCGGCGGGCGCGAGCAGGCCATCACGGTCGAGGACTCCATGTCCGCCGTCCACGCGTCCCGGGGCCGGCTGGCCCCCGCCAGCCCGCACCTGCGCAGCGAGGTCGACGTCGTCTGCTCGCTGGGCGAGGCCCTGGCCGCGCGGCTCGCGGACCGCCCCGGCGCCGGGAACGGCGCCGCGCTGGCGGGCATCGACTGGGCGGGCTTCCGCAGCGACTACACGAACGTCCGGCGCTCCATCGCCCGGGTCGTGCCCAGCGCGGCCGCCTACGCCGAGAAGGTCGAGCGCCCGGGTGGCTTCGTCCTGCCGCACCCGCCGCGCGACTCGCGCACCTTCCCCACGAAGGAGGGCAAGGCCGTCATGACGACGAGCCCGCTCGACCTGCTCGAGGTGCCCGAGGGCAAGCTGCTCCTGCAGACGCTGCGCAGCCACGACCAGTTCAACACGACGATCTACGGCCTCGACGACCGCTACCGCGGCATCAAGCTGGCCCGCCGCGTCGTCATGATGAACGAGGCCGACATCGCCGCCCACGGCCTCGTCGACGGCCAGGTCGTCGACATCGCCAGCCACTGGGAGGGCGAGGACGACCGCTGGGCGCGCGACTTCCGTGTCGTCGCCTACCCCACGCCGGTCGGCTGCGTCGCCTCGTACTACCCGGAGAGCAACCCGCTCGTGCCGCTGTCCTCGACGGCCGAGGGCAGCAACTCCCCGACGTCGAAGAGCGTCGTCGTCTCCCTGCACCCGGCCCGCTCCGGCGGCCGCCACCAGGGCACCGACGGCGAGATGCGCGACACCGGCGACTCCATGGACGGGCACGCCCGCCGGGACGACGTCCAGCCCCACGTCCCCAGCTGACGGCCGGCCCGCCCGGGCCGCGGTGCCCGGGCGAGCCACCCGCACGCACGAGAGGCCCCCACCCGACCGGGTGGGGGCCTCTCGTGCCTCCGGCGGTGCCCGCCGGCGGGTGGTGTCAGCCGGTGAAGAGCGCCGACGCGCGGCGCACCGTCTGGACGAGGCCGTAGGCCAGCGGGAGGCCGGCGACGACCCAGCCGACGGCCACCATGACGCGCTGGGTGGACGGCGACGGGTCGTGGGCGCCGGGCTCGGCGGCCGCGGGGGTGCTGCTGCTCATGGGGACCTCCTGGTCAGCCGCGACGGCCGGTCGTGGACGGGGCGCCCGCACCGGTGGCGGTGGGGGCGGCGGGCGTCTCGGGCTCGTGCAGCGCGCTGGAGACGGGGCGCACGAGCAGGTTGGCGACGAAGCCGACGACGAGCAGGACGACCATCGTCAGCAGGGCGGGCCGGTAGTCGGCGGCCACGAGCGAGCCGGGCTCGCCGCGGGCGTCGAGGAAGCGGTTGACGATGAGGGGCCCGGCCACGCCGGCCGCCGCCCACGCGGTCAGGAGCCGGCCGTGGATGGCGCCGACCTGGTAGGTGCCGAAGAGGTCGCGCAGGTACGCCGGGATGGTCGCGAAGCCGCCGCCGTAGAAGGACAGGATGACGAGCGCGAGGAGGACGAAGAGCGCCGTCGACGTCTGGCCGGCGAGGGCGAGCGTCGCGTAGAGGACGGCGCCGACGCCGAGGTAGACCATGTAGATCCGCTTGCGCCCGATGATGTCGCTCGTCGAGCTCCAGACGAAGCGCCCGGCCATGTTGCCGAGCGACAGGAGGCCGACGAAGCCGCCGGCCGCGACCGCCGTGATGGCGGAGGTCGTCCCGTCGCGGAAGAAGTCCTGGATCATCGGCGAGGCCTGCTCGAGGATGCCGATGCCCGCGGTGACGTTGCAGAAGAGCACGACCCACAGCAGCCAGAACTGCGGCGCCTTGATGGCGTTGGCGGCGGAGACGTTCGACGTCGTGACGAGAGCCTTCTTCTTGACCGTGGAGGGGTCGAAGCCGGCGGGCGCGTAGTCCGGCGGCGCGACGCGGACGGTGAAGACGCCGAACATCATGACGACGAAGTAGACGACGCCCAGCGTGAGGAACAGCCGCGCGACGGCGCTGCCGTCGACGTCCGCGATGTCGCCGCCGCTGTAGGCGGTGAGCAGCTGGTTGGACAGCGGGCTCGCCACGAGGGCGCCGCCGCCGAAGCCCATGATGGCCATGCCGGTGGCGAGGCCCGGGCGGTCCGGGAACCACTTGATGAGGGTCGAGACCGGCGAGATGTAGCCGATGCCGAGCCCGATGCCGCCGATGACGCCGTACCCGAGGTACAGCAGCCACAGCTGCCCGGTGGCGATGCCGGCCGAGCCGACGAGGAAGCCCGCCGTCCAGCAGCAGGCGGAGACGAACATGGCGGCGCGGGGGCCGTTGCGGTCGACCCAGGTGCCGAAGACGGCGGCCGACAGGCCGAGCATGACGATGGCGATGGAGAAGACCACGCCGATCGCGGTCTGGCTCGTGTCGAAGTGGTCGACGAGGGCCTGCTTGTAGACGCTGGTCGCGTAGACCTGGCCGATGCACAGGTGCACGGCGAGCGCGGCCGGCGGGATGATCCACCGGTTGAAGCCAGGGCCCGCGACGGTGCGGGATCGCTGGAGGAAGCTGGGCAGCACGGGAACTCCTCGGTAGGTGCACGCGTTCTGCGACGCGCGGTGCCCCGGGACCGTAACCCCGCCACCCCCTCGTCACGGCCCGTGCCGGGCCCGCGCGCCCGATCGGCTCCGACCCGTGACCTCCCGTCCCCCTGACGTGTGACCTCCCCGGGGGCCACCGCACCGGCCCGCCCCCTCCCCCTCTCTCGCGATGTGTGGCCATGACGCGCACCGCGACGGCCTCCACGTCGCGATGTGCGGCCATGACGGGCTCCGCGCCCGCGCGCGGTGCCACGGACGCGCGAGCGGTGCACCTGCTCCGGCAGGACCACCTCCACCGGGTCGAGCCGGTCGAGCAGCGGCACGCCCAGCACCGTGGCGAGGGAGGCGCCCGTGACCTGCGCCTGCGGGGGGATGACGAGGCCGGCTGCCTCGCAGCGGAGCTCGTGCGTCACCACGACCCCCGCGAGCGTGCAGACGCTCGGGAGGAGTCGCTGCACGGAGCCACCGCGCAGCTGCGCGGGCGTCAAGAAGTCTTCGGCCACCGCCTCGCGTCCGAGGAGGACCGGGGGTCGCCGGGAGTCGCGGCGTCGCACGCGGTGAGCGTCGTGAGCCGCAGGAGGACTGCCTACGCCGTCGCCCTCGTCGGTGGACGAGCGACGTCGTCGACCGCCTGTGGACGCGGTCCTCGACGGCATGACCCACCTCGTGACCGAAGGGAGCGTTCCTCAGCACCGTGCGCGTGCTACGTCATGGCCGCACGTCGCGCCTGGACGCCCGCTCCGCCACGCCTCATGGCCACATGTCGCGGTGCGAGAGGGCGAGGGGGCGCCTCATGGCCGCACGTCGCGGGAGGGGCGGCCGGGGCGACGCGTCACGGACGCAGTGGGGTGGCGGGCGTCAGAGCTTCTCGACGGGGGCGTAGCGCAGGAGCAGGCGCTTGACGCCCTGGTCGCCGAAGTCGACGTGCGCCACCGCCTTGTCGCCGGAGCCGTCGACGCGGACGACCGTGCCGAGGCCGAAGGCGTCGTGGGTGACGCGGTCGCCGCCCTCGAGGTGGACGACCTCGCGGTTGCCCGGCGAGCGGACCCCGGGGCGGGTGGCGAGGCGGGCGACCGCCGGCGTCGCCGACGGGGACACCGCGCTGGAGGCGCCGCGGCGCCAGTCGAGGAGGTCCGGGGGGACGTCGTCGAGGAAGCGGCTCGCGGGGTTGTACTGCGGCTGGCCCCAGGCCGTGCGGACGGCGGCGCGCGAGACGTAGAGCCGCTCGCGGGCCCGGGTGAGGCCCACGTAGGCGAGGCGTCGCTCCTCGGCCAGCTCGGTCGGGTCGGTCAGCGAGCGCTGGTGCGGGAAGACGCCCTCCTCCATGCCGGTGAGGAAGACGACGGGGAACTCCAGCCCCTTGGCCGTGTGCAGCGTCATGAGCGTGACGACGCCCTGGTCGGCGGCCTTCCGCGCCGCCTCCCGGTCGTCGGGGTGCGCGCCCTCCCCCGGCTCGTCGGGGATCTCGTCCGCGTCGGCGACGAGGGAGACCTGCTCGAGGAAGTCGCCGAGGGAGCCCTCGGGGTTGGCCGTCTCGTACTCGCCGGCGACGGCGACGAGCTCGGCGAGGTTCTCCAGGCGTGACTCGTCCTGCGGGTCCCGGCTGGCGCGCAGCTCCTCGACGTAGCCGGTGCGGTCGAGCACCGCCTCGAGGACCGCGGCCGGGCCGGCGCCGCCCTCGACGACGGTGCGGAGCTCCTCGAGCATCTCGCGGAAGCGGACGACGGCCGCGAGGCTCCGCGTGGCGAGGCCGGGCGCGTCCTCGGCGAGGCCGAGGGCGGCGGCGAAGGGGATGCGCTCGCGCTCGGCGAGGACGGCGAGGGACGCCTCGGCCCGGTCCCCGATGCCGCGCTTCGGCACGTTGAGGATGCGCCGGAGGTTGACGGTGTCGGTGGGGTTGGCCAGCACCCGCAGGTACGCCAGCGCGTCCTTGACCTCGCGCCGCTCGTAGAAGCGCGTGCCGCCGACGACCTTGTACGGCAGGCCGGTGCGGACGAAGACCTCCTCCAGCGCCCGGGACTGGGCGTTGGTCCGGTAGAACACGGCGACGTCGCCGGGCCGGACGCCGTGCCGGTCCGAGAGCCGGTCGACCTCCTCGGCCACGAAGGCCGCCTCGTCGTGCTCGGTGTCCGCGACGTAGCCGACGACGGGCTCGCCCTGCCCGGCCGCCGTCCAGAGGTTCTTGGGCCGGCGGTCGGGGTTGCGCGCGATGACGGTGTTGGCCGCCGTGAGGATCGTCTGCGTCGAGCGGTAGTTCTGCTCGAGCAGGATCGTCGTCGCGTCGGGGTAGTCCTGCTCGAACTCCTCGATGTTGCGGATCGAGGCGCCGCGGAAGGCGTAGATCGACTGGTCCGCGTCGCCGACGACCGTCAGCTCCGACGGCGGCAGCGCCGCGTCGGCGCCGTCGCCCCCGCGCTCGGCCTCCGCGCCGTGGACGGCCCCGCCCACGAGCTCGCGGACGAGCACGTACTGGGCGTGGTTGGTGTCCTGGTACTCGTCGACGAGGACGTGGCGGAAGCGACGCCGGTAGGCCTGCGCGACGTCGGGGAAGGCCTGCAGCACGTTGACCGTGAGCATGATGATGTCGTCGAAGTCGAGGGCGTTGGCCTGCCGCAGCCGGGCCGTGTAGATCCGGTAGGCCTCGGCCAGCACCTTCTCCGCGGGCGTCCCCTCGGCGGCCACGCGGGAGGCGTACGTCTCGTCGTCGACGAGCTCGTTCTTGAGGTTGGACACCTGGGCGGTGAAGGACCGCGGGGGGTGCCGCTTGGGGTCGAGGTCCAGCTCGCGGCACACGAGGGCCATGAGGCGCTGGCTGTCCGCCGCGTCGTAGATGGAGAAGCTGCTGCGCAGCCCCACCGCCGTGGCCTCGCGGCGCAGGATGCGCACGCAGGCGGAGTGGAAGGTCGACACCCACATGGCCCGGGCCGCCGGGCCGACGAGCTGCTCGACCCGCTCGCGCATCTCGGCGGCGGCCTTGTTGGTGAAGGTGATGGCGAGGACCTCGCCCGGTCGCACGCCCCGCGCCGCCAGCAGGTAGGCGATGCGGTGGGTGAGCACCCGGGTCTTGCCCGAGCCGGCGCCGGCGACGAGGAGCAGCGGCCCGCCCTCGTGCAGCACCGCGGCGCGCTGCGGCGGGTTGAGCCCCTCGAGGAGGGCCAGCGCCCGGGGGGACCCCGGCCCGGTGCGCGGCGGCTCCGCCGGGCCGCCGCCGCGGGCCGCCTGCAGCCGCTCGCGGACGGCCGCCGCCCCCGTCGCGGCGGGCGGGCGCACGGCGGCGGGACCGGAGCCGCGGGGTCGCAGGCCGGGCAGGGGGAGGTCGTCGAAGAGGGCGTCCATCGCCCGCCGAGCCTACGGCGCCGCCCCGAGGCCCCTGCTCCCGCGCGACGGGCTGTGGACGGGCGGGCGGGCCCCCGTGCGGTGGACGCCCCGCGGCCGGCTCAGGCGGTCGGGGCCGTCCGGGCCGCCGCGTCCAGCGCCATGGCCACGACGTCGCCGACGACGACCCGGCCGGCCTCGACGTCGGCCACGGGGACCCACGCCGCCGCGTCGGACGTCCCCCCGACGTCCAGCACCTCGGGCTCGCGGGTGTCCTCGGTGGTCGCGGAGAAGACCACCGAGATGCCGTGGAAGTCCTCCAGCCGGCCCGCGGGCGAGCGGCCCGTGAAGTGGGTCGAGCCCACGTCGAGGACCTCGCCGACGACGACCTCGAGGCCCGTCTCCTCCTGCGCCTCGCGGTGCGCGCCGACCCGCGGGTGCTCGCCGTGCTCGAGGCCGCCGCCGGGCAGCGTCCAGACACCGGGCCGGGGCGTCCCGGGCGACAGGCGGGTCAGCAGCACGGTGCCGCCGCGCCGGCACAGCACGTAGGCCGCCACCCGCTGACGACGCACGGCCTGCTCGTCGGCGGGGGCGGCGCTGACGCGGGCGGGCTCGGGCGCGGGGTCGGTCACGTCGCAGCACGCTACCCAGCGGCCCGTCCCGCGGCCCGGCGCGCACCTCGCCGCACCGCCCCGGGGGCCGCCGACCGGCAGCCCTACGTCGACCGTCGACCTCGACCGGAGGTCGAGGTCGAGACCTGCGCGGCCTCCCGGCGACCACGACCGGCCACCCGCCCCGCCGACCCGCCCCCGGCGGGGACGGGGACGGCCGGGCCCGGCGTCGCGGCCCACCCCTACCCTCGCGGCATGCCCCCGTCCGCCCCCGCCCCGCTGCGACGCCGCGCCTACGTCCTGGCCCTGCGCGTCTTCCGGGCGCTGCCGGCCCCCGCACGGCGCGGCCTCGTCCGGGCCGGCACGCCCGGGTTCACCGTGGGCGCCGTCGTGGCCGTGACGCACGGGTCGGACGTCCTCTTCCTCCGCCAGCCCCACCGGGTGGGGTGGAGCCTCCCCGGCGGCCTGCTCGACCGCGGCGAGCGCCCGGCCGAGGGCGTCGTGCGGGAGGTGCGCGAGGAGACCGGCCTCGACGTCGAGGTGGGCCTGCCCGTCGCGACGGCCGTCGACGCCCGGGTGCGCCGCGTCGACGTCGTCTACCGGCTCCGCGTCGACGAGCGGCCCCGCGTGGCGGTCGGGGGCGAGGCCCAGGGCTTCCGGTGGATCGCCCTCGACGAGCTGCGGGACGCCGACGACTCGACCCGCGCCATCGTCCGGGTGCTGCAGCAGTCCGACCGGCCGGGCTGCTACGACGGCCGGGTCCTCCCCCGCTGACGTCGTGGGCCCCCACCTCGCGGGCGTCGTCCTCGCCGCCGGCGCCGGCACCCGCCTCCGGCCCCTGACGGACCTGCGTCCCAAGGCCCTGTGCCCCGTCGGCGGGACCCCGCTCCTGCACCACGCGCTCGACCGCCTCCGTCCCGCGCTGCCCGCGACGGGCGACGCCGAGGCCCTCCTCGCCGTCAACGCGCACGCCCACGCCGACCAGGTCGGGGCCGTGGTGCGGGGCGGCCCGGCACCGCTCGCCCACCTGCAGCGCGAGCGCGAGGCCCTCGGCACGGCCGGGGCGCTCGGCGCGCTGCGGGGCTGGCTGGACGGGCGCGACGTCGTCCTCACCAACGCCGACGCCTGGCTGCCCGCCGGCCTCGACGGGCTCCTCGACGGCTGGGACGGCGAGCGCGCCCGCCTGCTCGTCGCCCCCGCGGCGGACGGCCACGGCGACCCGCTGGCCGCGCCCGGCACACGGCCGGGGGGCCCCGTCCGCTACGTCGGCGCCTGCCTCCTGCCGTGGCGTCTCGTGCGCGACCTCGCCCCCGTGCCGACCGGCCTCTTCGAGGTGGTGTGGCGCCCGGAGCGCGACGCGGGCCGGCTCGACCTCGTCCGCACGGAGCAGGCGGCGGTGGACTGCGGCACGCCCGCGCGCTACCTCGCCGCCAACCTGGCGGCGTCCGGCGGGACGACCGTCGTCGGCGCGGGCGCCCGGGTGGACGGCACGGCGGAGCGGTGCGTCGTCTGGGACGGCGCCGTGGTCGAGCGGGGCGAGCACCTCGTCGGCGTGGTCCGGGCCGAGGGCGGGGGCCGTCGCCTCACCGTCGGCGGCTGAGCGGTCCCGTCCGCCCGGGCACCGGCCCGCCTCCGCCGTTAGCGTCGGGGCCGTGGCCAGCCTCTACGTCGCCTCCGTCGAGGGCGAGACCCGCAAGTCGACCGTCGCGCTCGGCGTGCTGGCCGCCCTCCGGGCGCGGGCTGCCGCCACGGGCGGCACCGTCGGCGTCTTCCGCCCGCTCGTGCGCGACGACGTGGGCCGCGACGACGTCCTCGACGTCCTGCTGTCGGAGCTGGCCGACGGCGGCGAGGTGGACGACGACACCTACGCCGCGAGCGTCGGCGTCGGCTACGAGGCGGTGCGGACCGACACCGGGGCCGCGCTCGACGAGGTGGTGGCCCGCTACCGCGCCCTGGCCGCCCGGCACGACGCCGTGATGGTGCTCGGCAGCGACTACACCGACGTCGCCGGGCCGACGGAGCTCACCCTCAACGCGACGGTCGCGGCGGACCTCGCCCTGCCCGTCCTCCTCGTCGTCAAGGCGCTCGGCCGCTCGCCCCGGGAGGTGCGGGCCGTGGCCGACGTCGCCCGCGCCGAGGTCGAGGCGCACCACGCGCAGGTCGTCGGGGTCGTCGCCGCCCGCGCCGACGCGGGCGCGCTCGAGCAGGTCGTCGCCGCCCTCGGCGCCCCCGGGCGCGACGGCGCCGCGCTGCCCGCCTTCGCCCTCCCCGAGGAGGCGACGCTCACGGCCGTCGGCGTCCGCGACCTCGTCGAGGCGTGCGACGGCCGGCTCGTGCTCGGCCGGGAGGAGGACCTCGACGACGTCGCCGGCGGGCTCGTCGTCGCGGCGATGTCCATGCCGCACGCCCTCGAGCACCTCGTCGACCGGGCCGTCGTCATCGTCCCGGGCGACCGCAGCGAGGTCGTCCTCGGCCTGCTGACGGCGCACACCTCGGCGACCTTCCCGCAGCTGGGCGGCGTCGTCCTCACGGGCGGCTTCGCCCTGCCCGACGTCGTCGTCCGGCTCCTCGAGGGGCTCGGCAGCACGCCGCCCGTCGTCTCGACCGAGCTCGGCACGGTGGAGACGGCCGCGTCGCTGCTCGCCGTCCGCGGCCGGCTCTCCCGCCGGACCGAGCGGGCCCGCGCCCAGGTCCGGGCGGCGCGCGACCTCTTCGCCGCGCACGTCGACGGCGAGCGCCTGCTCGACCTGGCCGAGCACGCGGACGTCCGCACGACGACGCCCCGCGCCTTCGCGGCCGTGCTCGCCGAGCGCGCCCGCAGCCACCGCAAGCACGTGGTGCTCCCCGAGGGCCTGGAGCCGCGCGTGCTCCACGCGGCCGCCGAGCTGCTGGCGGGCGCCGTCGTCGACCTCACGCTGCTGGGCCCGGAGCAGGAGGTCCGCCAGCTCGCCGAGGAGATCGGCGCGGACGTGGCGGCCGCCCGCGTCGTCGACCCGGCGACGTCGCCGGACCGCGGCCGCTACGCCGCCGAGTACGCCCGGCTGCGCGCCCACAAGGGCGTCACCCCCGAGGCCGCCGACGGGCTGCTCGTGGACGTCACGCGCTTCGCGACGCTCATGGTCCACCTCGGCGACGCGGACGGGATGGTCTCCGGTGCCGTCCACACGACGGCCGAGACGCTGCGCCCGGCCTTCGAGGTCATCAAGACCGCGCCGGGTCGCGACGTCGTGTCCAGCGTCTTCCTCATGTGCCTGCCGGACCGCGTCCTCGTCTACGGCGACTGCGCCGTCAACCCCGACCCGGACGCCGCCGCCCTCGCCGACATCGCCGCCAGCAGCGCCGACACCGCGGAGGCCTTCGGCGTCGAGCCGCGGGTCGCGATGATGAGCTACTCGACCGGTGGGTCCGGCTCCGGCGCCGGTGTCGAGAAGGTCGTCCGGGCGACGGCGCTCGTCCGGGAGCAGCGCCCGGACCTGTCCGTCGAGGGGCCGATCCAGTACGACGCCGCCGTCGACGCGGGCGTCGCGCGCACCAAGCTGCCCGACTCGGCCGTCGCGGGCCGCGCCACGGTCTTCGTGTTCCCCGACCTCAACACCGGCAACACGACCTACAAGGCCGTGCAGCGCAGCGCCGGCGCCGTCGCCATCGGGCCCGTCCTCCAGGGCCTGCGGCGACCCGTCAACGACCTGTCCCGCGGGGCGCTAGTCCGCGACATCGTCAGCACCGTCGTCATCACCGCCGTCCAGGCGCAGGCCCTGGACGGCGCCCCGAGCCAGACCGAGGAGGCCGCCCCGTGAGCGGTGCCGTGCTCGTCGTCAACAGCGGCTCGTCGAGCGTCAAGTACGAGCTCGTCGAGGTGACCGGCGTCGAGGACGGCGTCCCGACCGGTCGGACGCTGGCCGTCGGCCTCGTCGAGCGGATCGGCACCGAGGGCGCCGCGCACCTGCGCCACCGGCGGCCGGGCACCGACGGGGCGGCGGCGAGCACCGCCGAGAGCGACCTCGACGCGCCCGACCACGCGGCGGCGCTGGCCGCCGTCGTCGAGGCCTTCGCCGCCCACGGCCCCGACCTCGGCGAGGCGGGTCTCGTCGCCGTGGGCCACCGCGTCGTCCACGGCGGCGAGCGCTTCTCCGCCCCCGCGCTCGTCGACGACGACCTCGAGCAGGCGGTCGAGGAGCTCGCGGCGCTGGCGCCCCTGCACAACCCGGCCAACCTCGAGGGCATCCGCGTCGCACGCCGCGCCGTCCCCGACGTGCCGCACGTCGCGGTCTTCGACACCGCCTTCCACGCGACCGTGCCGCCCGCCGCGCACACCTACGCGCTCGACCGGGCCCTCGCCCGGCGGCACGGGGTGCGGCGCTACGGCTTCCACGGCACGTCGGTCGCGTCGGTCGTCCCCCGCGCGGCCGCCGTCCTCGGCCGGCCGGTGGAGGACCTGGCGGTGGTCGTCCTCCACCTCGGCAACGGCGCCTCCGCCACCGCCGTCCTCGGCGGCCGCAGCGTCGAGACCTCCATGGGGCTCACGCCGCTCGAGGGGCTCGTCATGGGCACGCGCCCGGGCGACGTCGACCCCGGGGCGCTCCTCCACCTGCTGCGGGCGGGCGGCCTGTCCGTGGACGAGCTGGACACCCTGCTCAACCGCCGCAGCGGCCTCCTGGGGCTGGCCGGCGCCTCCGACCTCCGCGAGGTGGAGCGCCGCGCCGGAGAGGGCGACGACGACGCGGCCCTCGCGCTGGACGTCCTCGCGCACCGGGTCCGCCACTACCTCGGCGCCTACGCCTTCGCGATGGGCCGCCTCGACGCCGTCGTGCTGACCGCGGGGGTCGGCGAGAACAGCGCCGGCGTCCGCGCCCGTGCCCTCGACGGCCTCGCCGGCTTCGGCGTCGTCGTCGACGAGGAGCGCAACGCCGAGCGGTCCGACCGGCCGCGCCGCATCTCGCCCGACTGGTCGCCGGTCGCCGTGCTGGTCGTCCCGACGGCCGAGGAGCTGCAGATCGCGCACGAGGCGCTGGGGGTCGTCGGAGGCGGCTGACCCCGCTACCGCCGCTCGCAGACGATGCCGTCGTCGTCCCGGTCCAGGTCCCGGTTCGGCGCACCGTCGTTGAGCTGGTACACCGCCCGCGAGACGGCGAAGCCCCGGACCGGCGTCCCGGTCGTCCGGTCCCGGCTCGAGGAGCTCACGGCGACACCACGCGGGTAGACGGCGTTCAGCGCCGAGCAGGTGGCGTAGGCCCGCGCGGCCGGGGCCGCCGCGGCCGGCGGCGCGACGACGCCGGTGGCCAGGAGGACGCCGCCCAGGACGGCGGCGGTGCGGGTGCGGGCGGTCACGGGTCCTCCGGTGTGGGTGCGCGGGCCTCCCACGGTAGAGCCGTCGCGGCTGACGTCCCCGCGGTCGGCCCGAGCCGGCCGCGGGGTCGCCGCCTACTTCTTCTCGCAGGCGATGCCGTCGTTGTCGCGGTCCAGGTCCTTGTCCGGCGCGCCGTCGTTGAGCTGGTAGACGGCCTTCGACACGGTGAAGCCCGTGACCGGCTTGCCGGTGGTCTTGTCCTTGCTCTTCGAGCTCACGGCCACGCCGTGCGGGTAGACCTTGTTGAGGGCGGTGCAGTTGGCGTAGGCCTTGGCGGCCGGCGCGGCCGCGGCGGGCAGCGCCGCCGTCGCCGTCGTCGCGAGGAGCACGCCGCCCAGGACGGCGGCGGCGGTGCGGTGGAGCGCGGGCATGGGTGTTCCTCCGGTGCGGTGGGCCACCCGGTCGGGTGGTGCTCGTCACCGTACGGTCGCGACCGACTGCTGCGCAGGCGTTCTCAGGCGTCCGTCGTCGCCGCCCGCCCCAGCCGCCGGTACCGCGCGTGCCGCGCGGCGAGCCGCTCGTCGGGGTCGACGGTCGCGAGCCGGGCGATCTCCGCCTCGACGACCCGTCCGACCCGGCGGCAGAAGTCCTCCGGCTCGGCGCCCGCGTGCGGACGCTCGGGCACGACGACGTCGACGACCCCGTCCCGCACGAGGTCGGCCACGCGCACGCCCTGCTCGGCGGCCATCTGCGCGGCGTGCTCGACGTCGCGGTGCACGATGGCGCTGGCGCCCTCGGGCGGCAGCGGGGACAGCCAGGCGTGCTGCGCGGCGACGACGCGGTCGGCCGGCACGAGCGCGAGCGCCCCGCCGCCCGTCCCCTGGCCGAGCAGCACGCTGACCACCGGCGCGCGCAGCGTCACGAGCTCGGCGAGGCAGCGGGCGATCTCCCCGGCCAGCCCGCCCTCCTCCGCCTCCACGGACAGCGCGGCGCCCGGGGTGTCGATGACGGTGACGAGCGGCAGGTCCAGCTGGTCGGCGAGCGCCATGCCGCGGCGGGCGGCGCGCAGGGCGGCCGGGCCGAGCGGCGCGTCCGGCGTCTGCCCCCGGCGGTCCTGCCCGAGCAGCACGCACGCCGCCCCGCCGAGCCGGGCCAGCGCGAGCAGCAGCCCCGGGTCGCTCTCCCCCGCCCCCGTGCCGTGCAGCGGGACGACGTCGCGCGCGGCGTAGCGCAGCAGCCGACGGATGCCGGGGCGCTCGCCGCGGCGGGACAGGGTGACCGACTCCCACGCCGGCACGTCGGGCAGCCGCGCCACGTCGGCGGCGGGGACGGCGTCGCCCTCGTCGAGGACGGGCACCCGGCCGGGCGCCGGCGCCTGGAGCACGCTGAGCGCCCGGTCGGCGACGTCGGCGAGCCGCTCGTGCGGCACCACGGCGTCGACGAGTCCGTGCGCGTGGAGGTTCTCCGCCGTCTGCACGCCCTCGGGGAAGGCGCTGCCGTACAGCGCCTCGTAGACGCGCGGCCCGAGGAAGCCGACGAGCGCCCCCGGCTCCGCGACCGTGACGTGCGCCTGGCTCCCCCACGAGGCGAAGACGCCGCCCGTCGTCGGGTGGCGCAGGTACGCGAGGTACGGCAGGCCGGCGGCCTTGTGCGCCGCGACGGCCGCGGAGATCTTCACCATCGTGAGGAAGGCGACCGTGCCCTCCTGCATGCGCGTGCCGCCCGACGACGGCGCCGCCAGCAGCGGCAGCCCCTCGGCCGTCGCCCGCTCGACGGCCTCGACGAGGCGGTCGGCCGCCGCGACACCGATGGACCCGGCGAGGAAGCCGAACTCCCCGGCGACGACGGCCACGCGACGGCCGCGCAGCCGCCCCTCGCCGGTGACGACGGCCTCGTCGGCGCCCGAGCGCTCGGCGGCGCGCGCCAGCTCGGCGTCGTAGGCGGGGGTGCTGCGCGGCTGCACGGGCGGGGCGTCCCACGAGCGGAAGGTGCCCTCGTCGAGGACGAGGTCCAGCAGCTCGCGGCCCCCGCGCCGGGGCGGCCGGGGCGCGGCGCCCCGGCCGGCGGGCGACGGCGTCACGCGCCCTCGCCGTCGAGCCAGGCGCGCACGGCCGCTCCGTCGGCGTCGAGGACGGGCGGCGCCGCATGCGTGCGCCGGGTCGTCTCCGCGCCGTCCCCGTCGAAGAAGCGCAGCGGCGGGCCCGGCAGCGAGACGGTGCCGAGCGTGGCGTGCTCGACGTCGACGAGCAGGCCCTGGCTGCGCGTCTGCTCCCACCCGTAGACCTCGTCCATCGTCCGCACCTTCCCCGCCGGCACGCCGATCTCGGCGAGCCGGGCGAGCAGGTCGGGCGCGGACCACGAGGCGAAGACGCCCTCGACGAGGGCGACGACCTCCTCGCGGCGCGCCACCCGCTCCGGGTTGGTGGCGAGGCCCTCGAGAGCCGGGTCCAGCCCGAAGCCGTCGCAGAACCGCTTCCACAGCCCCTCGCTGCCGACCGCGATCTGGACGGAGCCGTCCGCGCACCGGAACAGCCCGTACGGGCTGATGGACGGGTGGTGGTTGCCCTGCGCGCGCCCGACCTGCCCCGCGACCGTCCACCGCGTGCCCTGGAAGGCGTGGACGCCGACGACGGAGGCCAGCAGCGACGTCCGCACCACCTGCCCGCGGCCGGTGCGCTCGCGCTCGAGCAGCGCCGCGAGGACGCCGTGCACGCCGGTCATCCCGGCCAGCAGGTCGGCGATGGGCGTCCCGACGCGCTGGGGGTCGTCCGGGCCGGAGCCGGTGATGGACATGAGCCCGGCCTCGCCCTGCGCGATCTGGTCGTAACCGGCGCGCCCGCCCTCGGGCCCGTCGTGCCCGAAGCCGGTGATCGACAGGACGACGAGGCGCGGGTTGAGCTCGAGCAGCCGCGACGTCGGGAAGCCCAGCCGGTCGAGCACGCCCGTGCGGAAGTTCTCGAGGAGCACGTCGGCCCGCTCCACGAGCGCCGTGAGGTACCGGCGGCCGTCGTCGCTCTTGAGGTCGAGCGCCACCGACTCCTTGCCGCGGTTGCACGACATGAAGTACGTCGACTCCCGGTCGCCCCCGCCGGGCGGGTCGACGAAGGGCGGGCCCCACCCGCGGGTGTCGTCGCCCGTGCCCGGGGTCTCGACCTTGACGACGCGGGCGCCGAGGTCGGCGAGCACCATGCCGGCGTGCGGCCCGGCGAGGGCGCGGGTCAGGTCGACGACGAGGGTGCCCGCGAGCGGGCCCCCGCCCGGTGCGCCCTCGGCGACGCCGGGCTGCGGGGTGACGGTCATGTCGGCTCCTGGGGGCTCGGGTGGTCAGGACGTCGGGAGGACGAGCACGAGCCAGGTGACGAGCGGCGCGACCACCATGAGCGACATGCCGTAGACCATGAGCGAGCGGAAGACCTTGTCCCGCTGCGCCGGCTCGGCGTTGGCGACGACGAGGGCGCCGTTCGTCGAGAAGGGGCTGCAGTCGACGACCGAGCTCGAGATGGCGAGCGCGATGACGAGGCCGACCGTGCCGACCTCGCCGGCGAGGAGGAACGGCACCGACAGCGGGATGAGCGTGCCGAGGATGCCGGTCGTCGAGGCGAAGGCCGAGACGACCGCACCGATGAGGCAGATGACGAGGGCGGCGAGCAGCGGGGCGCCGAAGCCGGCCACCGCGTCGCCGAGCCGGTCGATCGTGCCCTGCTCGCTGAGCAGCTCGACGTAGGTGACGATCCCGCCGATGAGCAGCACCGTGGCCCAGCTGACCTTGTCGACGGCGCCCTTGGCGGAGGCCGGGAAGACCAGCGTGAGGACGACGGCCACGGCCAGGGCGGAGAAGCCGACGTCGAGGTCGAAGCCGAGGGCGAGGACGACGAGCAGGCCGAGGCCGACGAGGGTCGAGATCTTCTGGGCGTCCAGGGCGGGCGCCGGCGCCTCGTCGGGCGCCTCGTCGCGGCGCCCGCCGCTGCTGCGCAGCCGCTCGCCGCGCTCGACGAGCGAGCTCGGCGTGCCCTGCACCGGGGTGCGCGTCGTCGCGCTGGCGGCGAGGGCGTCGGCGGAGAAGGCCTCGTCCCGGCCGGAGCGGTCGATCCGGCCCCCCTCGACGTCGCGGTTCCGCAGGACGAGGTAGGCGAGGACGTTGAGGACGACCGCGGACAGCACGCTCGCGAAGAACAGCCGCAGCGGGAAGGTCTCGAAGTCGTTGTCGCCCACGACACCGTTGGTGATGAGCCCGAAGACGCCGATGGGGCTGAAGGAGCCCGCCGTCGCCCCCTGGACGACCATGAAGCCCATGAGCACCGGGTTGATCCGGTTGCGGACGGCGAACTGCATGGCGACGGGGGCGATGATCGCGACGGCCGCCGGGGTGACGGCGCCGATGGACGTGATGGCGCCCGCGACGAGGGCCATCACCCAGGGGATGAGCGCGACGCGCCCGCGCACCGCGCGCACCGCGGCGTGGACGATCCAGTCGACGGTCCCGTTGTTCTTCGCCAGCGCGAAGAGGTAGGTGACGCCGACGAGGATGACGAAGAGCGTGGCCGGGAAGCCGGCGAGGACGTCCGGCGCCTCGAGGCCGAAGACCGTGGTGCCGACGACGAAGGCCGCGACGAGCGCGAGCGCACCCATGTTGACCGGGCGCACGGTGGCGACGAGGAAGACGGCGGCCAGGACGAGCAGGCCGATGAGATCTGGGGACACGGGCGGAGCACCTCGGTTCGACGGTGAACGACGGTGGGCGCCTCCCGTTCCGGTGGCGCAGTGGCCTAGCCTCTTGTCCACGAGGGTGCCTGTCAACGTCGACACGGCCCGCGGGACCGGAGGTGGTGCGCGTGGACGACGACGGCACACGGGTGGTCGGCGCGCCCGGGGACGTCGGCGGCGGGCGGGCGGGACGGGCGCGCGGCGGCCTCCACCGCCTGCGCCGCCCACGCCTCTACGAGCAGCTGGCGGACCACATCACGGCCTTCATCGACGCCCAGGGCCTGTCCCCCGGCGAGCGGCTGCCGCCCGAGCGGCTGCTCGCGGAGCAGCTCGGTGTCAGCCGGGCGACGCTCGCCCAGGCGCTCGTGGCGCTCGAGGTGCGCGGCGTCGTCGACGTCCGGCACGGCGACGGCGCTGTCCTGCGCGAGGACCGCGCCGCGCGGCACGCCCGCGTCCGCGAGGCGCTCGACGCGCCGGGCACGACCGCCCCGGACCTCGCCGAGGCGGTCGTCGCCGCGGTGGCGGGCCTCGTGGACCTGGCGGCCGGCCGGGCCACCGCCGCCGACCGGGCCGAGCTCGCCGCGCTGGCGGACGACGCCGACGTCGACCTCGGCGACCTCGCCCGAGCCCTGGCCGCCGCCGCGTCCTCGCCGGTGCTCGCCGAGCTCGTCGCGGCGCTGGCCCCCGACGGCGGGGCCGCGGCGCTGGGGGCCCGGCCGCGGGACGTCGTCCGGGCGGTGGCGGCCGGCGACACGGCCGGCGCCCGCGCGGCGCTGCGGGACCGCGCCCGGCCGGCTCCCTGAGGGGGGCGACCGGCCGTCAGGCGCCGGGTCGGGAGGGCGTCGCGGCGTCGGTGCCGCCGTCCGACCGGCCGGCGCCCGGACCGTCGCCGCCCTCGTCCTCGTCGTCGTCCGTCGCGGTGGGGTCGAAGACGGGGCGCAGCGGCCCCTCGGAGGACGTGGGCCCGATGACCGCACCGAGGGCGGACGCGTTCGGCACGCGGAGCAGCCCCTCCTCGGTGCGCAGCACCTGGTGCGTGAGCGTCGCGCCGACGACCCGCCCCTCGAGCACGCCGCCGGTCGTGCCGCCCCGCAGCCGCACGAGGTCGCCGACCGCGTAGGGCCGCGTCAGCAGCAGCACGAGGCCCGCGAAGACGTTGCCGAGGACCTGCTGGAGCGCGATGCCGAGCACCACACCGGTCAGCGCACCGCCGACGAGCAGGCTGCGCACCGAGACCTGGAGGACGTCGAGGACGGCGAGCAGGAGCACGAGCCCGCCCACGGCGAGCGTGCCCGTCTGCGCGAGCGTGGCCGCCGACTCCCCGCCGTGCCGCTCCGCCAGCGCCGACAGCCCGGCGGCCGCGGCGCGGACGAGCAGGACGACGGCCACGACGAGCACGAGCGCGCAGACCACCGCGATGGTGACCTCGCGCGGCGTGCCCCGCAGGTCCCCCGCGACCTGGCCGACCGCCGAGGCGGCGACGGCGAGCGCACCGGGGACGGCGTAGCGCCACACGTGCGGCACGACGCGACGGCGGACGGGCCGGTGGTCGGCCCCCCGGACGTCGCCGACCCAGCGCGGGCCCTCGGGCCCGGCGCTCACTCCCACTCGATCGTGCCCGGGGGCTTGCTCGTGACGTCGAGCACGACCCGGTTGACGCCGTCGACCTCGTTGGTCACCCGCGTGGAGATGCGGGCGAGCAGGTCGTACGGCAGGCGCGACCAGTCCGCGGTCATCGCGTCGTCGGAGCTGACGGGGCGCAGGACGACCGGGTGCCCGTAGGTGCGGCCGTCGCCCTGGACGCCGACGGAGCGGACGTCGGCGAGGAGCACCACGGGGCACTGCCAGATGGAGCGGTCGAGGCCCGCCTCGGTGAGCTCCTCGCGGACGACCGCGTCGGCCGTCCGCAGCGTCTCGAGCCGCTCGCGCGTCACCTCGCCGATGATGCGGATGCCGAGGCCCGGGCCGGGGAAGGGCTGGCGCCAGACCATCGCCTCCGGCAGGCCGAGCTCGGCGCCGACCGCGCGGACCTCGTCCTTGAAGAGGGTGCGCAGCGGCTCGACGAGCTCGAACTGCAGGTCGTCGGGCAGGCCGCCGACGTTGTGGTGGCTCTTGATGGTGGCCGTCGAGCTCGTGCCGCCGTGCAGCGCGCCGCCGGACTCCACGACGTCGGGGTACAGCGTCCCCTGGACGAGGAAGCGCACCTCGGCGCCCTCCTCGCCGGCCTTCGCGACGAGGTCCGCGGCCGCGCCCTCGAAGGCGCGGATGAACTCGCGCCCGATGGCCTTGCGCTTCTCCTCCGGGTCGGTCAGCCCGGCGAGGGCGCCGAGGAAGGTCTCCTCGGCGTCGACGACGACGAGGTCGATGCCCGTCGCCTCGACGTAGTCGCGCTCGACCTGCTCCGCCTCGCCGGCGCGCAGGAGGCCGTGGTCGACGAAGACGCACGTCAGCTGGTCGCCGACCGCGCGGTGCACGAGGGCGGCGGCGACGGCGGAGTCGACGCCGCCGGAGAGCCCGCAGACGACGCGCGCGTCGCCGACCTGGGCCCGGATCCGCTCGACCTGCTCCTCGATGACGCCGGCCGTGGTCCAGTCCGCCGGCACGTCGGCGCCGCGGAGGAAGTTCTCGATGACCTGCTGGCCGAACGTCGAGTGCTTGACCTCGGGGTGCCACTGGACGCCGTAGAGGCGGCGCGCGTGGTCCTCGAAGGCCGCGACGGGGGCGCCCGGCGTCGACGCCGTCACCGTGAAGCCGGGGGGCGCGCTGCGGACCGCGTCGCCGTGGCTCATCCAGACGCTCTGCGTCGTCGGCTGGCCGTCGAGCAGGACGCTCGAGGGGCCCTCGGCCGTCTCCTCGACGGGCTCGAGCGCCGCGTCGGTGCCGCCGTACTCGCGCAGGCCGGTGCGGGCGACGTCGCCGCCGAGCGCCTTCGCCATGGCCTGGAAGCCGTAGCAGATGCCGAGCACGGGGACGCCGGCCTCGAAGAGGTCGGCCTCGACGAGCGGGGCGCCCTCGGCGTACACCGAGGCCGGGCCGCCGGACAGGATGATCGCCGCCGGGTCGCGCTCGAGGAGCTCGGCCACCGTCGACGACGCCGGGACGACCTCCGAGTAGGAGTCCGCCTCGCGCACGCGGCGGGCGATGAGCTGGGCGTACTGGGCGCCGTAGTCGACGACGAGCACCGGCCGCGCCGTGCGCTCCCCCGCGGGCAGGCCGTCCGCCGGCGCCGGCGTCACCGGCGCACCGGGCAGCTGCTCGGCCTGCACCGCCCCGGGGGCGTCGTCGGGGCCGGAGGCCCCGGGGTCGGCGGCGACGGGGTCGCCGGTGGCCTCACGGGTGGGCTCGCTCACGGGCGCCAGGCTAGTGCGCCGCGCGGGCCGGGCCCGCCCGTGGCCGACCGGCCCGCGGGCGGACGTCAGGCCCGCTGCCCCAGCTGCCGCAGGAGGTCCTTCACCTCACGGGTGACCCGTCGCTCGACGACGAAGGACACGGCCGGGACGACGCCGGCCAGCACGAGGCCCGCGAGCCGGGCCGGCCCCCACCGCAGTCGCGACCACATGTCGACGACGGTGACGAGGTAGACGATGTAGACCCACCCGTGGGTGATGGCGAGCCAGCTCCCGAACAGGTGGACCTCGTCCCCGAGCAGCGCCGACACGAGCCGCACCCCGAGGTTGAGGAAGACGACGACGAGCAGCACGCCCGTGACGATGGCCATGACGCGGTAGCGCGTGAGGGCGGGCCCGAGGCTGGCCTCGCGCAGGCGGCGGGCGCGGGCGCCCGTGGGGGCCGGGGTGGCGGACGGTCCGGTGCTCACCGGGTGACCTCCTGGGTCGGTCGTGCGGTCGGGGGCCCGGCGGCGTCGGCGGCGTCGGTGGGGGCGGGGGCGTCGGCGTCGACCGGCGGCCCGGGGCCGTCGCGGCGGGCGCGGGCCTCCTCGCGCTCGTCCTCGCACCGCTCGGCCTCGCGGCGGCGCACGTCGTGGACGACGCGCAGCCACATGGCGACGGCGAAGGCGGCGAAGACCCACCACTGGAAGGCGTAGGAGATGTTCTGCGCGTTGACGCCCGTGTCGCGGGCGGGCGGCGGGACGACGTCGAGGCCGGCGGCCTGGTCGTCGGCGACGGGCACGAGGTGCGCGGCGTAGACCGCGCCGTCCCAGACGTTGAGGAGGTCGGCCGAGCTGGCCGCCGCGAGCCGTCCCGGCGGGAGGTCGGCCGTCCCGCGCGGGTCCTGCGAGAGGGCGAGCTCGCCGACGAGCGTCGCCGGGCCCTCCTCCGCGGGCAGGGACGCCGCGTCCGGGTCGGGCACCCAGCCGCGGACGACGGGGAGGTACGCGCCCGTGCCGTCCACCTCGAGCGCCGCGAGGACCCACGCCCCTCTGCCCTCGCCGCCGTCGGCCGTGCGGCCCGTGACGAGCTGGACGGGCTCGTCCGCCCACGTGCCCTCGACCTCGACGGGCCCGGCGACGGCCTCGCCGCTCAGCGGCTCCTGGGGCTCGAGCACCTGCGCGAGCGGGACGACGCCGCGCTCCTCGGGCGCCTCGCTGCCGGAGCGGGCCCGGCCGAGCTGCCACGACCCCAGCTCGGCGAAGACGACCGCCAGCGCGAGGGCCAGCGCGAGCAGCCCGAGCATCCGCGGGCGCGTGGCCGTCCGCCAGAAGCCGGGCAGGTCCTCGGGACCGGGGTCGGGCGCGCCGTCCCCGGCGCCCGGGGCACCGGGGGCTCGCGTGCCGCCGACCGGTCCCTCGCCCACGGGTCCACGGTACGGCGCCGGACGCGTGCCCCCGCCGCCCCCCGGGCACGAGGGCCCTCTCTCCGGCCGCCCCCCGCGGCACGAGGGCGCCCACGTGCCACGGCGGGCCGTCTCCCCACGGCAGAAGGGCACCGACGTGCCACGACGAGCGGTCACCCACGGCAGAAGGGCACCGACATGCCACGAGGGGCGGTCTCCTGCGGCAGGAGGATGCCGAAGCGCCCTCCCGGACGTCAGGTCGTGGGGGCCAGCTCGCCGTAGTGGACGCCCGTGAGACGGACGGCCTCGTCCCAGAGCCAGCGGGCCATGTCGACGTCCTGGGCGCGGGCGGACGTGCCGACCCGGACGGGCGGGCCGCTGCGCTCGCCGGCACCGGCGGGGCCGTAGTACTCGCCGCCGACGACGTCGGGCGCCGTCGCCGCGCGCAGGACCGGCCAGGCCCCCATCTCCGGCGACTGCATGACGAGCTCGCCGACCTTGCCGAGGCCGTCGCGCACCGGCCGGGGCAGGCGGCCGAGCGGGCCCTGGGTGAAGAGGTTGGTCGCCGAGATGCCCGGGTGGGCGGCCACGCTGACGAGCTCGCGGGCGGCCCGGTCGGTGCGGCGGTCCAGCTCGAGGGCGAACATGAGGTCGGCCAGCTTGGACTGCCCGTAGACGCTCCAGGCGCCGTACCGCTTCTCGCGCATGAGGTCGTCCGGCGTGATGCGGCCCCAGCGGTGGGCCATGCTCGACAGCGACACGACCCGGGGCCGGCGCCCGGCGGTCTCGGACTGCAGGAGCGGCCCGAGCAGGCGGCCGGTGAGGGCGAAGTGCCCGAGGAAGTTCGTGCCGATCTGGGTCTCGAAGCCGTCGGCCGTGCGGCCCTGCGGCACCGCCATGACGCCGGCGTTGTTGACCAGCAGGTCCAGCCCGTGCGCGCCCAGCGACGCCGTCATCCGGGTGGCGAGGTCGGCCACGCTGGCGAGGCTGGCGAGGTCGAGCATCTGCAGCTCGACCTGCGCGCCCGGCGCCCGCCGCCGCACCTCGGCGAGGGCGGTCTCCCCCCGCTCGCGGGAGCGCGCCGTCATGACGACGCGCGCGCCGGCGCGCGCCAGCACCGCCGAGACCTCCAGCCCCAGACCAGAGTTGGCACCGGTGACGAGCGCCGTGCGCCCGCTCTGGTCGCCCACCTGCGTGGGGCTCCAGGCGGCGCCCGAGGGCGCCCCGGCCGGCGGGGTGGGGCTGTCGGCGTGGCTCGTCATGGGGACACCCTGCCGAGGCGCGCGCCGCCGCGCACGGCGGCCCGGGCACTTGTCCCCCGCCCGCTCGACGGCGCTGCCCCCGTCGACCCCGAGACGTCCTCCCCCTCCACGTCGCTGCCGACGTCGGGGGACGAGGTCGCCTTCTCCCGACGTCGGCAGCGAAGTCGAGGATCAGGGCGCCTTCTCTCCGACTTCGGCAGCGAAGTCGGGAAAGCGGGAGTCTCCTGCCCGACTTCGGCAGCGAAGTCGAGGAAGAGGGCGCTGTCGTCAGCTCGCTGCCGACGTCGACGAGATGCCTCGGGCGGCAGCGGCGCCGCCGCGCCGTCAGCCCGGCTGGTACGGGCTGACGACGACCTCGCAGCGCTGCATCTCCTTGAGGTCGGAGTAGCCCGTCGTGGCCATGGCGCGGCGGAGGCCGCCGACGAGGTTCGTCGTGCCGTCGGCCGTCCGGCCCGGGCCGCGGAGGACCTCGGCCAGCGGGGCGGCGGTGCCGACGTGGACGCGCTCGCCGCGGGGCAGCTCGGCGTGGTGCGCCTCGGGGCCCCAGTGCCAGCCGCGGCCGGGCGCCTCCTCGGCGCGGGCGAGCGCCGCACCGAGCATGACGGCGTCGGCGCCGCAGGCGAAGGCCTTGACGAGGTCGCCGGACCGGCTGACGCCGCCGTCGGCGATGACGTGGACGTAGCGGCCGCCCGACTCGTCGAGGTAGTCGCGGCGGGCGCCGGCCACGTCGGCCACGGCGCTGGCCATCGGCGCGTGGACGCCGAAGACGGTGCGGGTCGTGCTCGCGGCCCCGCCGCCGAAGCCGACGAGGACGCCCGCGGCACCCGTGCGCATGAGGTGCAGCGCGGCCGTGTACGAGGCGGCGCCGCCGACGACGACGGGCACGTCGAGCTCGTAGATGAAGCGCTTGAGGTTGAGCGGCTCGGTGCGCGACGACACGTGCTCGGCGGAGACCGTCGTGCCGCGGATGACGAAGAGGTCGACGCCGGCGTCGACGACGGTGCGCCACAGCTCGGCGGTGCGCTGGGGGCTCAGGGCCCCGGCCACCGTGACGCCCGTCGCCCGGACCTCCCGCAGCCGCGCGGTGACGAGCTCGGGGTCGATGGGCCGGGCGTAGATCTCCTGCATGCGGCGGGTGGCCGCGTCCGGCGCCAGCCCGGCGATCTCCTCGAGCAGCGGCTCCGGGTCCTCGTAGCGGGTCCACAGGCCCTCGAGGTCGAGGACGCCCAGGCCGCCGAGACGCCCGACCTCGACGGCCGTGGCGGGCGAGGTGACGGAGTCCATCGGCGCCGACAGCAGCGGCACCTCGAAGGTGTAGGCGTCGATCTGCCAGGACGTCGACACGTCCTCCGGGTCGCGGGTGCGCCGGCTCGGCACCACCGCGACGTCGTCGAAGGAGTACGCGCGCCGTCCGCGCTTGCCACGCCCGATCTCGACCTCAGCCACGCGGCGAGGCTAGTGGCCGGGGCGGACGCCCCGGGACGCCGCCCGTCCCCCCGCGCGCGGGCCCCGGCGCGGGAGGACGGCGGTGGTGTCAGCGACGGCCGTAGTTCGGCGCCTCGACCGTCATCTGCACGTCGTGAGGGTGGCTCTCCTTGAGCCCGGCGGCGGTGATGCGCGTGAAGCGCCCGACCCGCTGGAGCTCGGGCACCGTGCGGGCCCCGGTGTAGAACATCGACTGCCGCAGGCCGCCGACGAGCTGGTGCGAGACCGCCGACAGCGGGCCGCGGTAGGGCACCCGCCCCTCGATGCCCTCGGGGATGAAGGCGTCGTCGTCGACGTCGCCCTGGAAGTAGCGGTCCTTGGAGTACGAGCGCGCGCGACCGCGCGTCTGGGCGGCACCGAGCGAGCCCATGCCCCGGTAGCCCTTGTACTGCTTGCCGTTCACGAAGACGAGGTCGCCGGGGCTCTCGTCGCAGCCGGCGAGCAGCGAGCCGAGCATGACGGCGTCCGCCCCGGCCACGAGCGCCTTGGCGATGTCGCCGGAGTGCTGGAGGCCGCCGTCGCCGATGACCGGCACGCCGGCGGCACGGGCCGCCTGGGCGGCCTCCCAGATCGCGCTGACCTGCGGCACACCGACTCCCGCGACGACGCGGGTCGTGCAGATTGAGCCGGGGCCGACGCCGACCTTGACCCCGTCCGCCCCGGCGTCGACGAGCGCCTGCGCGCCCTCGCGCGTGGCGACGTTGCCGCCGACGACGTCGACGTGCGCCGCAGCCGGGTCGGCCTTGAGGCGGGCGACCATGTCCGCGACGCCGCGGCTGTGCCCGTGCGCCGTGTCGACGACGAGGACGTCGACCCCGGCCTCGACGAGGGCCATGGCGCGCTGCCACGCGTCGTCGAAGAAGCCGACGGCCGCGCCGACGCGCAGCCGGCCGCGCTCGTCCTTGGTGGCCAGGGGGTACTGCTCGGCCTTCGTGAAGTCCTTGACGGTGATGAGGCCGCGCAGCCGGCCGTCGCCGTCGACGATCGGCAGCTTCTCGACCTTGTGGCGGCGCAGCAGCTGCATGGCCGTGTCGCGGTCCGCGCCGACGGGCGCCGTGACGAGCGGCATCGGCGTCATGACGTCGCGCACGCTGCGGCTGTGGTCGGGCTCCCACCGCAGGTCGCGGTTGGTGACGATGCCGACGAGCACGCCGGCGGCGTCGACGACCGGCAGGCCGGAGACGCGGTAGCGGGCGCACGCGGCGTCGACCTCGGCCAGCGTCGCCTCGGGCCGGGTGGTCACCGGCGAGGTGATCATCCCTGCCTCGGAACGCTTCACGAGGTCGACGTGGTCGGCCTGGTCCTCGATCGAGAGGTTGCGGTGGAGGACGCCGAGCCCACCCTGGCGCGCCATGGCGATGGCCATGCGCGACTCGGTGACGGTGTCCATGGCCGAGCTGAGCAGCGGGACCTTGATCTCGACCCGGCGCGACACGCGCGTGGAGGTGTCCACCTCGCTGGGGATGACGTCGCTCTCGCCGGGCAGCAGGAGGACGTCGTCGTAGGTGAGGCCGACCCGGGCGAACGGGTCCACGGGCATGTCGGGCACGGCGGGGCTCCCTCGGGGGCAGGGCGGCTGCTGCGGACGCGACGCTGCGTGCCCCCAGGGTAGTCCCGCCCGGCGGGCGGCCCCGCCGCCCCGTCAGCGGACGAGGCCCGCCCGGAAGCCGATGGCCACCGCGTGGGCACGGTCGGCCGCCCCCAGCTTGCGGAAGAGCCTGCGCGCGTGCGTCTTCACGGTGTCCTCGGAGAGGAACAGCTCCTTGCCGATCTCGCCGTTGCTGCGGCCGCGGCTCATGCCGGCCAGCACCTGGTGCTCCCGCTCGGTGAGGACCGGCACGTCCTCCGAGGCGTGGGCGGCCACGGCGGCGCGGCGCGCGTCGCTCACGGCGAGCGCGTGGTGCAGGACCGCGGTGAGCTCGGGGGTGCTGGGCTCGCGGACGACGACGGCGCAGGCGCCGGCGGCCATCGCGGCCCCCGCCACGTCGCCGTCGCCGGGGGCGACGACGGCCACGACGGCGGTGGTGGGACGGGCCTGCATCCACGAGCGCACGTGCTCGGCGGCACGGACGTCGGAGCAGGCGAGCAGGACGACGTCGGGCGGGCCGGTGGGGGCGGTGCGCGCCATGGCGCCGCCCCCCGTGGCGACCGCCGCGCGGCTGACGCCGGGCACCGAGCCGACCTGGCGGCGCAGCGCCTCGCGGGCGGGCAGGACGTCGTCGCAGACGAGCACGCTGGACACGGGGACCTCCGGGGATCTCAGGCCGCGGTCGCGACCTGCATGCCCACCTGATCGGCAGGGACGACGACGCACCTGAGGGACCGGTGCCCCCGGGGGCGGCCGGGCACCCCGACCGGACCCCTCACGCCCGCCCGCACCGGTCTCAGGCCAGCGCGCCGGCGAGGTCGCCGAGGTCGCGCACGACCGTGGCGAGGCCCGCGGCCCCCTGGCCCCAGCCGCGGCCCACCAGCACGACGCGAGCCCCGCGGGGGTCGACGAGCCGCGCGGTCTCCGCGAGGGCGGCCGGCTCGACGACGGCGTCGGCCGCGACGACGAGCACCGCGGCGCCCTCCTGCTCCGCGACCGCCGCCACCCGTTCGGCGTCGTGGCGACCGGGCAGGACGGCGCTGTCGGCGCCGGACTCGCGCAGGACCGTGGCGACGACGTGGGCGAGGAGGTCGCCGCCGCCGTCGACGGTGGGGACCGCGAAGCCGACGGCGCAGGGACGCAGGACGAGCACGCGCGGCCCGGCGACCGGGGCGTCGTCGGCGACGCCGCGCAGCGTCTCCATGAGGCAGGTCTGCAGCAGCCCGGCCGGGGTGCGGCCGGGGGGCACGGCGCCGACCCGCTGGGCGAGCGCGTCGAGCACGGGGCGGGCCAGGGCGGACCAGGTGAGCGCCACGCCGTCGACGGCGGCGTGCGCCTCGAGCTGGCGGGTGCACTCCCCCTCCTGCAGCGCCATGGCGGCGCGGGCCAGGGCGCGCACCGACGGCGCCGCGGTCCGGTCGGCCGGGGCCTCGCGGCGGGGGGCGGGCGGCCGCGGAGGACCGGCGGGCGCCACCGGCACCGGCGGCACGGCGGCGAGGACACCGGCCAGCGGCGACGGGTCGGCCGTCGCGGCGCCGGACGGGTCGCCGGGGGTCGCCTCCAGGGCGACGCGCGCCGCCTCGGCGGGCGAGTACCCCTCCAGCGTCATCCGCCGCATGACCATGAGGCGCTCGAGGTCGCCGAGGCTGTACTGCCGGTGCGCGCCGGCGGTGTGCGCCGACGGCCCCAGGCCGTAGCGCCGCGCCCAGGTCCGCAGCGTGGCCGGGGCCACCCCGAGCCGGGCCGCGACGGCCGCCACCTTGAGCGTCGCGCCGGCCGCGGCGCCGGCGCCCTCGTCGGGCGCGGTCGTGCCGCCACCCCCGTCGGCCTCGTCGGCCACGGCCCCTCCCCTGCCGAGACGGCCCGCCGCCGGACGCCGACCGGGAGCACGGCCCGCACGCCCACGGGGGGCGGGGCCGGCGACGGCGGCGGACGGGGGCACCGGTCGATGGTCCCGTGCCCGTCACCACCGGGCCACTCGGCACGCCGCCGCACGCCACGGGTGGCGCGGACGTGACCGGGGCAGGACCCGTTCCTGGCACGAGGCTGAACAACTTCTTCACGTCTGCCGAGGGCCTTGAACAACTTCTGGATCGGTTGTAGCGTCCTCGCCATCGACACCGCGTCGTGACCGCCCTCGGTGGTCCGCCGCACCGGCGCCCCCTCGGGGGCACAACGTCAGGAGCTCCCCATGGCTGAGATCTCGCGCCTCCCCGGCCCCGTCGCCGACCTCTGGGAGTGGCAGATGCAGGGGGCCTGCCGCGAGGCGGACGACACCCTGTTCTTCCACCCGGAGGGCGAGCGCGGCCCGAGCCGCCGCAACCGCGACAACGCCGCCAAGGCGATCTGCGCGAGCTGCCCCGTCATCCAGTCCTGCAAGGAGCACGCCCTCGCGGTGCGCGAGCCCTACGGCGTGTGGGGCGGCATGACCGAGGACGAGCGCGAGGCCGAGTACACCCGTCGCCGTGGTGCGGCGCGGGTGCTCCCCATCGCCAGCTGACGCGGACGCCGCGACGTCGGGTCGTGCGGCAGCGCTGAGGAGGCGCCGGTCAGCGTCCGCACGCACCACGACCACCGAGAGGCCCCACCCGTCCGGGTGGGGCCTCTCGTGCGTCCGGGCCCGGACGGCCGTGACGCGGCGCGGCCGGGGACGGGGACGACGGAGGGCCCGGGCGTGCGCCCGGGCCCTCCGTCGTGCGTGCGGGGTGCGTCAGTGCGCGTGCCCGTGGCCGCCGTGGTCGGCGGACTCCTCGACGGGCTCGGGCTTGTCGACGACGAGCGTCTCCGTGGTGAGGACCATGGAGGCGATCGACACCGCGTTGACGAGCGCCGAGCGCGTCACCTTGACCGGGTCGATGACGCCGGCGGGCACGAGGTCGACGTACTCGCCCGTGGCGGCGTCGAGGCCCTGGCCCGCGGGCAGGCCGCGGACCTTGTCGACGACGACGTAGCCGTTGAGGCCCGCGTTCTCCGCGATCCAGCGCAGGGGCTGGTCCACGGCCTTGCGCACGACGCGGACGCCGACCGCCTCGTCGCCGGACAGGCCGAGGTCGCCCTCGAGGGCGGCCGACGCCTGGACGAGGGCGGCGCCGCCGCCGGCGACGATGCCCTCCTCGATCGCGGCGCGCGTCGCGGAGACGGCGTCCTCGATGCGGTGCTTCTTCTCCTTGAGCTCGACCTCGGTGGCCGCGCCGACCTTGATGACGCAGACGCCGCCGCCGAGCTTGGCGAGCCGCTCCTGGAGCTTCTCGCGGTCCCACTCGGAGTCGGTGCGCTCGGCCTCGGAACGGATCTGGTCCGCCCGCGCCGCGATGTCCTCGGCGGACCCGCCCCCGTCGATCAGCGTGGTGTCGTCCTTCGTGACGACGACGCGCCGCGCGGTGCCGAGCACCTCGAGGCCCACGGAGTCGAGCGAGAGGCCGACGTCCGGCGTGACGACCTGGGCGCCGGTGAGGACCGCCAGGTCCTCGAGCATCGCCTTGCGGCGGTCGCCGAAGCCCGGCGCCTTGATGGCGGCGGCCGTGAAGGTGCCGCGGATCTTGTTGACGACGAGCGTCGAGAGGGCCTCGCCGTCCACGTCCTCGGCCACGACGAGCAGCGGCTTCGAGGTCTGGAGGACCTTCTCGAGCAGCGGGAGCAGGTCGGCGACGGCGCTGATCTTGCCGGTGTGGACGAGCACGTGGGCGTCCTCGAGGACGGCCTCCATGCGCTCGTTGTCCGTGACGAAGTACGGCGAGATGTAGCCCTTGTCGAGCTGCATGCCCTCGGTGAACTCGAGCTCCATCGCCGTGGAGGAGGACTCCTCGACGGTGATGACGCCGTCCTTGCCGACCTTGTCGAACGCGTCGGCGATGAGACCGCCGATGGTGCGGTCCTGGCTGGAGATGGACGCGACGTGCGCGATCTCCTCGGTGCCGTCGACGTCGCGCGCCGCGGAGCGCAGGGCCTCGCCGACGGCCTCGACCGCGGCGTCCATGCCCTTCTTCACCGCGCCGGGGGCCGCACCGGCCGCCACGTTGCGCAGGCCCTCGTGCACCAGCGCCTGGGCGAGGACGGTGGCCGTCGTCGTGCCGTCGCCGGCGACGTCGTTGGTCTTGGTGGCGACCTCCTTGGCGAGCTGCGCGCCGAGGTTCTCGTACGGGTCGTCGAGCTCGACCTCGCGGGCGATCGTCACGCCGTCGTTCGTGATCGTGGGGGCGCCCCACTGCTTGTCGATGACGACGTTGCGGCCGCGCGGGCCGAGCGTCACCTTGACGGTGTCCGCGAGGGCGTCGACGCCGCGCTCGAGCGCGCGCCGGGCCTCGTCGTCGAACTTGAGGGTCTTGGCCATGGGTGTCCGTCCTCGTGCTCGGGTGCTGCGGGGTGCTGCGGGTGCGGGCGGCAGGGCGCCGGACGCACGCCGCCCCGGGGACCGGCGGACCGGTCCGCCGGGGCGGTCGTGCCGGCGCGGCGAGCGCGCCCGGCGGCGGCGGCGCGGTGGCCGCCGTCCGTCAGTGCTGCGGGGGTGTCGTCAGGAGACGACGGCGAGCACGTCGCGCGCCGAGAGGATGAGCAGCTCCTCGCCGCCGTACTTCACCTCGGTGCCGCCGTACTTCGAGTAGATGACCTTGTCGCCGACGGCGACGTCGACCGGCACGCGCTGGCCGTTGTCGTCGACGCGGCCCGGGCCCACCGCGAGGACCTCGCCCTCCTGGGGCTTCTCCTTCGCGGTGTCCGGGATGACCAGACCCGACGCGGTCGTCTGCTCGGCCTCGACGGCCTTGACGACGATGCGGTCCTCGAGCGGCTTGATGGAGACCGACACTGTGCGGACCTCTCCTTCGTGGGGACCCCTGCGCGGGGTACCGGGGACGTGGGCAGGCGCCCGTCCTCGCCGTCCGCCGTCGCGGGGGTCGGCCGGCCAGGCTCGTGCGCCGGGCGCGAGACTATGACGGCGTTAGCACTCGGTCAATCCGAGTGCCAGCCGCGCCGGGCGCCCGGGCAGCACCTCCCGCGCGAGGGGCGCCCGGTGGGCGCGTGGCAGCATCCGCGCCGTGGAGGACCCCGCCGCCGCCGGCCTCGCGGCCGTGCTGACGCCCGCCGGCCGCGCCCTGCTCGACGGCCTCCCGCCCTACGACGAGGCGGGCGCCATGGCCCTCGGCGAGCGGCTGCGCGCGCAGGGGCACGACCCGGCGCTCGTGGCCGCCGCCCTCACCCAGAGCCGGCTGCGCGCCCGCGCCGTCGCCAAGCTGGGCGGACGCGCGCGGACGATGCTGCTGACCGCCACGGGCCTCGAGCAGGCGACGCGGCGCGAGGTCGCCGAGCGCCACGCCGACCGGTTCGTCGCCACCGGCGCGGGCCGCGTCGCCGACCTCGGCTGCGGGGTGGGGGGCGACGCCGTCGTCGTCGCCGACCGCGGCCCCGGCGTCCTCGCCGTGGACCGGGACCCGGCCACGGCCGCCGTCGCCGCGGCCAACCTCGCCCCGTACCCCGCTGCCGAGGTCCGGTGCGAGGACGTCGCCGCGACGGACCTCGCGGGCGTGGACGCGGTGTGGCTCGACCCCGCCCGGCGGGACGCCGCGGGGCGGCGCGTGCTCGACCCCCGCCGCGCCAGCCCGCCGCTGTCCTTCGCCGAGGCCCTGGCGGCGGAGCGGCCGGTGGGGGTCAAGACCGCGCCGGGCATCGACCACGACGTCGTGCCCGCGGGGTGGGAGTGCCAGTGGACGTCGGTCGGCGGCGACGTCGTCGAGGCGGCGCTGTGGTCGGGCGCCCTCGCGCGCCCCGGGGTGCGGCGCAGCGCCGTCGTCCTGCCCGCCACGGGCGGGGCGGGCGTGGTGGTCGACGACGCCGACGACCCCTTCGCCGACGGGGGGCCTCCCGTGGGGCCGGTGGGCACCCACCTCTACGAGCCCGACGGGGCGGTGGTCCGCGCGGGCCTCGTCGGCGCCGTCGTCGCGGCGACGGGCGGGCGGCTCGTCGACCCGACCATCGCCTACGTCACCGCCGACGCGGCGCTCGACCTGCCCACGGCGGCGGGCTACGTCGTCGACGAGGTGATGCCCTTCTCGCTCAAGGGGCTGCGGCAGCGGCTGCGCGAGCGCGGGGTCGGGCGCCTCGTCGTCAAGAAGCGGGGCACGGCGGTCGAGCCGGAGGAGCTGCGGCGGCGGCTGCGGCTCGAGGGCCCGCACGAGGCCGTCGTCGTCCTCACCCGCGTCGCCGGCCGGCAGAGCGCGCTCGTGTGCCGGGCGCTCAGGAGCCCCTGACCCGGCGTCGTCAGGCGCCGACGAGCACCCGCCCGACCGGCAGCGACGGGTCGCCGCCGAGCGTGCGCGGCGACGGCGGCAGGCCGGCGGCGACGACGTGCGCGCCGAGCGCGGCGACCATCGCCCCGTTGTCGGTCGACAGCCGCGGCCGCGGCACGCGCAGGGCGATGCCCGCCTCCGCGCAGCGCTCGGCGAGCAGCTCGCGCAGCCGGCCGTTGGCCGACACCCCGCCGCCGAGCAGCAGGTGCTCGAGGCCGTGCGTGCGGCAGGCGTCGACGGCCTTGCGGGTGAGGACGTCGCAGACGGCCTCCTGGAACGAGGCGGCGACGTCGGCGACCGGGACGGGCCGCCCCTGCGCCTCGCACGCCCGGACCCAGCGGGCCACCGCGGTCTTGAGGCCCGAGAAGGAGAAGTCGAAGCGGTGCCGCTCGAGGTCGCGCGCCGCGGTCAGCCCGCGGGGGAAGGCGATGGCCGTCGGGTCGCCCTCGAGCGCGGCCGCGCCGATGGCCGGGCCGCCCGGGTAGGGCAGGCCGAGCAGGCGCGCGGTCTTGTCGAAGGCCTCCCCCGCGGCGTCGTCGACCGTCTCGCCGAGCAGGCGCACGTCGGAGGCGACGTCGACGACGTGGAGCAGCGAGGTGTGCCCGCCCGAGACGAGCAGCGCGCCGCACGGCGTCGGCAGCGGGCCGCCGTCGAGCGCGCAGACGGCGACGTGCGCGTCGAGGTGGTTGACGCCGTAGAGCGGCACGTCGAGCGCCCACGCGAGCGCCTTGGCGGCGCCGACGCCGACGAGCAGCGCCCCGGCGAGGCCGGGCCCGGCCGTCACGGCCACGGCGTCGACGTCCGCGAGCGTCACGCCCGCCTCGTCGCACGCCCGCCGGAGCGTGGGGACCATCGCCTCGAGGTGGGCGCGGCTCGCGATCTCGGGCACGACGCCGCCGAAGCGGGCGTGCTCGTCGACGCTGCTGGCGACGACGTCGGCCAGCAGCGTCGTCCCCCGGACGAGGCCGACCCCGGTCTCGTCGCAGGAGGTCTCGATCCCGAGGACGAGCGGCGCCGACGCGTCGGGCCCGACGAGGGGGGCGGGCGCCGACGTCACAGCGCGTCCCGGAGCCGCCCGCCGCGGCGGCGGGCCCGGCGCACGCGGCTGCGGACGAAGAGGGCCAGCAGCACGACGACGGCCGCGACGAAGACGTAGTCGACGTAGCCGGCGTACTGCTCGACCCGCTCGAACTCGCCGCCCACGACGTAGCCGCCGCCGACGAGGAAGCTGTTCCACAGGCCGGAGCCCGCGGCCGTCAGCAGGCTGAAGCGGACGAGGCCCATGCGGGTGGCCCCGGCCGGCACCGAGATGAGGCTGCGGACGCCCGGGACGAGCCGGCCGAAGAAGACCGACGCGCTGCCGTGGCGGTGGAACCACTGCGACGCGTGCTCGACCTCCTCGCGGTCGACGAGCGGGATGGCGGAGACCCAGCGGACCGCCCGCTCCTCGCCGAAGGCGTGGCCGACCCAGTAGAAGAACCAGCCGCCGACGAGGGAGCCGAGCGTCGCGGCGACGACGGCCAGGACGAGGTTCATGCCGCCCTGGGCGGCGATGAAGCCGGCCAGCGGCAGGACGACCTCGCTGGGGATCGGCGGGACGATCGTCTCGAGGACGGTGGCGACGAAGACGCCGACCTCGCCGATGCTCGCGATGAAGCGCGCCAGGGCGCCCGAGACGCCCGTGAGGCCGCCGACGGCCTCGTCGACCGACACCGACGCCTGGGCACCGGTGACGAGCAGGGACAGCGGGGTCATGGCGTGGGGGCTCCGTCGGGGTCGTCGGTCGTGGCGGTGGTGCCGGTGGTGCCGGTGGTGCGGGGGCGCCCGGTCGTGCCGGGGCCTCCGGGGCCGTCGGCGGGCGGGGGGCCGCCCGGTGGCCGGCGGCGCAGGACGAGCGCGTCCGAGCCGGGACCGTAGTAGTCGCGCCTGCGCGCCACCTGCACGAAGCCGTGCCGGTGGTAGAGCCGCAGCGCCGGGGCGTTGCCCGCCTCGACCTCGAGGAGCAGCGCTCCCGCGCCGAGGGCGGTCGCGTGGTCCTCGCAGGCCGTCAGCAGGGCGTCGCCGAGGCCGCGGCCGCGGGCGGCCGGCGCGGTCGCGACCGTCTGCACGTCGGCGTCGCCGCCCGCGGCGGCCGCGCCGGCGTACCCGAGGAGGCCGCCCTCGTCGTCGCGGGCCACCCAGTACGCACGGCCGGGCGCGGCGAGCTCGGACCAGAAGGTCTCGGCGCTCCACGCCGTGGGGCCGAAGAGCTCCGCCTCGAGGGCGGCGACGTCGGCGACGTCCCACCAGCGCATCGGCCGCAGGGCCGGCAGCGCCCCGGCGGGCGGGCGGACGGGGGCCGTCGTCACCGGACGGGCGCGGGCGCGCCGCGGTCGGCGGTGGCCACGGCGTCGGGGCGCCGCAGGTACAGCGGCTCCACGGGGACGAGGGCGAGGGCGCCGCGGCCGGCGAGCGCGTCGGCGGCCACGAGGCCGACCGCGGCCGCGGCCGGGTCGCGCAGGTCGTCGCGGACGGCGCCGTCGGTCGTCGCCGCCGGCAGGGCGGCCAGGTGGTCGGGGTAGAGGACGGCACCGCGGCCCACCCAGCGGCCGGCGGCACCGGCGACGTCCGCGGCGGCCCCGACGTCGGGACCGCCGGTGCGCCGCAGCTCGTCCGCCGTCGCGTAGGTGGCCCAGTAGACCTCGCGCCGCCGGGCGTCCGTCGCCACCCCGAGGACGTCCGGCAGGCCGTCGCCGAGGGCGTCCGCCGTCGCGCGCGCCACCGCGTCGAGGCTGCAGACGCCGTGGACGGGGACGTCGAGCGCGGCGCCGAGCGTCAGCGCGGCGGCCATGCCGACCCGCAGCCCCGTGTACGGGCCCGGGCCGACCCCGACGACGACGGCGGTGACGTCACGGCGCCCGGCGCCGGCCTCGGCCAGCACGTCCTCGACCATCGGCTGGAGCACCTCGGCGTGCCGACGGGGGTCCTGGGCGGCCCGGGCCGCGAGCACGCGGCCGCCGTCGGCGCCCGTGGCGAGGAGCGCGGCGCTCGCCACGGCGGAGGTGTCGAGGGCCAGCAGCACGGTCCCAGGGTAGGTGCGGCCGGGCGGGGGGGGTCCCCCGCCCGGCCGCGGTCGCCTCAGTCGCCGACCGCCGCGGAGGCGTCGTCGGCGCCGGCGACGGGCAGCCACACCCGCATCGTCGCGGGACCCCGCTCGCCCCAGCCCTCGTACGGGCGGAGGACGACGTCGACCGGCTCGCCGAGCGGCGCGGCCTCGGTCCCCGCCCCGGGGTAGGGCCAGGCGCCCGCCGCACCGGGGTCGCCCCCGGCGGCGTCGCCGTCCTCGTCGTCGGGCAGGAGCCGCCCGCGGACGACGACGAGGCCGTCCTCCACCCGCGGGGCCGCGGAGGGGTCGAGGCGGAAGCGGTCCACGTGCGCGCCGCCCGGCAGGTCGACCGACTCGAGGCAGAGGACCTCGCTGCCGCGCTCGACGGCGACGGCGCCGCGGACGGCGTCGACGCGCGGGTCGGCGCGCACGAGCCGGGGCGCCGTCGGCAGGCGCAGCACCACCTCGTCGCCGGCGCGGAAGGCGCGGCGGACGACCGCCGTCCCGGGGTCGACGGGGCGGCCGCCGGCCGGGCCGTCCGGCTCCTCGAGCACCGCCCCGGCGGCCCAGCCGGGGACGCGGACGGACAGCGACCACGCCCGCGGGGCGTCGGCCAGCACGCGGACGCGGACGACGCCGTCGACGCCGTCGACCTCCTCGACGTCGACGTCGACGTCGACGGGCGTGCCGTCCGGCAGCGCCGCCCGCACCTCCGCGCCGAGGTGGAGGTGCAGCTGCAGCCCGTCGTCGTCCGTCGTCGCCACGTAGCCGCCGAGGCTCGCCACGGTGCGCGCGACGTTGGTGGGGCAGCAGGAGACGCCGAACCACGGCGCCCGCAGCGAGGACGCCGCACGCCCGACGGCCACGTCCTCCGGGGGCACCGAGCCGGGCTCCCGCTGGTGCAGCGTGTTGGTGTAGAAGAACCGCCGCCCGTCGTGCGACGGCGACGCGGCCACGACGTTGTCGAGCGTGCGCTCGACGAGGTCGGCGTAGCGGGCGGCGCCCGCGCCGCCGCCGGCCAGCAGCAGCCGCCACGCGAGCATGACGGACCCGATGCCCGCGCACGTCTCGGCGTAGGCGCGGTCCGGCGGGAGCACGAAGTCCTCGCCGAAGGCCTCGTCCTGGTGCCGCGCGCCCATGCCGCCCGTGACGTACGTGCGCCGGGCCACGGTGCGCGCCCACTGCCGCCGCACCGCGTCGAGCAGCCCGTCGTCGCCCGTCTCCACGGCGACGTCGACCGTGCCCGCGGCGAGGTAGGTGGCGCGCACCGCGTGGCCCCGCAGGACCGGGGCCTCGCGCACGGGCACGTCGTCCTGGAAGTAGGAGCGGCCGTACTCGACGTCGGCGAGGACGTGGTGGCCGCGGCGCTCGACGAACAGGCGCGCCTGCTCGAGGTAGCGCCGCTCCCCCGTGACGCGGGAGAGCTCGACGAGCGCAGGCTCCACCTCCGCGTGCCCGCACACCGACTCCACGCCGCCCGGCCCGAAGACGTCGCACAGGTGGTCGGCCGCCCGCACCGCCACGCGGACGAGGTCGTCGTCGGTGCCCACGGTCCGGGCCCGGGCGACGGCCGCCTGGACGAGGTGGCCCAGGCAGTACAGCTCGTGGCCCCACTCCAGCGCGCTCCACCGCGGCGCCTGCCCGGGGCGGCCGAACATCGTGCCGAGGTACCCGTCCGGCTCCTGCGCCGCCGCGACGCGCGCGGTGATGGCGCGCACCCGCGCGTCGGCCCACGCGTCGCCCGTGCGCCCGTGCTCCCACGACAGGGCCTCGAGGAGCTTGTAGACCTCCGAGTCCGAGAACTCGCGCCCCCGGCGGTCGTGCGGCAGCCGGCCCTCCACGGCGGCGTCGAAGTTGCCGAGCCAGCCCTCCCGCTCCAGCCAGTGCTCGACGTGGGCGAGGGTCGCGCGGGCGTTGACGTCCTGGCGGCGGGCCCAGCGGCCGCCGGTCACCCGCACCTCGTCGAGGCCGAGGGGGCGCAGGGCGCCGGTCGAGGGCAGGACCGGGGTGCCGGCGGACGTGCCACCGGTGGCGGGGGCGGCCGAGGGCGGGGCGGTGAGGGAGGTCATGGCGAGCCTTTCCGGGACCGGCCCGCCCGTGCGGGCACGTCGGGCGGCGGAGGTGGGGGGAGGGCGGGCGGGCGTCAGCCCTTGAGCGCCCCGGACATGAAGCCGCGGACGTAGTGGCGCTGCAGCGCGAGGAAGAGCAGGACGCACGGCAGGGCGAGCACGGTGACGCCGGCCTGCGTGGCGCCGTAGTCGACGATCCCCATGACCTGCTGGCGCATGTTGGCCACCGCCAGCGGGAGGGGCATGAGGTTCGAGTCGGTGATGAGGACCAGCGGGGTGATGAAGTCGTTCCACGCCGCGAGGAAGGCGAAGAGGCCCACGGTGACGAGACCGGGCTTGACCGCCGGCACGAGGACCCGCCGGAGCGCGCCGAAGGTGCTGCAGCCGTCGACGAGGGCGGACTCCTCCAGCTCGGCGGGGATCGCCTCGAAGGAGATCCGCATCATGAAGGTGGCGAAGGGCAGCTGGAACATCGTCAGCACCAGCGCCAGCCCCACGAGGCTGTTCTGCAGCCCCAGCTGGGCCAGGAGCACGTACAGCGGGATGAGCAGCGTGGCGTACGGGACCATGAGGATCGCCAGCACGAGCAGGAAGAGCAGGTCCTTGCCCGGGAACGAGAACCGCGCGAAGGCGTAGCCGCCGAGCAGCGAGACGCCGAGCGTGAGGACGACGACGAGGCCGGACACGACCGTGCTGTTGAGCAGGTACCGCCCGACGCCGGCCTGGTAGCCGACGAGCGTCTCGTAGTTGCCGAGCCCCCAGCCCTCGGACTGCGCGGTGCCGGCCTGCGGGGACACCGACGCCACGCCCGCCCAGATCAACGGGAACAGGAAGATGATGACGAGGCCGCCGGTGAGGACGTACGTCGGCGTGCGCGACCACGGCGAGGGGCCGCCGCGGCCCCGGGAGGGGACGGCGTCGGGCCGCCGCGAGGACGGGGGCGGGGCGGGGCGTGCGGGGGCCGGTGCGCTCACGGTCAGACGTCCTTCCGGCGGAGGGCCTTGAACTGCAGCGCGTTGACGACGACGAGCGCCCCGAGCACGAGGATCGAGAGGGCCGCGGCGCGGCCGAGGTCGTTCGCGCCGGCGAAGGCGGTCGAGTAGACGAGCTGGACGACGGTGACCGTCGTGTTGTCCGGGCCGCCCTTGGTGAGGATGTAGAACTGGTCGAAGGCCAGCAGCGAGCCGGTCACGCAGAGGATCGTGCAGAGCGCCAACGACGGCGTCAGCAGCGGCAGCGTGATGTGCCAGAAGCTGCGGAACCGGCCGGCGCCGTCGATGGAGGCGGCCTCGTAGACGTCGCCCGAGATGCCCTGCAGGCCGACGAGCAGCAGCAGCATGTAGAAGCCGGCGAAGCGCCACACGACGAGGGCGACGGTCGACCACAGCGCCGCCGTCGGGGTGCCGAGGAAGGACACCGGGCCGTCGGCGAGGCCGACCCGCTGCAGGAGCGGGCCGAGCGGCCCGCTCTGCGGCGAGTACAGCGCGTAGAAGAGCAGCGAGGCCGACGCCAGCCCGAGCGCGCTGGGGACGAGGACCGCGGTGCGCACCACGCTGTTCCAGCGGGTGGCCTCCTGGACGAGCAGCGCGAGCCCGAGGGCGAGCGCGATGAGGATGACGGTCGTGACGACCGTGTAGGTGACGGTGAACTGCACGGCCGGCCCGAAGAGGCGGTCGCCCACCGCCGCGGTGAAGTTGTCCGGGACGTTGATCCCGCGGCTGCCGGCGAAGAGGCTCCAGTCGGACACCGACATGCGCAGGACGAGGCCGAGCGGCACGAGGAAGAGCACGAGGACGAACAGGGCCGTGGGGGCGGCGTAGAGCCAGCCCTGCCGGCGGCGGGAGCTGCTGCTGCCCCGTCCGCGGCCCGGGCGGACCGGCCCGCCGCGCCGGCCGGCCCGGGGAGCGAGCGGGCTGCGCCGCGCGAGCGAGGCGGTGACGGGGTCGTCGCCCGCCCCGGCCGGCGCCGCGGTCGTGGCGCCCGGCGGCAGCGGGGTGCTGGGTGGGGTCACGGAGGTCCCCTCTCTGCCCGACGGCGGCGGCGGGCGGCGTGCGGTGGTGGGTCCGTCGGCGGCCGCCCCGCTGGGGGGCGGCCGCCGACGGCGGGTGCTACTGGGACAGCGCCTCGGTGATGGCCTCGTTGTCCTGCTCCAGCGTCCCGGCGTCGCCGTAGACCTGGTTGCGGAACAGCGTCACCCAGGGGCTGCCGGGGGCGTTGAAGGCCTGCTGGAAGTTCGGGGCGAAGGGCGTGCGGCTGTCGGCCGCGCCCGCGACCTCGTTGATGACCTGCACGCGCGGGTCCTCCTGCGCGAACTCGTTGTCCGCCAGGTCCGTCCGGGCCGGCGTGACGTCGTTGGCCGCGAGGACCTCGACCTGCGCCTCGTCGGACATGAGCCAGGACAGGAAGTTCCAGGCCGCGTCCGGCGCCTCGGAGTCCTTGGAGATGCCGATCCCGTCACCGCCGACGAACGTCGAGGCACCGCCGTCGACGCCGGGGATGGGCGTGACGCCGACGTCGACCGTCTCGGAGGTGCCCTGCAGGAGCGTGGCCGGGTACGGCATGACCCCGACGCGGCCCTCCTGGAAGTCGGCCACCCACGTCGCGCCCGTCTCGTCGCGCGACGCCGGCGTGACCGCCCCCGCCTCCTGCAGCGTGCGGAAGGTGTCGTAGACCTCCGTGGCGGCGTCGCCGTCGAGGAGGCTCTCGGTGCCCGCCTCGTCCATGACCTGCTCGCCGGACGCCCACACCATGGGGAACCAGGTGAAGACGCCGCACCCTCCGCAGTTGCCGCCGAAGGCGGTGCCGTACACGCCCTCTTGGTCGAGGGCCTGGACGGCGAGGGCCTGCTCCTCGTACTCCGCGAGCGTGGTCGGGCCCTGCTCGGGGTCGAGGCCGGCCTGGCGGTAGAGGTCCTTGTTCCAGAACATCACCGACAGGTCGAGGACGAAGGGCAGCACGTACTGCTGGTCCTCGTAGGTGCCGGCGTCGAGGTGCCCCTGGTTGATGCTGCCCGCCTCGGGCAGCTCGGCGATCTTGTCCGTGATGTCGGCGAAGAGGCCCGCCTCGGTCCAGTTGGGCACGTAGACGATGTCGGCGGCGAAGAGGTCGGGCAGGTCGCCGCTGCCGGCCGCGGCGCCGACCCGGGTGACGTAGTCGTCGTTGGGCGTGATGGTCAGCTCGACCTGGTTCTCGTGGCTCTCGTTGTAGGCGTCCACGAGCAGCTGCGCCTGCGCCTCGAGGGGCGCCCGCGTCCACAGCGTCAGCGTCGTGCCGTCGTCGACGCCCTCGGGGCCCGCGTCGCTGCTGACGGTCGGCGCGGTGCCGCCGCTGCCGCACGCCGTGAGGCCGGCCAGCGCGCCGGTCGCCAGGAGGGCGACGAGGCGCCGCGCGCGGCGCGTCCTGGGGGTGGTGGTCATGGTCTCTCCCGCACTCGTCGTCGAGCACCGTCGTCGGTGGTCCCGACGTGCCGGGCACGCGGCGACCCGCCGCGCGCCGTCGCTGTCGCAACTCTGCGAAAGCGGTTGCGGAGACCGTGGGCGGACGGCCTCCGGGCTGTCAACGGGTGTCGCCCACCCGGGTATAACAGTCCGGTGACCACCGGGGACGCGCCGCAGGGCCGGGACGACGGGACGTCCGGCGGGTCCGGAGGACGTCCCGGTCCGCCGCCGGACGACGCGCGCCCGGCGACGCTGCGCGACGTCGCGACGCTCGCCGGCGTCTCCGTCCCCACCGCGTCGAAAGCGCTGAACGGGCGCCCCGACGTCCGCGAGAGCACCCGTCGCCGCGTGGAGGACGCCGCCGCCCGGCTCGACTTCACGCCCAACACGCTCGCCCAGGGCCTCAGCGCCCGGCGCAGCGGCACGGTGGGCCTGCTGACGTCCGACCTCGACGGCCGGTTCTCCATCCCGGTGCTCATGGGGGCCGAGGACGCCTTCGGCTTCGAGCGGACGGCCGTCCTGCTCTGCGACGCCCGCGGCGACGCCATCCGGGAGCAGCACCACCTGCGGGCGCTGCTCGCCCGCCGCGTCGACGGGCTCATCGTCGTCGGCGAGCGCCCCGACGTGCGGGCCTCCCTCGGCCGCGTGCCCGTCCCCGTCGTCTACGCCTACGCCCCCTCGGACGACCCGGCGGACTGCTCGCTCGTCAGCGACCACGAGGGCGCCGGCCGCCTCGCCGTCGAGCACCTGCTCGCCACGGGACGGCGGTGCGTCGGCCACATCAGCGGCGACCCCGGCTACGGGGCGACGCGCGACCGCGCGGAGGGCGCCCGCGCGGCCCTGGCCTCGGCGGGCCTCGAGCTCGCCGGCGGCCGCCCCCTGCTGGGCGCCTGGAGCGAGGAGTGGGGCCGCGGCGCCACCCGCAGCCTCCTGCGCGCCGAGCCCGGCCTCGACGCGGTCTTCGCCGGCTCGGACCAGGTGGCGCGCGGTGTCCTCGACGCCCTCCGCGAGGAGGGTCGGCGCGTGCCCGACGACGTGGCCGTCGTCGGCGTCGACAACTGGGAGGCCGTGGCCACCGGTGCGCGCCCGGCGCTGTCGACGGTCGACCTCGACCTCCAGCACCTCGGCCGGGTGGCGGCCCAGCGGCTGCAGGCCGCGATGGGCGGCTCGCCGAGCCGCGGCGTCGAGCGGCTGCCCGGCCGCCTCGTGGTCCGGGCCTCCAGCGCTCCCCGCGGCTGACGCGCAGGAGGCGCCGTCGCGGACCACCTGCCGCGACGGCGCCTCCCGTGGTGCCCCCCGGGGCGGCGGAGGAGCGCCGCCCCGGGGTGGTCGTGCCGGCCGGGCTACCGCTGGGGGCGGAGGTCGGCGTCCACGCCGTGACCGACCTGGCGCTGGTCGCCGTTGACGTCGGCGTAGGCCGCGACGACCGTGGCCGACCGGCGGCCGGTGGACAGGACCAGCGCCCCGTCCACGACCTCGACGGCCAGCTCCGTGCCGGCCGCCGTCGTCAGCACCAGCCCGTCGGACGCCGCGGCGCCCAGCCGCGCGGCCGTCAGCCGCTCGTCCGGGACGACGTGGCCGAGCAGCAGCCGCTCCACGCGCCCGGCGCCCCAGACCCGCAGGAGGCGCTGCGCGAGCACCGCCTCCGAGCGCGGGACCCGGCCGCCGAGGACGTCGTCGTACACCGCGCCCATGGCGGCGTCGTCGGGCAGGAAGGCCGTCAGCGCGGCCTCCGGGTCGTCGAGCACCGCGACCGGGGAGCCGGGACGGCGCTCGAGGACGCCCTCGACGAGCGCCACGACGACGTCGTGGTCGGACCCGTCGGCGTCCGGCGCACCGCTCGCCGTCCGCAGGGCGGCCAGCACCGACACGTCCGTCCCGGGCTCCGGCTCGGGCTCGGGGTCGGGGTCCGGGTCGGGGTCCGGCTCCTCGCCGGGGGCGAGGACCTGCACCCGGGCCACGGCGGTCGTCGTGCCGGCCGCCTCGACGGCACCGCGCACCTCGAAGGTGCCCGGCGCCGCGTACGCGGCCGGGTCGACGGCGTCCCACGCGACGTCGAGCATCTCCCGCGAGCCGTCGTTGTACTGGACGGCCACCCTGCCGGGCAGCGACGGCGCCGTGCCGGCGACCGTCGTCACCGCGACCGGGTCGACGGTGTTGACCTGGCCCGGCGGCGTCGCCCGGACCCAGACCGTCGCGGTGGCCGGCAGGGCCGTGCCGTCGACCGCGCCGACGACGTCGAAGCTGCCCTCGCCGGACACCTGGTCGGCCGTCACCGCGCTCCAGACCACGGCGGAGCGCAGCCGCGTGCCGTCGGCGTAGACGACGTCGACCTCGGCCGGCAGCTCGGGCAGCTCGCCGACGGCCGTGCGGACGTCGAGCTCCTCGACCGCCGTCGGGGCGTCGGCGCGCACGCGCCACTCGGAGACGGCGACGGCCGAGTACCCGCCGGCCGTCCCGGGTGCCGCGTCGAGGACGACGCGCAGCGCCGACGTCGTGACGACGTCGAAGCCGGCGCTGCCCGTCTCGGCGCCGCGGCCGGACGCGACGTCCACCCACGCGCCGTCGACCTGCGCCTGCACCGTCCACGCCGCCGGGACCGCGACGCCGTCCCCGGTGCCCTGCGGGCTGTCCGACCAGAAGACGAGCTCGGAGCTCGCCACCCGGACCGGGCGCTCCCACGTGTACTGCAGCCACTGCTGCGCGGGCCGGTCGCCCGACCACGTGCCCCAGACCAGCTGCTGGTCACCGCCGCTCGTCGGGGCCTGGCCGTCGTTGACGGCCTGCACCCGGTTCCAGCCCGCGGTGTACGACGCGGTCGGCGTCGCCTGGCGCGAGACCTCGAGGCCCGCGACGTCGGTCTCCGCGACCTCGACGACGACGTCCTCCGCGGACGTCAGCGCCCCGTCGGTGGCCTCGAGCCGGAGCACGTAGCGCCCGGCCGCCGTGACGCGGGCCGTGGTGCTCGGGCTCGCCGGGTCGCGGAAGATCACCGTCGCGCCGGCCGGCGCCTCGACGGCCGACCACGTGGAGGTGAGCCCGGCGCCGGGCAGCCCGTCGTCGCGCACCTCGCCGCGCAGCGGCACGGTGCCGCCCGCGGACGGCCCGTCTACCCGGGCCCGCACCACCGGGGACGCGTTCTGCGACACCGGGACCGGCTCACCGGTGGAGCGGACCGCCAGCTCCTTGACGCCGGTGGCGGAGCCGGGGTGGTGGTCGACGACGAGACGGAGCGCCGTCGTCGTCACGGGCGCGAACCGCAGGACGTTGAGGTTGGCCCGCGGGGCCGACGGCGTCGCCGAGGGCTGCGGCACCGGCTGCCAGCCGCCGCCGGTGCGGTACTCGAGCCGGTAGGACTCCGGCGCCGCGTAGCCGGGCCGGGTCCCCGCCGTCCGGCCGCCCTGCGGGGCGTCCGAGGTGGAGGTCCGGTAGAAGTGCACGCGCGCCTCGTCGACGGTCTGCTCCCCGTCCAGCTCGACGGTCAGCGCGTCGGACCCGGACGACGTGCCCGCGGTCCCCCAGAAGGGCTCGTTGACGGTGCTGCCGTCGACCGCCGCGGCGGCGGAGCTCCACGCGTCGGACGCGGTGTGCGTGGCCTCCGCCGGCCGCCCCTCGGTGACCGGGGCGACGTCCGTGGTGGCGGTCCGGACGTCGGCGCCGGCCTTGGCCATGACGTCGACGACACGGTCGTCGTCGGCGAAGCGCACGTCCTGCGGGGCGAGCAGGTCGGCCGTCGTCGCGGAGGTCACCGCGAGACCGTCGGCGGCCTCCACCTCGCCCGTCGCCGGGTCCCAGACCGCCTGCCCGAGACCGTCGAGCGTGAAGCCGAGCTCGCCGTCGAGGTAGACGGAGTAGCCCTCGGGCACGTCCTCGCCGTAGGGGCGCTCGCCGTCGCCGGGCGCGTCCCAGACGACGGCGAGCTCGCCGCCGCGGTAGGGGATGCCGTCGACGCGGAAGTGCGGCCAGTCGACGTCGACCGGGTCGACCTCGACCTTCGCGTCGCTGCGCGGCCGGAACCCCATGGCGTCCTCGATGACGGTGAAGTTCGTCGCGCCGAGGATCGTGTGGTGGATCCACGAGCGGTAGCCGATGCCCTGCTCGTCGCCCCACGAGGTGTTGGCCGAGCCCTGCGCCCAGAACTCGTTCTGGTCGGGCAGCCGGTTGTCGCCGCCGATGTAGTGCGCCCAGGCGTTCCAGTAGAGGAGCTTCTTGTAGTCCTCGGCGCCGAGGTACTCGGTCGGGTAGTCCCGCAGGACGCTCGAGAGCATCCGGAAGGTCACCGTCGAGTTGATGACGGAGAAGTTGTTGCTGCCCTCGTCCCCCCGCTCGAGGGCGTCTCGCTGGTTGGCCGTGTAGAAGGGGAAGATCGGGTACTCCTCCGAGTCCTCCCACAGCCGCAGCGCCTCGGTGTAGTCGTCGTCGTAGTCCGCGTCCCCCGGCTTCGGCATCAGCCCGACCGAGAACGGGTAGTAGTTGTTGATCTCCTTCCACTCCACCAGCCGCTCGGGGCCGACGGACTGGCGGTGCTTGAGCATGTCGTCGTCGGCGTCCCACAGCGTGTCGACGACCGCCCGCTTGACCCGCTCGGCGACGGCGCGCATGCGCTCGGCGTCCTCGGTGCGGCCCGCGACCTCGTAGCCCTCCGCCGCCGCCAGGGCGTTGGAGTAGAGGTAGGCGTTCTCCGTGCGGTCCATCCGCGCACCGCCGTTGCGCGCGCCCCAGTCGAACGACACCGCATCGGCGTCGTTGCCGGTCATGGCGCCCCAGTCGTACTCGATGAGGCCGTTGTCGTTGGTGTCGTAGTCCTCGAGCAGCCCCGCGACGTCGTCGTCGCCGTAGCGGGCGAGGTTCTCGGCGACGACCGCCGGACCGCCGTGGAGCTGGTAGGAGCGCCAGGCCGCCTCGGTGACGTACTGCGTGTAGCTGTTGCTCCAGTTCGCCGGGTCGCCCGGGTTGTCGACGAGGCGGTGGCTGCGCGCCACCTCGCCCGCCGAGACCCAGGGGCCGTAGGAGTAGACCGGGTCCTTGAAGTACTTGAGGTCGTCGATGAACATGCCGGTGGTCAGCACGATGTTGTTGTTGTAGCCGAGCACCCCCTCCATCGACGTGGGGAACTGGTAGTCGTTGCCGGGGACGTCGGCGTCGAGGAAGTTGAAGCGCATCAACCACCACCGGTAGAACAACGTCTTGTCGATGTTGTCCTCGGGCGTGTCGAGGTAGGGGACCTGGTCGGCCCACCACGCGTTGTAGTCGGTCACGTGCCGCGTGTACGCGGCCGGGCCGTCCTCCGCCCGGACGGCGTCGTAGTCGGTGCGGGACGCGGCGATCTCGTCGGTCACGAGGCCCAGCTGGACCTTCGCGGCGGCGCTGCCCGTCGCCGGGACCGCCACCTCGCGCGTCACCGCGCCGTCGGACGCCGCGAAGCCGTCGCCCGACAGGCGGGGCCGCAGCTCGGTGAGGTCCCGCGGCGCGGACAGCGCCCCCACGACCTCGTCGCCCTCGACGACGCCCGCCAGCGGCGAGGCACCGCGCACCGTCACCGTCCGCGCCGTGCCGTCGGTGCTCGACATCTCCAGCAGGACGACGGCGACGTTCGCGTCGGTCATGAACTTCGTCTGGACGACGCGGACGCCGCCCCCGACGTGCGTGCTCGTCCAGTAGCTCGGCGTCTGCTTGCGCGCCGCCGTCTCCTCGGTCAGCGCCACGGCCCGGCCGTCGACGAGCACCTCCACGCGCAGGAGGGCGTCGCCGCCCAGGTCGTCGACGTAGGCCGGACGCCCGACGAAGCCGAGGTCGCCCGGGGAGTGGGTGTACATGTACGCGGCCCGGCCGCGGGTGAAGAGCCAGCTGTTGCTGTCGCCGAAGGCGCCCGCCGTCCCGGTCCGCGCGAGCAGGTCGTCGACCCAGAAGTCCGCGTCGGGCGAGGTGCCGGCGCCCGCGGCGCGGTCGGCCTCGAAGGTGGCGCGCATCTGGCCGCCGACGACGGGGCCGGCGGGCAGGGGCGGGACGGGCTCGGCGTCACCGGTGAAGACCGGGTAGCCGATGCCGCTGTTGGGCCTCGCCGGGGCGGCCGCGCCCGAGGCGGTGGCCGGGACGGCGGCCAGCAGCGTGCCCGCGAGGGTGGCGGCCAGGGCGCCCGCGACGGCGACGGACCGCCGTCGGCCGGAGGGGCGTGGAGGGGTGCCGGACATGATTCTCCTCGACGTTGAGGGAGGGGACGCCTCACCTCAGCACGCCGGACATGTCTACGGCAAGCGGTTTCGGTCCGTTTCGTGGGGACGTCGACCCGGGGCGTCGTCCGACGCCACGCCGAGGTCCGCGGCGAGACCGGACCAGCGCGGGCCCGTGCCCCGCAGCACCGCCCGTCTCGCCTCGTCGACGTCCGCGGTGCCGGCGAGCACGGCGTCGGCGTCCCCGTCGTCGCGGCCGAGCGCGACCTCGAGCCGCTGCTCCGCGAGGTGCTCGACGAGGCCGCTCCCCCACTCGACGACGACGACGGCCTCCTCGAGCTCGGTGCCGAGGTCGAGGTCGTCGAGCTCGAGCGCCCCGCCGAGCCGGTACGCGTCGACGTGGACGAGCGGCGGCCCGCCGACGGTCGAGGGGTGGAGGCGGGCGACGACGAAGGTCGGCGACGTCACGGGGCCCCGCACGCCGAGGCCCTCGCCGAGGCCCTTCGTCAGCGTCGTCTTGCCGGCCCCGAGGTCGCCGGACAGGACGAGGAGGTCGCCCGCCCGGACCAGGCGGCCGCACAGGCGGCCGAGGTCCGTCGTGGCGTCCGCGGTCGGCAGGTCGACGACGACCTCGACGACCTCGGGACTGCCTGCGGCGGAGCCGGTCACGCCGACCGCCGGTCGTGCTCGACGAGCCGCAGCGCCCGCTCGAGGAGCCCTTCGACGGCGGCCTGGACGACCTCGGGGTGCTCGAGCGGGACGAGGTGGCCGGCGTCCGGGACGACGACGAGCTCGGCCGCGGGCAGGCGCCGGACGATCTCCTCGCTGTGCGAGGGCGGCGTGAGGAGGTCGTCGGCCCCCACGAGCACCAGCACCTCGCCGCCCGCGAGCGCGCCGAGGGCGTCGGCCTTGTCGTGGGCGGCGAAGGCCGGGAAGAAGTCGTCGATGACCTCGACCCGCGTGCCGGCGATCATGCGCGAGGTGAAGTCGACGACGTCCTCGGGCACGTCCGAGGCGTAGGACCAGTGCCGCACGAGCAGCGCCTCGAGGTCGCCGCCGAGGGCGCGGGTCCGCTCGACGAGGGCCGCCTGCCGGCTCAGCAGGCCGAGCGCGGTCGGCGCCACCCTCCGCAGCAGCGGCGCCAGGGCGGCGAAGCCGAAGTCGTTGGCCTCCATCCCCCCCGAGCTCGTCGACACGAGCGCGGTGCCGACGACGCGCTCGGCGACGAGGTCGGGGTCGCGCGCCGCGAGCGCCATGACCGCCATGCCGCCCATCGAGTGGCCGAGCAGGACCAGCGGCCCCTCGGGCGCCGTGGCCGCGACGACGGCGGCGAGGTCCTCCCCCACCTGGTCGATCGTCGCCGACCCCTGCGGGCCGCGCTGGGACCGCCCGTGCCCGCGCTGGTCCCACAGGACGAGGCGGTAGCGGCCGCGCAGGGCGAGGCGCTGGACGTGCCAGAAGTCGAGGTTGAGGCCGTAGCCGTGGGACAGGACGACGGTGGGCCGGTGCTCGGCGGCGGCCCGGGCGGCCTCGTCGGCGGGCAGGTCGTCCACCTCGACGTACAGCGCCGTGCCGTCGCCCGTCCGGACCGTCGTCGACGGCCCGGTCAGCGAGCCGAGCGGGACCTCGCGCCGGGGCCCCCGCGGCCGGCCCGGCAGGAGCGGGCGGCCGACGGCGACCCGCTCGGCGCCCAGGCCGATGGCGGCGCCCACCCCCGCGGCCGCCAGGCCCAGCCCGAGGGGGACCAGCCGCAGGGCGCTCACGGGAGCACCTGCGCCGCAGCGGACCCGGCGACGTCGAGGCCGTGCCGACGGGCGACCGCGCCCGAGTAGCGGCGCGGGACGCGCGCGCCGAGGCGGGTGACGACCTCGTACCCGATGGTCCCGGCGGCGTCGGCCCAGTCCTGGGCCGTCGGCCCGCCGTCCGCGCCCGTGCCGAAGAGCTCGACGACGTCGCCGGCCCGGACGGCGCGGGCCGCCGCGTCGTCGCCGAGGTCGAGGACCACCTGGTCCATGCAGACGCGGCCGGCGACCGGGTGCCGGCGGCCGCCGACGAGCACGGGCCCCGTCCCGCTCGCGTGCCGGGGGACGCCGTCGCCGTAGCCCAGCGGCACGAGCGCGAGCCGCGTCCGCGCCGCGGTGACGTGCTGGTGGCCGTAGGAGACGCCCTCCCCGGGCCCCACCTCCTTGACGAGCGACAGCCGCGCCCGCAGCGCCATGGCGGGCACGAGGCCGAGGTCGGCCGCCGAGCCCCGGACGGGCGAGGGCGTGACCCCGTAGACGGCGATCCCCGCGCGCACGAGGTCGAGCCGGGTCCGCGGGTGGGCCAGCACGCCCGCGGAGTTGGCGAGGTGCCGCAGCGGGGGCCGCACCCCCAGGCCGGCGGCGACGGCGAGGGCCTCCTCGAGCCGGTCGGCCTGCCGGTGCGTGAGGGCGTCCGCGGCCGGGTCGTCGGCCGAGGCGAGGTGGGACCAGACGCCGACCACCTCGACGGCGCCCTCGGCCTGCGCGGCCGCGGCCGCGCGTACGAGGTCGGGCCAGTCGTGCGCCGTCGCCCCGCCGCGGGACAGGCCCGTGTCGACCTTGAGGTGCACCCGGGCCGTCCGCCCGGTCCGGCGGGCGGCGCCGGCGAGCGCGTCCACCGCCCAGGGCGCCGAGGCGGAGACGTCCACCCCGGCCGCCACCGCCGCGGTCGTGTCCTGGCCCGGGACGAGCACCCACGCGAGGACGGGCGCCGTGATGCCGGCGGCCCGCAGCGCGAGCGCCTCGTCGAGGTGGGCCACGCCGAGCCACGTGGCCCCACCCTCGAGCGCGGCGAGCGCGGCGGGGACGGCGCCGTGCCCGTACCCCTCGGCCTTGACGACGGCCATGAGCGCGGCGCCCCCGGCGCGCTCGCGCAGGAGCGCGGCGTTGGCCGCCACCGCGTCGAGGTCGACGTCGGCCCACGCGGGGACGACGGGGGCCGTCGGGCCCCCGGTCGCGGGGGGCGTCGACGGGGGCGTCGGGGTCGTCGTCCGGTCGGGCATCGGCGGCAGTCTCCCACCGGGCGGCGCCGCGGGCCGTGCGGCTCGGCGCGCGGCGGCGCGCCGCACCTCGCCGGCCGGCCGCGGCGGCCGGGACGGTCAGCCGGTGGGCACGTCCTCGAGGAGGGCGGTGAGCACCTCCGGCAGGGCCGCGACGACGGCCTCGGCGTGCAGGGGTCCGCCCGCCGACGCCGCGGAGCCGGCGAGCCCGTGGACGGCGGTCCCGAGCGCCCCGGCGTCCGCGAGGTCGAGGCCCGCAGCCGCGAGGACGCCGACGACGCCGGCGAGGACGTCGCCGCTCCCGGCCGTCGCGAGCCACGGCGTGCCGTCGGCCTGCGAGCGCACGGGCACGGCCCCCGCGCCGGCCCGCCCCGGCGGGACGACGAGCGTCGTGCCGCCCTTGAGGAGGACGACGGCGCCCGTCGCGTCGGCGGCGCGCCGCGCGTGCTCGAGCGGGCGCGCCTCGACGTCGTCCCGCCCGCAGGGGGTCCCCAGCTGCCCGAGCAGGCGGGCCAGCTCCCCGGCGTGCGGCAGCAGGAGCGTCGGGCCGTCCCCGCGGGCGCCGTCGGCCAGCGCCGTCACGAGGGCCGGCAGGGCGCCGGCGTCGACGACGCACGGCACGTCCTCGGCGAGGGCGGCCCGCACGTGGTCGCCCTGCTCCTCGTCGTCCGGGTCCACCCCCGGCCCGAGGACCCACGCCTGCACGCGCCCCGGGCCGGGGACGACCTCGGGCCAGCGCGCCCGGACGAGGTCGGTGGGCCGCGCGGGCCCGAGGTAGCGCACCATCCCCGCCCCGGCGCGGGTCGCCGCGCCCGTCGCGAGGACGGCGGCCCCCGTGTACGTCGCGCCCCCGGCCACGACACCCACGACGCCGCGCGAGTACTTGTCCGAGGTGCCCGTCGGCCGGGGCCACCGCGCGGCGACGTCGGCGGCGCCGAGACGCTCGACGGCCGGGGCGCCGAGGTCGTCGGGCCGCAGCCCGATGCCGGCGACGACGACCCGGCCGGCGAGCGCCGAGGCCGGCGGCAGCAGCAGCGTCGGCTTGGCGGTGCCGAGGGCGACCGTCACGTCCGCCCGCACGCACGGCGCGCTCCCGGCGTCGACCGGGCCCGCGGGCACGGCCCCGGTGCCGACGTCCGTCCCGCTGGGGACGTCGACGGCGACGACCCGTGCGCCCCCGGCCGCCACCGCGCCGGCGAGGACGGCGGCGGTCCCGCGCAGGCCCGGGCGGCCGCCCGTGCCGAGCAGCCCGTCGACGACGACGTCCGCGGCCCCCACGGCGGCCCGGCCCGCGGCGCCCGCGGCCGCGTCCTCCGCCAGGACCCGCCCGCCCGCCCGGCGCAGGGCGGCGAGACCGGGCGCGTGGGCGGACGGCGTCGCGAGCAGCGCCGTCACGGCCGCCCCGCGGGCGGCCAGCAGCGCGCCCGCGTGCAGCGCGTCGCCGCCGTTGGTGCCGCCCCCGACGAGGAGGACGACGGCACCGCCGTAGACGCGCCCCGCCACGTCCCGCAGCTCCTGCCCGACGACCCGCGCGAGGGCCGCGGACGCGCGGGCGACGAGGGTGGCGAGGCCGTCGGGCAGCCCGGCCGCGACGGCCTCCTCGGCGGTGCGGACGACGTCGGCGGCGTGGGCGCGGATCACGGGACCTCCGGGGCGGGCGACGGGGGCGACGGGGGCGGCACGAGCGGCGCGGCCGGCAGGGGCTGCGCGCGCTCGACGACGACGAAGGCGGTGGCCACCCCGCCGTCGTGGGACAGGGACAGGTGCACGGCGCCGGCGCCGAGCCGGGCGGCGAGGTCGGCCACGGTGCCGCGGAGCTCGAGCGAGGGGGCGCCGTGCTCGCCGCGGCGCACCCGGGCGTCCCGCCAGCGCAGGCCGGGCGGGGCGCCGAGGGCCTTGGCCACCGCCTCCTTCGCGGCGAAGCGCGCCGCCAGCGAGCGCGGCGCCAGGTCGGCCTCGTCGTCGTCGAAGAGCCGGCGGCGCAGGGCGCCGCCGCGGGCGTCGTCGCGCGCGAGCACGGCCGTGAAGCGGTCGACGTCGACGACGTCGACGCCCACCCCGACGAGCAGCCCGCCCCCGACCGCACCGCCCGCGCCGTCCGCCCCCGCGGGGGTCACTCGACGGTGACCGACTTCGCGAGGTTGCGCGGCTGGTCGACGTCGAGGCCCTTGGCGGCGGCCAGCTCGGCGGCGAAGACCTGGAGCGGGACGACGGTGAGCAGCGGCATGAGCAGCGGCGGGCACGCGGGGACGGAGATGACCTCCTCGGCGAAGGGCGCCACGCCCTCGTCCCCCTCCTCGGCGATGACGAGGGTGCGGGCGCCGCGCGCCCGGATCTCCTGGATGTTGGAGACCACCTTGCCGTGCAGGCCGTGCGGGCTCGAGGGCGGCGGCACGACGACGAAGACGGGCTGCCCGGCCTCGATCAGCGCGATCGGCCCGTGCTTGAGCTCGCCCGCCGCGAAGCCCTCGGCGTGGATGTAGGCGAGCTCCTTGAGCTTGAGCGCCCCCTCCAGCGCCACGGGGTAGCCGACGTGCCGGCCGAGGAAGAGGACCGAGCGCGAGTCCGCCATGAAGCGCGCGATCTCCCGCACGCGGTCGAGGCCGTCGAGGACGGTCTGGACCTTCTCCGGCATGGCGTGGAGCTCGGTGAGCACCTCCTTGACGAGCTCGGCGCTCGCCGTGCCGCGGAGGCGGCCGAGGTAGAGGCCGAGGAGGTAGCACGCGGTGATCTGCGCGAGGAAGGCCTTCGTCGAGGCGACGGCGATCTCCGGCCCGGCGTGCGTGTAGAGGACGGCGTCGGACTCCCGGGGGATCGTCGCCCCGTTGGTGTTGCAGATCGAGAGGGTGCGGGCGCCGAGCTCGCGCGCGTGCCGCACGGCCATGAGCGTGTCCATCGTCTCGCCCGACTGGGAGATCGAGACGACGAGCGTCCGCTCGTCGACGACGGGGTCGCGGTACCGGAACTCGTGGGCGTACTCGACCTCGACGGGGATCCGGCACCAGTGCTCGACGGCGTACTTGGCCACCTGCCCGGCGTAGCTCGACGTCCCGCACGAGATGACGACGACCTTGTCGACGGCGGCGAGCTCCTCCGTGGGGATGCGCACCTCGTCGAGGACCAGGCGGCCCTGCTCGTCGCTGCGGCCGAGCAGCGTGTCGGCGACGGCGCGGGGCTGCTCGTCGATCTCCTTCGCCATGAAGGACGGGTAGCCGCCCTTCTCGGCGGCGGCGACGTCCCAGTCGACGTGGAAGGGCGACCCCTCGACGGGCTCGCCGTCGAAGGTCGTGATGGCGGCCCCGTCGGCCGTGATGGTCACGACCTCGTCCTGCCCGAGCGCGAGCGCCGAGCGGGTGCGGGAGATGAAGGCCGCGACGTCCGAGCCGAGGAAGGTCTCGCCGTCGCCGAGCCCGACGACGAGGGGGGAGCTGCGGCGGGCGCCGACGACGGTGCCGGGCTCGTGCGCGCGGACGGCGAGGAGCGTGAAGGCCCCCTCGAGGCGGCGGCAGGTCCGCCGCACGGCCTCCGTCAGCGCCTCGGCCCCGGTCTGCCCGCCCTCGCGGACCCGGCCCAGCTCGCGGGCGAGGACGTGCGCGGCGATCTCGGTGTCGGTCTCCGACACGGGCGTCACGCCCGCGGCGGCGAGCTCGGCGCGCAGCGCGGCGAAGTTCTCGATGATGCCGTTGTGGATGACGGCCACCTCGTCCTCGCCCTCGCCGGCGAGGTGCGGGTGGGCGTTGACGTCGGTCGGGCCGCCGTGGGTCGCCCAGCGGGTGTGCCCGATGCCGGTGGCCGACGGCGGCAGCGGCGACGCCTCGAGGAGGTCGCGGAGGTTGACGAGCTTGCCGGCCTTCTTGCGGACCTCGAGGCCCCCGTCGGGCCCCACGAGCGCCACGCCGGCCGAGTCGTAGCCGCGGTACTCCAGCCGCGCCAGGCCGTCGACGACGACCTCCAGCGCCGCACCCGTGCCCGGCGTCCCGACGTAGCCCACGATCCCGCACATGCGGCTCAGGGTAGGTGCGCCGCCGGTGCCGCCCGTGCCGCGACGTGCCGCGGGACGCCCGTCGGCACCGGCCGGCCGGGGCCCCCGGCCGGTCGCGTGCCGTCCACCCCCGCGTCACCTGGCAGCATCGGCGCCCGTGGCCGAGTCGTCGGAGTCCTCCCCCTACGTCGAGCTCGACCGGGCGGCGTGGAGCGCGCTGGCGCCGTCGACGCCGCTCCGGCTCTCCGAGGAGGACCTGGCGAGCCTGCGGGGGCTCGGCGAGCCCATCGACCTCGCCGAGGTCGAGGAGGTCTACCTCCCCCTCTCCCGCCTCCTCCAGCTGTACGTCGAGGCGTCCCGCGCGCTGCACGCGGCCCGCACGGCGTTCCTCGGCGAGCAGACCGCGCCGACGACCTTCGTCGTCGGCGTCGCCGGCTCCGTCGCCGTGGGCAAGTCGACGACGGCGCGGGTGCTGCGCGAGGTCCTCGCGCGCTGGCCGGCGACGCCGCGCGTCGAGCTCGTGACGACGGACGGCTTCCTGCGGCCCAACGCCGAGCTGGAGCGCCGGGGGCTGCTGGAGCGCAAGGGCTTCCCCGAGTCCTACGACCGCCGCGCCCTGCTGCGCTTCGTCAAGGACGTGAAGTCGGGCGTCCCCGAGGTGCGGGCGCCGGTCTACAGCCACCTCGTCTACGACATCGTCCCGGGCGCCGAGGTCGTCGTCCGCCAGCCCGACGTCCTCCTCGTCGAGGGGCTCAACGTCCTGCAGCCGGCCCGTCCGCGCACCGACGGGCGGCTGGGGCTCGCCGTCGGCGACTACTTCGACTTCACGATCTACGTCGACGCCCGGACGGCCGACGTGCGCCGCTGGTACGTCGAGCGCTTCCTCCGGCTGCGGGAGACCGCCTTCGCCCGCCCCGAGTCCTACTTCCGGCGCTTCGCCGGCCTGTCGGACGACCAGGCGGTCGCCCTCGCCGAGCAGATCTGGGGCGCCGTCAACGAGCCGAACCTCGTCGAGAACGTCCTCCCGACGCGGGGCCGCGCCTCCCTCGTGCTCACGAAGGACGCCGACCACACCGTGCGCCGGGTCCGGCTGCGCAAGGTCTGACGTCCCGCGGCAGCAGGGCGCCGGAGCGCCACCCGCGACACCGCCGGGGCACATGGGCGCCGCAGCGCCACCCACGGGGCTCCTCGGGGGGACGACGGCGCCGACGTGCCTCGCCGCAGCGGCAGCAGGGGTCAGGCGCGGCCGACGACGGCGCGCACCGCGGCGACGTCGGCCTGGATCTCGTGCAGCTCCTCGACCGGCCGGAAGCCCATGGCCTCGTTGACGGCGACCATCGGGCCGTTCGAGGCGGCGTTCCACGTCCGCACCGCCCGGAGGCCGTCCGCCCAGCCCTCGGCGCGGCCGTCGGCCAGCGCCGCGTCCAGCGTCGCGAGCTTGAGCAGCAGGCCGAGGCGGTGGCCGCGGTGCCCGGGCAGGACGAGCGTGTCCTCCTGCCGCAGCACGTCGGGCTCGTGGGCGCTGCGCTGGAGGACCGAGTAGGCGGCCACCGCGCCGTCCTCGCGCCGTCGGGCGAGGGCCGTCCACATCCGCCGGCCCAGCCGGACGTCCCGCGCGTGCCGGGCGAGCACCTTCGCCGCGTCGACGGCCTCGGGCTCGACGACGAGGGCGTCCTGCGGGGCCTCGGCGAGCATGCGCGAGGACAGGCCGGCGACGGCCTCCGCGTCCTCCCCCGACGGCGCGCCGCGCAGCACCTCCCACCGGTAGCCCGCGGCGTGGGGCAGCGCGGCGGCCCGGAGCCGCTCGAGGGCCTCCGCCGCGGCCGGGTCCGGCGGGACCGGCATCTCGCGGCGGACGTCGGCGACGCCGAGGGTGAATCCCCACCGCGTCGTGGCGACGGCACCCGGCCAGGTCCCGGGCTCCCGGCCCACGGGCAGGGCCACCTCGCCGAGGACGCGGGGCCGGCCCAGCCGCTCCGCGAGGTCGCAGACGGCCCGGGCGAGGGCGGAGCCGACCCCCTGCCGGCGGTGCGCGGGCGGCACGGCCAGGTCGGCCGAGACGAGGTCACGGTTGTCGTCGAGGGGGACGTCGACGAGACCGGCGCCCACGACGCGCCCGTCCGCGTCCGTCGCGGTGAGCAGCCGCACGTCCTCCCCGGGCTGCCGGTCCGCGACGACGAGCCTCGCCTCGGCGCGCGGCCACACGGACGCGGTCGGCAGGTCACCGCCCAGCCCCGCCTCGAGGGCGGAGAACCAGGCGTCGAAGCGTGAGGCGAGGAAGGCGGGGTCGTCGCCGGCGCACTCGACGACGGAGACGGCGGCCGGGCGCGGCGAGGAGGTCACGCGCCGACCCTGGCGAGGCCCGGGGCGTGCCGTCCAGCGCTTTCCCGGCACGGGCCGGCGGCGGGTCAGTCCTCGCGCAGCGCCAGGCGGTCGCGCACCACGCCGGCCAGCCGGTCGGCGACGTCCTGCGCCTGCTCGGCGGTCGGCGCCTCGACCATGACCCGGACGAGCGGCTCCGTGCCGGACGGCCGCAGGAGCACCCGACCGGTCTCCCCCAGGTCGGCCTCGGCCGCGGCGACGGCGTCGCGGACGCCCGGGTCGGTGCCCGCGGCGGACCGGTCGACCCCGGCGACGTTGACGAGGACCTGCGGCAGCCGGCGCACGACGCCCGCCAGCTCGGCGAGGGGGCGGCCCGTGGCGGCCACGCGCGCGAGGAGGTGCAGCGCCGTCAGCACGCCGTCGCCGGTCGTCGCGTGGTCGAGCAGGAGGACGTGCCCGGACTGCTCGCCGCCGAGCGTGTACCCGCCGCGCCGCATCTCCTCGAGGACGTAGCGGTCGCCGACGGCGGTGCGGACGCACCGGATGCCGGCCTCCTCCATCGCGAGGGTGAGCCCGAGGTTGCTCATGACGGTGGTGACGAGGACGTCGTCCGCCAGCGCCCCCGCCTCCTTCAGGCCGAGGGCGAGGACGCCCATGACCTGGTCGCCGTCGACGAGGGCGCCGGTGGCGTCGACCGCGAGGCAGCGGTCGGCGTCGCCGTCCCAGGCCACGCCGAGGTCGGCGCCGTGGGCGACGACGGCCTCCTGGAGCACGCCCGGGTGCGTCGAGCCGACGCCGTCGTTGATGTTGACGCCGTCCGGCTCCGCGCCGACGACGAGCACCTCGGCCCCGGCCGTCCGCAGCGCCAGCGGGCCGAGCTCGGAGGCCGCCCCGTGGGCGCAGTCGACGACGACGCGCAGCCCCTCGAGCCGGTGCGGCACGGCCGCGCCGAGGGCCCGCGCCCACGCCCGCCCGGCCTCGTCGTCGCGCCGGACGCGTCCGACGGCCGCCCCCGTCGGCCGGGCCCACGCCTCGCCGCTGCGCCGCTCGATGGCGTCCTCCACGTCGTCGGGCAGCTTGTGGCCGCCGCGCGCGAAGAACTTGATGCCGTTGTCGGCCATGGGGTTGTGCGAGGCCGAGAGGACGACGCCGAGGTCCGCGCCCGAGGAGGCCACGATGGCCGCCACCGCCGGGGTGGGGACGACGCCGACGTCGTCGACGTCCACGCCGGCGCTCGCGAGGCCCGCCGTCACCGCGGCGGAGAGGAACTCGCCCGAGGCGCGGGGGTCGCGGCCGACGACGGCGCGCGGCCGGTGGCCGCTGAAGGCCCCCCGGTCGGCGAGCACGTGCGCGGCCGCGACCGACAGGTCGAGCGCCAGCTCCGCCGTGACGGCGACGTTCGCGACGCCCCGCACCCCGTCCGTGCCGAAGAGCCTGCCCACTGGTCCTCCTGGTCGTCGCGTGCCGTCGTGCCCGGGCCGGCCCCGGGGCCGGTCGTCCACGGCCGCGGACGGCCCCGGACGCACGAAGGCCCCGGGGTGGTCGAACCCCGGGGCCTTCGGAGCGCAGGTCAGCGCTTGGAGTACTGAGGCGCCTTGCGGGCCTTCTTCAGACCGGCCTTCTTGCGCTCCTTGACCCGCGCGTCACGGGTGAGGAAGCCGGCCTTCTTCAGCGTGGCGCGGTTGGCCTCGACGTCCACGGCGTTGAGCGCGCGGGCGATGCCGAGGCGCAGGGCGCCGGCCTGGCCGGAGGGGCCGCCGCCGTCGATGCGCGCGACGACGTCGAAGCGGCCCTGGAGCTCGGTGACCGTGAACGGGTCGTTGACGAGCTGCTGGTGGACCTTGTTGGGGAAGTAGGCCGCGAGCTCGCGGCCGTTGACCGAGTACTGGCCGGTGCCCGGGACGATCCGGACGCGGGCCACGGCCTCCTTGCGACGGCCGGTGGCCATCGCGGGGGCCACGATGCTCGAGCCGCCGCCCACGGTGGGGGCGCTCTCGCTCGTGTAGCTGCTGGGGGCGTCGTCCTCGACGGTGGTGTCGAGACCGCCGTCCTGGTAGTCGGTGGAGTCGGTCTGCACGGTCACGGGTGTCTCCTCGGGAACGGGTGCTGGGCCGGGCGCGAGGGGGCTACTGCGCGACCTGGGTGATCTGGAACTGCTGCGGCTGCTGCGCGCCGTGGGGGTGCGACGGGCCCGAGTAGACCTTGAGCTTCTTGATCATGGCCCGGCCGAGCGTCGTCTTGGGGAGCATCCCGCGGACGGCCTTCTCGACGGCCTTCTCGGGGTTCTTCTCGAGCAGCTCGGTGTAGGAGGTCGCCGTGAGGCCGCCCGGGTAGCCCGAGTGGCGGTAGGCGATCTTCTGGTCCCGCTTGCTGCCGGTCAGGGCGACCTTGTCCGCGTTGACGACGACGACGAAGTCGCCGGTGTCGACGTGGGGCGCGTAGGTCGTCTTGTGCTTGCCGCGCAGCAGCGACGCCACGTGGGTCGCGAGGCGGCCGAGGACGACGTCGTCGGCGTCGATGACGAGCCACCGACGCTCGACGTCGGCGGGCTTGGGGGAGAACGTGCGCACGGTCGTTGCCTTCGTCCTGTCGGGGTCGTCTCGCGATGTCTCGCGATGTCTCGGTCCTGCGCTGCCGGGCTGCCTCGTCCCGGGTAGCCGCGGCAGTCCTCCGGGTGTGGTGCACCCCGGCGGCCGCGCGGCCCGGCGAGACGGACGTGGCTGCCGCAGGGCATGGCACGACCCGGAACTCGCGGACCACTGTACGAGCAGCCCACCGGGCGGGTCAAAAGCGGTCCGGCGGCCGGGTCGGGCCGGCACCGTCACCGGGCCGGCGACGGCTCCCCGGCCTCCCACACCGGCTCGGGCACCTCGACGAGGCGGCCGTCCGCGCCCAGCACGACGAAGCGGTCGAAGCCCCGGGCGAACCACCGGTCGTGGGTCACGGCGACCACCGTCCCCTCGAAGCCGGCGAGGGCCGCCTCCAGGGCCTCGGCGGACTCGAGGTCGAGGTCGTCGGTCGGCTCGTCGAGCAGGAGCAGCGTCGCCCCGGACAGCTCGAGCAGCAGGACCCGGAAGCGGGCCCGCTGCCCGCCGGAGAGCTCGGCGGTCGTCTGCTCCGCCGCGGCGACGAGGCCGTAGCGGTCCAGCGCCCGGCTCGCCGCCTCGCGCCCGAGGCCGGCGCGGTCCCCGTCGCCGCGGTGGAGCACCTCGAGCAGCGTCGGCCCGCGGGCCGCCCGGCCGCCGCCCGCGGGGGCCGACGGCCCGACGCCGCGGTCGCGCTGGGAGAACCACCCGGGCCGCACGCGGGCACCGAGGCGGGCGGTCCCGGAGTGGGGCACCGCGCCCACCGGGACGTCCGAGGTCGCCGGGGCGTGCTCGGGTCCCGGGTCGGTGCCGCCGGCGGCGAGCAGCCGCAGGAGGTGGGACTTGCCCGAGCCGTTGGGCCCGAGCAGCGCCACCCGGTCGCCGAACCAGACCTCGAGGTCCGCCGGGGCCATGAGGTCCGGGATGGCGACCTGCTCGAGGACGACCGCGCGCCGTCCCGTGCGGCCGCCGGCGAGGCGCAGCCGGAGCGGCCGCGCCGTGGGGGCCTCGGGCGGCGGCCCCTCGTCCTCGAAGCGGGCCAGCCGGGTCTGCGCCGCCTGGTATCGCGACGACATCCCGTCGTTGAAGGTCGCCTTCTGCTTGAGCGAGAGCACGAGCGCGCGCAGCTGCGCGTGCTCCTCGTCCCACCGCCGCCGCAGCTCCTCGAGCCGGGCGGTCCGGGCCGCCCGGGCCTCGTGCCAGGAGCCGAAGCCCCCGCCGTGGGTCCACGAGCGGGCGCCGCCCGGCCCCGGCTCCAGCGTGACGACCTGCGTCGCGGTGCGGGCGAGGAGCTCGCGGTCGTGGCTGACGAAGAGCACGCTCTTCGGCGTCGCGACGAGCACCTCCTCGAGCCAGCGCTTCGCCGGCACGTCGAGGCTGTTGTCCGGCTCGTCGAGCACGAGCACCTCGGCGGGCCCCTGCAGCAGGGCCTCGACGGCCAGCCGCTTGGCCTGGCCGCCCGAGAGCGTGGCGAGGGGGCGCCACCGGCACGTGTCGTACGGCAGCCCCAGGGCCGCGCGGGTGAGGGCGTCCCAGTGGACCTCGACGTCGTACGAGCCCGCGTCGCCCGCGTCGACGAGGGCCTGCGCGTAGCGGAGCTGCGTCGGCTCGTCGTCGACCTCCATGAGCGCGAGCTCGGCGGCGTCGAGCTCGAGCAGCGCGTCCCGCAGGCGGGGCGGCGACGTCGCCACGAGGAGGTCCCGCACGACCCGGTCGTCGCCGGGCCCGCCCCGGCCCACGTCCTGCGCGAGGACGGCGACGCCGCCCGAGCCGGTCACGGCCCCGCTGTCGGGGGTCACCTCGCCCGCCACGAGCCGCAGGAGCGTCGTCTTGCCCGTGCCGTTGGGCCCGACGAGGGCCGCCGTGGCGCCCTCGCCGACACGGAAGGAGACGTCCCGCAGGAGCGGCCTGCCGTCCGGGAGCCGCAGCCCCACCCTGCTCACGTCGACATGACCCACGCGCACGAGTGTCCCCGGGACCCGCCGTGAGGGGGGTCCCGGGGACACCGGGTGCTGCGCCGGGGCTACCGGCGGGGCGGTCGGGAGGTCAGAGGCGGTCCTCGTCGACGACGTGGACGGCGGCCTCCTCGGCACCCGCGGCGCCGCCGTCGATCCCGACGTCGCTCGCCACCTCGTCCTTCTCCGTGTCCGGGCCGATGCCGCCCGAGGGGGCGACGAGCCGGCCGGCCCGCGCGTCGCCGACCTGGTCGTCGAGCAGCTCGCCGTCGGTGTCGAGGTCGGCCTCGGTCCCCGGCAGGGGCTCGACCGTGTCGTCGGCGTCGCCGGTCGACATCTCGCCGTCGAGCCGGACGGGGCCCGGGTCCTCCGCCAGGGGGTCCGGCACGGCCATGGCCGGGTCGGGGACCTCCTCGGCGAGGCGCTGGTCGAGGCTCTCGCCCTGCCGCTGCTCCTCGGCCGTCTCGCCGAAGCGCCCGAGCTCGCGCGGCTTCTCCGGCGGCGAGTACCCCTCGTCGAGGATGGCGTCGCGGGTCTTGTCGAGGGAGTTGTCCGCGTCGTACTCGGGCGTGATGTCGGTGTCGCCCAGGCCGTCGCCGACCTCGGGCTGGTAGACGTCGTCGCCGACGGCGCTGGACTCGTCAGGTGTCGTGCTCATGCCCCGACCCTGCCACCGGGCCGTCGCCCCCGCCCGGCGGACGGCGGGCCGGCGCCGGTCCCTCCCCGCGCCAGGTGCGGGCACGCCGCGCCTGCGCCGCCAGCTCCTCGTCGGCGGGGTAGCGGACCTCCTCCAGGACGAGCCCCGTGGCCGGGGCGACGGCGACGGCGGGGTCCCGCACGCCCGCCGCGAGCACCCGGGCGGGCCACCCCTCGTCGCGGCGGCCCTCCCCCACGGCCAACGAGGCGCCGACGAGCGAGCGGACCATGTGGTGGCAAAAGGCGTCCGCCTCGACGTCCGCCACGGCCAGGCCGTCGGGGTCCCGGCGCCAGCCCAGCCGCAGGACCGTGCGGACGGTGCTGGCACCCTCCCGCGGCCGGCAGAAGGGCAGCCAGTCGTGCTCCCCGACGAGCGGCGCCAGGGCGCGGTCCATGGCGCCGACGTCGAGCGCCCCGCGCACGACGAGCACCTCGCCGCGCCGCAGGGGGTCCCGGACGGACGGGTCGTCGACGACGCGGTAGGCGTAGCGGCGGCTCAGCGCGCCGAAGCGGGCGTCGAAGCCCTCGGGCGCCGGGCGGGCGCCCCGCACGACGACGTCGTCGGCCAGCACCCCCGCCAGGCGGCGGAGGAGGGCTGCGCCGGGGGTCGGGGCGTCGGGCCGGCCGGCCGCACGGCCGGGCAGCGCCTCCCAGGCGGCGACGGGGACGTCGACGTGGACGACCTGCCCCCGCGCCGAGACCCCGGCGTCCGTCCGTCCCGCCACGACGAGACGGGGGGGCTCCTGCCGCAGCACCCGGCCCAGCGCGGCCGACAGCTCGCCCTCGACCGTCCGGAGCCCGGGCTGGGCGGCCCACCCGGCGAAGCCGCGGCCGTCGTAGGCGAGGTCCAGGCGCACCCGTCGCCGCGGGTCCCCCGGCGCCGCGTCGCCCGGCCCCGGGGACGACGGGAGCCCGCCACCCCCGGCAGGGGTGGCGGGCTCCTCGGCGCGGGCTGCGGTCAGCTGCGCGCGTCCTTCTCGGCGTCCTCGGCGGCCGTGGTGACCTCGTCGGCGGCGTCGGCCGCCGCGTCGGCGTCCACCGCGTCCGACGAGCCCGGCGCGAGGACCTCGGCGTCGTCCGCCGCGGTCTCGGCGTCGGCGGTCGCGTCGCCGGCACCCTCGGTGTCGGCGCGCAGCGACCTGTCCTCGGCCTCGGTGGCCGAGTCCTCGGCGCGGGCCTCGGACAGGGCCGCCGCGTCCGCGTCGTCGACCTCGGACACGCCGACGCCGGCGGCCGCGGCCGCGCTCGCGCGGGCCTCGTCACGGGCCGAGCGGCCCGTGGCGGCCGTCGCCTCGCGGACGACGTCCTGGCGGGCCGAGACGGCCTCGGTGACCAGCTCGATGACGACCATGGGGGCGTTGTCGCCCTTGCGGGGGCCGATCTTCGTGGTCCGCGTGTAGCCGCCCTCGCGGAGCTCCATCGCCGGGGCGATGTCGGTGAAGAGCTCGTGGACGACGGACTTGTCGCGGATCTGCGTCATCACGCGGCGGCGCGCGGCGAGGTCGCCGCGCTTGGCGAAGGTGATGAGGCGCTCGGCGTACGGGCGGAGCCGCTTGGCCTTGGCCTGCGTGGTGGTGATGCTCCGGTGCTCGAACAGCTGCGTGGCCAGGTTGGCCAGGATCAGGCGCTCGTGCGCCGGACCGCCGCCGAGCCGCGGGCCCTTGGTGGGGGTGGGCATGACTTCTCCTCGTGCGGGTGCTCAGTCGGGCAGGCGGGTGGTCAGTACTGCTCGTCCTCGGCGAACGAGGCGTCGTCGTCCTCCTCGTAGGCGCCGATGGCGGCGCTCGGGTCGAACCCGGGCGGGCTGTCCTTGAGCTGGAGGCCCATGGTGCCCAGCTTGACCTTGACCTCGTCGATGGACTTCGCGCCGAAGTTGCGGATGTCCAGCAGGTCGGCCTCGCTGCGGGCGACGAGCTCGCCCACCGAGTGGATGCCCTCGCGCTTGAGGCAGTTGTAGCTGCGCACCGTGAGGTCGAGGTCCTCGATCGGCAGCGCCAGGTCGGCGGCCAGGGCCGCGTCGGTCGGCGACGGGCCCATGTCGATGCCCTCGGCGTCGACGTTGAGCTCGCGGGCCAGGCCGAAGAGCTCGACGAGGGTCTTACCGGCCGACGCCATGGCGTCCGCGGGGACCGTCGACGGCTTCGTCTCGACGTCGACCACGAGGCGGTCGAAGTCGGTGCGCTGCTCGACGCGGGTGGCCTCGACCTTGTACGTCACCTTGAGCACCGGCGAGTAGATCGAGTCGACCGGGATGCGGCCGATCTCGGCGTCGCCCGACTTGTTCTGGGCGGCGGAGACGTAGCCGCGGCCGCGCTCGACCGTCAGCTCCATGTCGAGCCGACCGTCCTCGCCGAGCGTCGCGATGTGGACGCCGGTGTCGGCGACCTCGACGCCCGCCGGCGGGGCGATGTCGGCGGCCGTGACGGCGCCGGGGCCCTGCTTGCGGAGGTACATCGTCACGGGCTCGTCGTGCTCGCTGGAGACGACGAGCGTCTTGACGTTGAGGATGATCTCGGTGACGTCCTCCTTGACCCCGGGGATCGTGGAGAACTCGTGCAGCACGCCGTCGATGCGGATGCTCGTGACGGCCGCACCCGGGATGGACGAGAGCAGCGTGCGGCGGAGGCTGTTGCCGAGCGTGTAGCCGAAGCCGGGCTCGAGCGGCTCGATGGTGAACCGCGAGCGGCGGTCGGCGACGCGGTCCTCGGTCAGGGTGGGTCGCTGTGCGATGAGCACGGGGGTTCCTTCCGGGCGCGGGGTCCGCCATATGACCCCGGGGTGGCTCGAGCCGGCACGCGGCTCGGGTGGCGGGTGGGCGCGGGCCCGCCGGGCACCGCGCCGCCCGGAGGGGCGGCGCGGGTGCGGGCCGGCCCCCGCGCAGAGGCGGGGACCGGCCCGGGGGTCAGGTCACTTGGAGTAGTACTCGACGATCAGCTGCTCCTGGACCTGGACGTCGATCGCGCCGCGGGCCGGGACGGCGTGCACGAGGGCACGCATCCGGTCGGCCTGGACCTCGAGCCACGCGGGGGCCGTGCGGCCCTCCTGCTCGGCCTTGGCGACGACGAACGGCGTCATCTCCAGCGACTTCTCGCGGACCTCGACGATGTCGAGGGCCGAGACGCGGTAGCTGGGGATGTCGACCTTCTGGCCGTTGACCCGGATGTGTCCGTGGCGCACCGCCTGGCGGGCGGCGTCGCGCGACTTGGCGAAGCCCGCGCGGTACACGACGTTGTCCAGGCGCAGCTCGAGGATCTCGAGGAGGGTCTCGCCGGTCCGGCCGGACCGGCTCTGCGCCTCCTCGTAGTACCCGCGGAACTGCTTCTCGAGGACGCCGTAGATGCGCGCGCACTTCTGCTTCTCGCGCATCTGCATGAGGTACTCGCTGTCCTTGGTCCGGCCGCGGCCGTGCTCGCCCGGCGGGTAGGGGCGGATCTCGATCGGGCACTTGCCCGAGTCGCACTTCGCGCCCTTCAGGTACAGCTTCTGCTTCTCGCGCCGGCAGCGCTTGCAGTCGGGCCCGGTGTAACGCGCCATGGGTGCTCTCTCTCTTCTCGCTCGCGGGCCGCGGTCAGACGCGCCGGCGCTTGGACGGGCGGCAGCCGTTGTGGGCCTGCGGCGTCACGTCCTGGATGGTGCCCACCTCGAGGCCCGTGGCCTGGAGGGAGCGGATGGCGGTCTCGCGGCCCGAGCCCGGGCCCTTGACGAAGACGTCGACCTTGCGCATGCCGTGCTCCTGCGCGCGGCGGGCGGCGGCCTCGGCGGCCATCTGCGCGGCGAAGGGCGTCGACTTGCGCGAGCCCTTGAAGCCGACCTGGCCCGCGGAGGCCCAGGAGATCACCGCACCCGTGGGGTCCGTGATCGAGACGATGGTGTTGTTGAACGTGCTCTTGATGTGGGCCTGGCCGAAGGAGACGTTCTTCTTCTCCTTGCGGCGCGTGCGGCGCGCGCCGCCGGCCGACCTGGTCTTGGGGGGCATGGGCTGGTTCTCTCCTGGACGTGGGACGAGCTGACCGGGACGCCGCTCGCGCCGCCTGGCGGCACGCGGGGGTCTCGCGGTCGGGGTCTGGGAGCCGCGGCCGGGCGGGTGCCCGGCCGGTCGGCCTTACTTGCGGCCGACCTTCTTCTTGCCGGCGACCGTGCGCTTGGGGCCCTTGCGGGTGCGCGCGTTGGTCTTGGTGCGCTGGCCGCGGACCGGCAGGCCCCGGCGGTGGCGCAGACCCGCGTAGCAGCCGATCTCGACCTTGCGGCGGATGTCGGCGGCCACCTCGCGGCGGAGGTCGCCCTCCACCTGGTAGGTGCCCTCGATGTGGTCGCGGAGCTTGACCGCGTCCTCCTCGGACATGTCCTTCACCCGCAGGTCGGGGCTGATGCCCGTCGCCGCCAGCGTCTCGAGGGCGCGCGTGCGCCCGACGCCGAAGATGTACGTGAGCGCGATCTCGAGCCGCTTGTCGCGGGGGAGGTCGACGCCGACGATGCGTGCCATCGCGGTGCTCCTGGTGCTCTGCCGGAGGTGTGGTGCAGCGTCGTCCCGCCTCCCGGCGGGTCCCCCGCCTCCGGGCGGGGGGTGACGTCCCGCTCGCGCGGGGGTCGGACGCTGCGGTCCGGCGGCCGCGGGTGCGGCAGCCGGTGCGACGTGCCGGGGCTCAGCCCTGGCGCTGCTTGTGACGCAGGTTGTCGCAGATGACCATGACCCGGCCGTTGCGGCGGATCACCTTGCACTTGTCGCAGATCTTCTTGACGCTCGGCTTGACCTTCATGGCTGTCCTCCACCGCGTCCCCGCGCCGGGGGCAGTCGGTACTCGTGGGGGCTGGTGGTGCTGCTGCGCACCGGCCCCTCGGGGAGGGGCACGGTGCCGGGTGCTGCTCGGGCGCCGGCCGGCCGGGGCCTGCCGGGCTGCCCGCCGACGGTCACTTGTAGCGGTAGACGATCCGGCCGCGGGTGAGGTCGTACGGGCTCAGCTCCACCACCACGCGGTCCTCGGGGAGGATCCGGATGTAGTGCTGGCGCATCTTCCCCGAGATGTGGGCGAGGACCTTGTGGCCGTTCGACAGCTCCACGCGGAACATGGCGTTCGGCAGTGCCTCCACCACGGCGCCCTCGATCTCGATGACCCCGTCCTTCTTGGCCATTGCCCTCCGCTCGTGCGGGCGCGCGGACGCACCCCGTCGCAGTTCTCGTGTCCGGTCGTCGGTGCGGACCCAGCGCGCGGGAGAGCACCCCGGCCCGGGAGAGACCGGGCCCGTCCTCGCCGAACCAGCCGCGGGGCGAGGACATGGGTGTGCGAGCGCGCTCGTGCACCGACGGGGCAGCCTACGCGAGGCGGGCCGTGCGACGAAATCGCGGTGCCCGGGCCGCGGCCCGACCGGCGCGACGGGTCAGCCGAGCGGCTGCGGCACGACCCCGTGCCGCGCGAGCCCCGCGACGCCGCCGTCGCGCGCGGTCAGCACCCAGAGCCCGCCGTCGTGGACGGCGACCGTGCTCTCCCAGTGCGCCGCCCGCGAGCCGTCGGTGGTGACGACCGTCCACTCGTCGGCGAGGACGTCGGTGTCCGCCGTGCCGCGGGTGACCATCGGCTCCACGGCCAGGCACATGCCCGGCCGCACGCGCGCGCCGCGGTCACGGGTGCGGTGGTTGAGCACCTCGGGCGGCTGGTGCATGGCCGTGCCGATCCCGTGGCCGACGTACCCCTCGACCACGCCGTACCGGCCGTCGAGGGAGTCCTCGACGGCGGCGCCGACCTCCCCCAGCCGCTGCGCCCCGGCGAGGGCGGCGAGGCCGGCCCACATGGCGGCCTCGGTGGCCGCGACGAGGGCGACGTCCTCCGGGTCGGCCGCGCCGGCCCCCGTGTCGAGCACGGCGCTGAAGGCCGCGTCGCCGTGCCAGCCGTCGAGGACGGCGCCGCAGTCCACCGACACGACGTCTCCGTCGACGAGCACCCGGTCCCCCGGGATGCCGTGGACGACCTCCTCGTTGACCGAGACGCACAGCGAGGCCGGGAAGCCCTGGTAGCCGAGGAAGGACGGGACGGCGCCCGCCGCCCGGATGACGTCGTGCGCCACCCGGTCCAGCTCGGCCGTCGTCGTCCCCGGCGCCAGCGCCGCGCGGACGGCGTCCAGCGCGTCCGCGACGACGAGGCCGGCGGCCCGCATGAGCACGACCTGGTCGGCCGTCTTCAGCTCGACCCGCTCCCGGCGCAGCAGGCCCACGGCGTCAGCCCCGGCCGAGCGCCGCGAGGATGCGACGGGTGACCTCGGCGACCTCGCCGAGCCCGTCGACGGGGCGGAGCAGGCCCCGGCCGGCGTAGACGTCGACGAGGGGTGCGGTCTGCGCGGCGTAGACCTCCAGGCGGTGCCGCTGCACGGCCTCGCCGTCGTCGGAGCGGTGCTGCTCCGTGGCGCGCTGCGCGAGCCGCTTGACCACCTCGTCGGTGTCGACGGTGAGCTCGACGACGGCGTCCAGGCTGCTGCCGTCCGCGTCGAGCATCCGGTCGAGCTCGGCCACCTGGGCCGTGGTCCGCGGGTACCCGTCGAGGAGGAAGCCGCCCCGGGCGTCGTCCGCGGCCAGGCGGTCGCGGACCATGGCGTTCGTCACCGTGTCGGGGACGTACTCCCCCGCGTCCATGAAGGCCTGCGCCTCGCGCCCGAGCTCGGTGCCCTCGCTGACGTTGGCGCGGAAGATGTCGCCCGTCGAGATCGCCGGCACGGCGAGCTCGGTGGCGAGCCGCGCGGCCTGCGTGCCCTTGCCGGCCCCGGGCGGGCCGAGCAGCACGAGCCTCATCGGAGGAACCCCTCGTAGGTGCGCTGCTGCAGCTGCGACTCGATCTGCTTCACCGTCTCGAGGCCGACCCCGACGACGATGAGGATCGACGTGCCGCCGAAGGGGAAGTTCTGCGTGGCGTCCACGAGCACGAGCGCCACGAGCGGGATGAGCGCGACGAAGCCGAGGTAGATGGCGCCGGGCAGCGTGATCCGCGTGAGGACGTAGTCGAGGTACTCGGCCGTGGGCCGGCCCGCCCGCACGCCGGGGATGAAGCCGCCGACGCGCTTGATGTTGTCGCTGACCTCGTCCGGGTTGAACGTGATCCCGACGTAGAAGTACGTGAAGAAGATGATGAGCAGGATGTACACGACGATGTAGATCGCCGTGTCGCCCGTCACGAGGTTCGCGTTGATCCACTGCACCCAGCCGGCGCTCTGGTCGTTGAACTGCGCGACGAGGGCGGGCAGGTAGAGCAGCGACGAGGCGAAGATGACCGGGATGACGCCGGCCATGTTGACCTTGATCGGGATGTAGGTGCTCGTCCCGCCGTACATGCGGCGGCCGACCATGCGCTTGGCGTACTGGACCGGCACCCGGCGCTGGGACTGCTCGACGAAGACGACGAGCGCCACGATGACGAGGCCGACCGCCACGACGACGGCGAGGACGCCCCAGCCGCGCGACAGCCCGATGCTCCACAGCTGGCCCGGGAACGTCGCCGCGATGGACGTGAAGATGAGCAGCGACATGCCGTTGCCGACGCCGCGCTCGGTGATGAGCTCGCCCATCCACATGATGAGGCCGGTGCCCGCGGTCATCGTGATGACCATGAGGACGATGGTGACGACGGAGTCGTCCGGGATGATCTCCGCGGCGCAGTTGGGGAACAGCTGGCCGGCGCGGGCCACCGCGATGTAGGTCGAGGACTGCAGCACGGCCAGCGCGATGGTCAGGTAGCGCGTGTACTGCGTGAGCTTCGCCTGCCCCTGCTGGCCCTCCTTCTTGAGGTCCTCGAAACGGGGGATCACGACCGTCAGCAGCTGCGTGATGATGCTCGCGGTGATGTACGGCATGATCCCGAGCGCGAAGACCGAGAGCTGCAGCAGCGCTCCCCCGCTGAAGAGGTTCACCAGCCCCAGCAGGTCGTTCGACTCCGGCGCGGACGCGAGGCACTGCTGCACGTTCTGGTAGCTCACGCCCGGCACGGGGACGAAGGAGCCCAGCCGGAAGATCGCCATGATCCCCGCGGTGAAGAGCAGCTTGCGACGGAGGTCTGGTGTACGGAAGGCCCGCCCGAGAGCGCTGAGCACGTGTCCTCCAGATCGCCCGGGGCGGGCGGACGGCCGGGGCCGCGCCGACGACGGCGGCGGGCGGCGGTGCGGTCAGGTCGGCTGCACCCGGGAGGGGCAGCGCCGGTCGGACACTACCCGGGATCGGGTGCCGGGCCTGCACGGCCCGCCCGGGTCGTGGTGGTCTGCACCACCACCCGGATGCACGACGCCCCGCCGCCCAGGAGGGCGGCGGGGCGTCGGAGGTGCTCAGAGGGTGGTCGTGGACCCACCCGCCGCGGCGATCTTCTCCACCGCGGAGGCCGAGAAGGCGTGGGCCGTGACCTGCAGCGCGACGTCCGCGCTGCCCTGGCCGAGGACCTTGACCTTCTGGTTCTTGCGCACGGCGCCGGCGGCGACGAGCTCTGCCACGCCCACGGTGCCGCCCTCGGGGAACAGCTCGGAGAGCCGGTCGAGGTTGACGACCTGGTAGGTCGTGCCGAACGGGTTGTGGAACCCGCGCAGCTTCGGCAGCCGCATGTGCAGCGGGGTCTGGCCACCCTCGAAGGCGGCCGAGACCTGGTACCGGGCCTTGGAGCCCTTGGTGCCGCGGCCGGCCGTCTTGCCCTTGCTGCCCTCGCCGCGGCCGACGCGGGTGCGCGCCGTCTTGGCGCCGGGGGCCGGGCGCAGGTGGTGCACGCGCAGGGTGCGGGCCGGGGCCTCGCCCTGCGTGCCGGTGGTGTCGTCAGCCATGGTCAGTCGACCTCCTCGAGCGTGACGAGGTGCGCGACCGTCGTGACCATGCCACGGAACTCGGGACGGTCGTCCTTGACGACGACGTCCCCGATCCGCTTGAGGCCGAGGCTGCGCAGCGTGTCGCGCTGGTTCTGCTTCCCGCCGATCGGCGAGCGGGTCTGGGTCACCTTGAGGCGCGCCATCAGGACGCCGTCCCCGACATCGCGCGGACGAGGGCCGCCGGGGCGACCTCCTCGACGGTCTTGCCGCGGCGGGCCGCGACCGACTCGGGGCGCTCGAGCCCCTGCAGCGCCGCCACCGTCGCGTGGACGATGTTGATGGCGTTGCTCGAGCCGAGCGACTTCGACAGGACGTCGTGGACGCCGGCGCACTCGAGCACGGCGCGCACCGGGCCGCCGGCGATGACACCGGTACCCGGCGACGCCGGACGCAGGAGCACGACGCCGGCGGCGGCCTCGCCCGTGACGGGGTGCGGGATGGTGCCCTGGGCGCGCGGGACGCGGAAGAAGGCCTTCTTCGCCTCCTCCACGCCCTTGGCGATCGCCGCGGGCACCTCCTTGGCCTTGCCGTAGCCGACGCCCACCGTGCCGTCGCCGTCCCCGACGACGACGAGCGCGGTGAAGCTGAAGCGGCGGCCGCCCTTGACGACCTTCGAGACGCGGTTGATGGTCACCACGCGCTCGAGGAACTGGTTGCGGTCCGCGGGCTCGCCCCGGCGGCCGTCACGACGGTCCCGGCGGTCGTTCCCGCCGGGGCCACCCGTGCCGGCACCGGCGCCGCGGCGCTGGGGTCCAGGCATGTTCTGGTCTCTTCTCTCTCGGTACGTCGTGAGGCGCTGGAGGAGCCGGCCCTAGAGGGCCAGGCCACCCTCGCGGGCGCCGTCGGCGACGGCGGCCACCCGGCCGTGGTAGCGGTTGCCGCCGCGGTCGAAGACCACGGCCTCGATGCCGGCCGCGCGGGCCCGCTCGGCGACGAGCTCGCCGACACGACGGGCCTTGGCCGTCTTGTCGCCGTCGGAGACGCGGAGGTCGGCCTCCATGGTGGACGCGCTGGCCAGCGTGCGGCCGACCGTGTCGTCGACGACCTGCACGAACATGTGCCGGGTCGAGCGGTTGACGACGAGGCGCGGGCGCACCGCCGTGCCGGAGACCTTCTTGCGGACGCGCAGGTGGCGGCGGTTGCGGGCAGCGGTGGTACCGGTGCCCTTGATCGCCGTGACCCCGCGGTAGGAGGACCTGCGAGCCATCACTTACCTGCCTTTCCGACCTTGCGTCGGACCTGCTCGCCCGCGTAGCGGACGCCCTTGCCCTTGTACGGGTCGGGCTTGCGGAGCTTGCGGATGTTGGCCGAGACCTCGCCGACCAGCTGCTTGTCGATCCCCTGCACGGAGAAGCGCGTGGGCGCCTCCACCTGGAAGGTGATGCCCTCCGGCGCGGTGATGACGACCGGGTGGCTGAAGCCGAGCGCGAACTCGAGCGAGCCGCCCTTGGCCTGCACGCGGTAGCCGGTGCCGACGATCTCGAGCTTCTTCTCGTAGCCCGAGGTGACGCCCGTGACCATGTTGGCGATGAGCGAGCGGGTGAGCCCGTGCAGCGCCCGGTTGGTCCGCTCGTCGTCGGGGCGGGTGACCTGGAGCGCGCCGGACTCGCCGCGCTCCACGCCGATGGGGCCGGGCACGGTGTGGGCGAGGGTGCCGCGGGGGCCCTTCACCACGACGTCCTGGCCGTCGATGCTGACGTCGACGCCCGCGGGGACGTCGATCGGGAGCCTGCCGATGCGAGACATGAGATCTTCTCCCTCACCAGACGTAGGCGAGGACTTCCCCGCCCACGCCCTGCTGCTTGGCCTGCCGGTCCGTGAGGAGGCCGGAGGACGTGGACAGGATCGCCACGCCGAGGCCGCCGAGCACGCGCGGGAGGTTCGTGGACTTGGCGTAGACGCGCAGGCCGGGCTTGCTGACCCGGCGGACCCCGGCGATGGAGCGCTCGCGGTTGGGGCCGAACTTCAGCTGGATGGTGAGCTTGCGGCCCACCTCGGCGTCCTCGACGTCCCAGCCGGCGATGTAGCCCTCGGCCTGGAGGATCTCGGCGATGCGCTGCTTGAGCTTGCTGTAGGGCATGGTCACGTCGTCGTGGTACGCCGAGTTGGCGTTCCGCACACGCGTGAGCATGTCCGCGATCGGGTCGGTCATCGTCATCGGGCTCGTCCGCCCTTCCTCACCTCGGTTTCCGCTCCCCGACGCGGCGGGGAGGGACCTGAGGCGGTCGTGCCGGGCACGGTGACCCGGCGCTTCTGCTGGAACTTGCTCGTGTTGGGTGCCCCCGGCTCAGGGCCGGGGGCGGGGGCTCACCAGGAGCTCTTCGTGATGCCGGGCAGCTCGCCGCGGTGCGCCATCTCGCGCAGGCAGATCCGGCACAGGCCGAACTTGCGGTAGACCGAGTGGGGCCGGCCGCAGCGCTGGCAGCGCGTGTAGGCGCGGACGCCGAACTTCGGCTTGCGGGCGGCCTTGTTGATGAGGGCGGTCTTCGCCATGTCAGTCCTCCTTGAAGGGGAAGCCGAGCTGACGCAGCAGCGCACGGCCCTCGTCGTCGGTGCGCGCGGTCGTGACGACCGTGACGTCCATGCCCCGGACCCGGTCGATCCGGTCCTGGTCGATCTCGTGGAACATCGACTGCTCCGTGAGGCCGAACGTGTAGTTGCCCCGGCCGTCGAACTGCTTCGGCGACAGGCCGCGGAAGTCGCGGATGCGGGGCAGCGCGAGCGACACGAGCCGGTCGACGAACTCCCACATGCGGTCGCCGCGCAGCGTCGTGTGGCAGCCGATCGGCATGCCCTCGCGCAGCTTGAACTGGGCGATCGACTTGCGGGCCTTCGTGACCTGCGGCTTCTGACCCGTGATCGTGGTCAGGTCGCGGACGGCGCCGTCGATGAGCTTGGAGTCGCGGGCCGCGTCACCCACGCCCATGTTGACGACGACCTTGACGAGGCCGGGCACCTGCATGACGTTGGCGAAGCCGAACTGCTCGCGCAGGGCCGGCGCCACGTCGGAGCGGTACCGCGCCTTGAGGCGCGGCATCGGCGCACCGCTGGCCTCGGTCACGCCGGCGTCCTGCTGGGTCGTCTCACTCATGCGATGTCCTTGCCGGAGCGCTTGGCCACGCGGACCCGCGTGGTGACGGTGCGGCCGTCGCGCTCGGTCGTCTCGGTGCGCACGCCGACGCGGGTCGGGCGACCCGTCTCCGGGTCGACGATCTGCACGTTGCTGATGTGCAGGGGCGACTCGACGGTCTCGCGACCGCCGGTGCCGCGCCCGGTGCCGGCCTTCACGTGCTTGGTGACGCGGTTGACGCCCTCGACCAGCACGCGCTGGCGCTCGGGGTACACCGCGATGACGCGACCCTGCTTGCCGCGGTCGCCCCCGCGCGCCTGCGTGGCGCCGGAGATGACCTGGACCAGGTCGCCCTTCTTGATCTTGATCTTGGGCTTCGTCATGTCAGAGCACCTCCGGGGCGAGCGAGACGATCCGCATGAACTTCTTGTCGCGCAGCTCGCGGCCCACCGGGCCGAAGATGCGCGTCCCACGCGGGTCGCCGTCGGCCTTGAGGATGACGGCCGCGTTCTCGTCGAAGCGGATGTAGGAGCCGTCGGGACGACGGCGCTCCTTGCGGGTGCGGACGACGACCGCCTTGACGACCTCGCCCCTCTTCACGTTGCCGCCGGGGATGGCGTCCTTGACGGTCGCCACGATGACGTCCCCGATGCCGGCGTACCGACGGCCGGAGCCGCCGAGCACCCGGATGCAGAGGATCTCCTTGGCACCCGTGTTGTCGGCGACCTTGAGCCGCGACTCCTGCTGGATCACTGTTCTGCACTCCTGTCGTCGCGCCGGTTCTCGTCGCGAGCCTGGCGGAACGGACTCTTCCTGGGTCGTGCGTGGGTGCCGGCCCCGCTCCCGGCGGGGAGGGGGCCGGCGGGCCCGGTGAGGGCCCGGGGCCTCAGACGGCCTTCTCGAGCACCTCGACGACGCGCCAGCGCTTGGTGGCCGACAGCGGTCGCGTCTCGGCGATCCGCACGCGGTCGCCCACGCCGACGGCGTTGGTCTCGTCGTGCGCCTTGACCTTGCTGGTGCGGCGGATGACCTTGCCGTACAGCGGGTGCTTGACGCGGTCCTCGACGACGACGACGACGGTCTTGTCCATCTTGTCGCTGGTGACCACGCCGAGGCGCGTCTTGCGGTAGCCGCGCTGCTGCGCGTCCCCCGCGTCGGTGCTCTGGGTGTCGGTGCTCACGGCGTCCTCGCTCACGTCGGGCCTCACTTCTCGCCGGGCGTCGGCGCGGCGGTGATGCCCAGCTCCTGCTCGCGCATCACCGTGTAGATGCGCGCGATGTCACGACGGACGGCGCGCAGCCGGGTGTGGTTCTCCAGCTGGCCGGTGGCCGACTGGAAGCGGAGGTTGAAGAGCTCCTCCTTGGCGCGGCGGAGCTCCTCGAGGAGCTCCTCGCCACCCTTGTCCCGCAGCTTCGCGGGAGCCAGGTCCTCGCTGCCGACGGCCATCAGACCTCACTCCCCTCGCGCGCCACGAAACGGCACTTCATCGGCAGCTTGTGGATCGCGAGCCGCATCGCCTCGCGGGCGGTGGGCTCGTCCACGCCGGAGATCTCGAACATCATGCGGCCCGGGTGGACGTTCGCCACCCACCACTCGGGCGAGCCCTTGCCGGAGCCCATGCGGGTCTCGGCGGGCTTCTTCGTCAGCGGACGGTCCGGGTAGATGTTGATCCACACCTTCCCGCCACGCTTCATGTACCGCGTCATGGCGATACGCGCCGACTCGATCTGCCGGTTGGTGACGTACGCCGGCTCGAGCGCCTGGATGCCGTAGTCGCCGAAGGCGATGCTCGTGCCGCCCTTCGCCACGCCGGTGCGGCGCGGGTGGTGCTGCTTGCGGTGCTTGAGCCTGCGGGGGACCAGCACGGGTCAGCCCTCCGATCCGGGGGTCGCGACGGCCTGCGGCGCGGTGGCCGCGTCGCCCGCCGGGGCGCCCTGGGGGGCGTCGCCGCCGGGACGACGGCCGCGGGCCGGGCGCTCGGCACGCGGGCCACGCGGACCGCGCGGGGCGTTGGCCTGCTGGGCGGCGAGCTCGCGGCTCGTCATGTCGCCCTTGTAGACCCACACCTTGACGCCGATGCGTCCGAAGGTCGTCTTGGCCTCGTAGAAGCCGTAGTCGATGTTGGCGCGGAGCGTGTGCAGGGGCACGCGGCCCTCGCGGTAGAACTCCGAGCGGCTCATCTCCGCGCCGCCGAGGCGACCGGAGCACTGCACCCGGATCCCCTTGGCGCCGGCGCGGGAGGCCGTCTGCATGCCCTTGCGCATCGCGCGGCGCCAGGCCACGCGGCTCGCGAGCTGCTCGGCGATGCCCTGCGCGACGAGCTGGGCGTCGGTCTCGGGGTTCTTGACCTCGAGGATGTTGAGCTGGACCTGCTTGCCGGTGAGCTTCTCGAGCTCGCCGCGCAGACGGTCCGCCTCGGCGCCACGGCGGCCGATGACGATGCCCGGGCGCGCCGTGTGGATGTCCACCCGGACGCGGTCGCGGGTGCGCTCGATGTCGACCTTGGCGATGCCGGCGCGCTCCATGCCCGTGGACATGAGCTTGCGGATGGAGACGTCCTCGCCGACGTAGTCCGAGTAGCGCTGGCCGGACTTCGTGGAGTCGGCGAACCACCGCGAGCGGTGCTCCGTCGTGATGCCCAGGCGGAAGCCGTGCGGGTTGACCTTCTGGCCCACTAGGAGCTCCTCCCCCTCGTCGACGTGGCGGCGCGCTCCGGCGCCGGCGCGACCACCACGGTGATGTGGCTGGTGCGCTTGTTGATGCGCGCCGCGCGCCCCTGGGCGCGCGGGCGGAACCGCTTGAGCGTCGGGCCCTCGTCGACGTAGGCGGCCTGGACGACCATCCTGCGCTCGTCGAAGGCCTCGCCCGCCTCGCCCGCCTTGACCCGTGCGTTGGCGATCGCGCTCTGCACGACCTTGCGCACCGGCTCGCTCGCCGCCTGCGGCGCGAACGCCAGCACGGCCAGGGCGTCCTCCGCCCGCTTGCCACGGACGAGGTCGACGACGCGTCGGGCCTTCTGGGGCGTGACGCGCACGAAGCGCGCCTTCGCCATGGCTTCCATCGCTGTCCTGCCTTCTCTTCCTGTGCTCTTCCGGTGAGGTGCTGCCGCTGCCGACCCGGAGGTCAGCGGCGACGGCCCTTCCGGTCGTCCTTCACGTGGCCGCGGAAGGTCCGCGTGGGCGCGAACTCCCCGAGCTTGTGACCGACCATCGCCTCGGTGACGAAGACCGGGACGTGCTTGCGGCCGTCGTGGACGGCGAAGGTGTGGCCCAGGAAGTCCGGGGTGACGACGGAGCGCCGGGACCAGGTCTTGATGAGGTTCTTGGTGCCCTTCTCGTTCTGGACGTCCACCTTCTTCTGGAGGTGGTCGTCGACGAAGGGGCCCTTCTTCAGGCTGCGCGGCATGTCCGGTCTCCTCAGCGCTTCTTGCCGGTACGGCGCCGGCGGACGATCTGCTTGTCGCTGGGCTTGCCCGGACGCCGGGTACGGCCCTCGGGCTGGCCCCACGGGCTCACCGGGTGACGACCACCGGACGTCTTGCCCTCACCACCACCGTGCGGGTGGTCGACCGGGTTCATCGCGACACCGCGGACGGTGGGACGACGGCCCTTCCAGCGCATGCGGCCGGCCTTGCCCCAGTTGATGTTCGACTGCTCGGCGTTGCCGACCTCGCCGATCGTGGCGCGGCAGCGCACGTCGACGTTCCGGATCTCGCCGGAGGGCATGCGCAGCTGGGCCGTGGCGCCCTCGCGGGCGACGAGCTGCACCGAGGTGCCGGCCGAGCGGGCGATCTTGGCACCGCCGCCGGGCCGCAGCTCGATGGCGTGGATCACCGTGCCGACCGGGATGTTGCGCAGCGGCAGGTTGCTGCCGGGGCGGATGTCCGCGCCCGGGCCGTTCTCCACCGTGTCGCCCTGGCGGAGGCGGTTCGGCGCCACGATGTAGCGCTTCTCGCCGTCCACGTAGTGCAGGAGCGCGATGCGTGCCGTGCGGTTGGGGTCGTACTCGATGTGCGCGACCTTCGCCGGCACGCCGTCCTTGTCGGCACGACGGAAGTCGATCACCCGGTAGGCGCGCTTGTGCCCGCCGCCGTGGTGCCGCGTCGTGATCCGGCCGTTGCTGTTGCGCCCGCCCGTCTTGGGGAGGGGACGCACCAGCGACTTCTCCGGCGTGGACCGCGTGACCTCGACGAAGTCGGCGACGGACGAGCCGCGTCGGCCCGGCGTCGTCGGCTTGTACTTACGGATACCCATGGTTGAGACCAGTCCTCGTCTGTACGGCCCGGATCAGGCGGTCGTGCCGAAGATGTCGATGGTGTCGCCCTCGCGGAGCGTCACCACCGCACGCTTGGTGTCCTTGCGCCGACCGGTGCCGGTGCGCGTCCGCCGGGCCTTGCCCTGCCGGTTCGCGGTGTTCACCCCGATCACCTTGACGCCGAACACGCGCTCGACCGCGATGCGGATCTCGGTCTTGTTCGCGCGGGGGTCGACGAGGAACGTGTACTTGCCCTCGTCGAGCAGCGCGTAGCTCTTCTCCGACACCACCGGCGCGAGCAGCACGTCGCGCGGGTCCTTGCCGAAGCGGGACGACAGCGTGCCCGTGGCCGCGGGGGCCGCGACGGGGGTCGCCTCGTCGGTCGTCTGGACGGTCTCGCTCACCGGTCCGCCTCGCTCTCCGCCGTGGCGGCGCCGTGGCCGCCGAGGAAGGTCTGCAGGGCCGCCTCGGTGAAGACGACGTCGTCGCTGCAGAGCACGTCGTAGGTGTTCAGCTGGTCGACGCGCAGCAGGTGCACGCCGGGCACGTTGCGCAGGCTCAGCCAGCTGGTGTCGTCGCCGCGCTCGAGGACGACGAGGAAGCCGTCGCGCCCGCTGCCGGCGACGCCGGGCAGGGCCGCGAGGGCCGCGAGGGCGCCCTTGGTCGAGGGGACCTCGGTCCCGAAGGAGCCGACGACGTGCACACGGCCGGCGCGGGCCCGGTCGGAGAGGGCACCGCGCAGGGCGGCGGCCTTCATCTTCTTGGGCGTGCGCTGGCTGTAGTCGCGCGGCTGCGGGCCGTGGACGACGCCACCGCCGGCGAACTGCGGCGCACGGGTCGAGCCCTGGCGGGCGCGGCCGGTGCCCTTCTGGCGGAAGGGCTTCTTGCCGCCGCCGCGCACGTCGCCGCGCGTCTTGGTGGCGTGCGTGCCCTGGCGGGCCGCGGCGAGCTGCGCCACGACGACCTGGTGGATGAGCGGCACGTTGGCGGTGACGTCGAAGACGTCGCCCGGCAGCTCGGCGGCACCCGTGACCGCACCGGTCGCGTCGACGACGTCGACGCGGCGGGTGGTGGTGCCCGTGGTGGTGGTGGACATCTGGCTCAGGCCTCCTTCGAGACGGCCTTGGCGGGCGTGCGGACGAGCACGACGCCGCCCGTGGGCCCGGGGACGGCACCCTTGATGAGGATGAGGCCCTTCTCGGCGTCGACCGCATGGACCGTGAGGTTCTGGGTGGTCTGGCGGACGGCGCCCATGCGCCCCGCCATCTTCATGCCCTTGAACACACGGCCCGGGGTGGCGCAGCCGCCGATGGAGCCGGGCTTGCGGTGGTTGCGGTGCGCACCGTGCGAGGCGCCGACGCCGTGGAAGCCGTGACGCTTCATGACGCCGGCGGTGCCCTTGCCCTTGGTGCGGCCGACGACGTCGACGACCTGGCCGGCCGTGAAGATGTCCGCGGCGACCTCCTGGCCGGCGGCGAAGCCGGCGGCGTCGGCGGTGCGGATCTCGACGACGTGGCGGCGCGGCGTGACGCCGGCCTTGGCGAAGTGGCCCGTGAGCGGCTTGGTCACGCGACGGGGGTCCACGGCGCCCGCGGCGAGCTGGACGGCCGAGTAGCCGTCCGTCTCGGGCGTGCGCACCTGGGTGACGACGTTGGGCGCGGCCTGCACGACGGTGACGGGCACGAGGCGGCCGTCGGCGTCCCAGACCTGGGTCATCCCCAGCTTGGACCCCAGCAGGCCGGCGACGACGCGCTGGTCGGAGGAGGTGGTGGTCATGGCGTCTGCAGTCCTCAGAGCTTGATCTCGATGTTCACGTCAGCGGGCAGGTCGAGACGCATGAGCGAGTCGACGGCCTTCGGCGTGGGGTCGATGATGTCGATGAGACGCTTGTGGGTGCGCATCTCGAAGTGCTCGCGGCTGTCCTTGTACTTGTGCGGCGAGCGGATCACGCAGAACGTGTTCTTCTCCGTCGGCAGCGGCACCGGGCCCACGACCGTCGCACCAGCGCGGGTCACCGTGTCGACGATCTTGCGCGCCGAGCTGTCGATGACCTCGTGGTCGTAGGACTTGAGCCGGATGCGGATCTTCTGTCCCGCCATGGCGTCGCGATCTCTCTCTCCGTCGTACCGCTGAGGTCCTCGGGCCGGCCACCGGGGGCCGGCCCTGTCTGCCCGCGTCGCGCCGCCCGACCCCCGAGGTCGGGCGTGTCGCGCTGTCCGCGTGCTGGGCGGCCACCTCCGCCGCACCCCGGGGGGGTGCGGCCTGCGGTGGCCGACGTGTCGTCGTGCTGCTGTGGTGCCAGGCGCCCCGCTGACGTGCCGGCGGGTCGTGACGACGCTGTGGAGCTGTCCGTGCGGTGGTGCAGGTCCGGCGCTCGGGGGTGGTGCACCGGCGTGCGGGCACGCGTCAGCCCCGAGCAACCCGAGCAGTCTGCCAGAGGCCCCCGCCGGTTGGCCAATCGCCTGCCCGGCCGGCCCCTCCCCCGGGTGGCCCCGCGCACGGCGGCGCTCCCGGCCGGGACGCCGCAGGGGCCCGTGCGACGAGCGCACGGGCCCCTGCGGTGGTGCCGGGGCGGGACCCTGGGGTCCCGCCCCGGCGGGTGGTGCGGGAGGTCAGGCCGTGATGGCCGTGACCTGGCCGGCGCCGACGGTGCGGCCGCCCTCGCGGATCGTGAAGCGCAGGCCCTGCTCCATGGCGATCGGCTGGATGAGCTGCACCTTCATGTCGGTGTTGTCGCCCGGCATGACCATCTCGGTGCCCTCGGGCAGCTCGATGACGCCGGTGACGTCCGTGGTGCGGAAGTAGAACTGCGGGCGGTAGTTCGAGTAGAACGGGTTGTGACGCCCGCCCTCGTCCTTGGACAGGATGTAGACCGAGGCCTCGAAGTTCTTGTGCGGCACGATCGAGTTCGGCTTGCAGACGACCTGCCCGCGCTCGACGTCCTCGCGCTTGATGCCGCGCAGGAGCAGGCCGACGTTCTCGCCCGCGCGCGCCTCGTCGAGGAGCTTGCGGAACATCTCGACGCCCGTGACGGTCGACTTGGTCTTCGTCTCCTTGATGCCGACGATCTCGACGTCGTCGTTCACGTTGAGGACGCCGCGCTCGACGCGACCCGTGACGACGGTGCCGCGGCCCGTGATCGTGAAGACGTCCTCGACCGGCATGAGGAAGGGCTGGTCGATGTCGCGCTCGGGCTCGGGGATCGTCGTGTCGACGGCCTCCATGAGCTCGAGGAGCTTGCCGCCCCACTCCTTGTCGCCCTCGAGGGCCTTGAGCGCCGAGACGCGGACCACGGGGACGTCGTCGCCCGGGAACTCGTACGCGGAGAGGAGCTCGCGCACCTCCATCTCGACGAGCTCGAGGATCTCCTCGTCCTCGACCATGTCGGCCTTGTTCAGCGCCACGACGATGTAGGGCACGTTGACCTGGCGGGCCAGGAGGACGTGCTCGCGCGTCTGCGGCATGGGGCCGTCGGTCGCGGCGACGACGAGGATGGCGCCGTCCATCTGCGCCGCGCCCGTGATCATGTTCTTGATGTAGTCGGCGTGGCCGGGGCAGTCGACGTGCGCGTAGTGGCGCGCGGCCGTCTGGTACTCGACGTGCGCGATCGAGATCGTGATCCCGCGCTGCTTCTCCTCCGGCGCCTTGTCGATCTGGTCGAACGGCGTGAAGGGGTTCAGGTCCGGGTAGGCGTCGTGCAGGACCTTGGTGATGGCCGCCGTCAGCGTCGTCTTGCCGTGGTCGATGTGACCGATCGTGCCGATGTTGACGTGGGGCTTGGTCCGCTCGAACTTGGCCTTCGCCACTGGGTCCTCCTGGGATGTCTGGTGGTCTTCGGTGGGGCTGGTGAGGTGCCCGGCCGCCGGGCTGCCGGCGCCCCGGGCGGGGCGCCGGCGGGAGTCCGTCAGGACTCAGGGTGCTGCGGGGAGGGTCACTCCCCGCGGACCTTCTTGACGATCTCCTCGGCCACGGCGCGCGGGACCTCGGCGTAGCTGTCGAACGACATCGAGTACACCGCACGGCCCTGCGTCTTGCTCCGCAGGTCCCCGACGTACCCGAACATCTCCGACAGCGGGACCTGGGCCCGCACGACCTTGGCGCCGCTGGCGTCCTCCATGGCCTGGATCAGGCCGCGGCGGGAGTTGAGGTCGCCGATGACGTCGCCCATGTACTCCTCGGGCGTGCGCACCTCGACGGCCATGACCGGCTCGAGGAGGACCGGGTCCGCACGGCGGACGGCCTCCTTGAGCACCTGCGAGCCGGCGATCTTGAACGCCATCTCCGACGAGTCGACGTCGTGGTAGGCGCCGTCCAGCAGCGTCGCCTTGATGCCGACCATCGGGTACCCGGCGACGACGCCGAGCGCCATCGCGTCCTGGATGCCCGCGTCGACGCTGGGGATGTACTCGCGGGGCACGCGGCCACCGGTCACCTTGTTGGCGAACTCGTACATCGGGGCCTCGGAGTCCGAGGTGTCGATCGGCTCGATGGCCACCTGCACCTTGGCGAACTGGCCGGAGCCGCCCGTCTGCTTCTTGTGCGTGTAGTCGATCTTCTCGACGGCCTTGCGGATCGTCTCGCGGTAGGCGACCTGGGGCTTGCCCACGTTCGCCTCGACGCGGAACTCGCGACGCATGCGGTCGACGAGGATGTCGAGGTGGAGCTCGCCCATCCCCTTGATGATCGTCTGGCCGGTCTCCTCGTCGAGCTGGACCTGGAAGGTCGGGTCCTCCTCGGCGAGCTTCTGGATGGCCGTGCCGAGCTTCTCCTGGTCGCCCTTCGTCTTCGGCTCGATGGCGACCGAGATGACGGGCTCGGGGAAGGTCATGGACTCGAGGACGACCTGGTCCGCCGGGTCGCAGAGCGTGTCCCCGGTGGTCGTGTCCTTGAGGCCGATCATCGCGTAGATGTGGCCCGCACGGGCCTCGTCCACCGGGTTCTCCTTGTTGGAGTGCATCTGGAAGAGCTTCCCGATGCGCTCCTTCTTGCCCTTGGTCGAGTTGACGACGCCGGAGCCGGCCGCCACGCGCCCGGAGTAGACCCGGACGTAGGTGAGCTTCCCGAAGAAGGGGTGCGAGGCGACCTTGAACGCGAGAGCCGAGAAGGGCTCCTCGACGTCGGCGTGCCGGACGATCTCCTTCTCCTCGTCCCGGACGTCGTGACCGGTGACGGACTCGACGTCGAGCGGCGTGGGCAGGTAGTCGAGCACGGCGTCGAGCATGGGCTGGACGCCCTTGTTCTTGAACGCCGAGCCGCACAGCACCGGGTACTGCTCGCTCGCGACGGTGACCTTGCGGACGGCCGTCTTGATCTCCTCGGCGGAGATCTCCTCGCCGCCGAGGTACTTCTCGAGCAGCGCCTCGTCGGTGTCGGCGACGGCCTCGAGCAGCTTGTCGCGGTACTCCGCGGCGGTGTCGACCAGGTCGGCCGGGATCTCCTCGACCTCGTACGCCTCGCCCTTGCCCGTCTCGCCGCGCCACGTGAGGGCGCGCATGTGGACGAGGTCGACGACGCCGACGAAGTCGTTCTCCGCGCCGATCGGGATCTGCAGGACCAGCGGCTTGGCGCCGAGTCGCTCGGTGATGGTCCGGACCGTGAAGAAGAAGTCCGCGCCGAGCTTGTCCATCTTGTTGACGAAGCAGATGCGCGGCACGTCGTACTTGTCGGCCTGGCGCCACACCGTCTCGGACTGGGGCTCGACGCCCTCCTTGCCGTCGAACACGGCGACGGCGCCGTCGAGCACGCGCAGGGACCGCTCCACCTCGACGGTGAAGTCGACGTGCCCCGGCGTGTCGATGATGTTGATCTGGGTGCCCTCCCAGAAGCAGGTGGTGGCGGCGGAGGTGATGGTGATGCCCCGCTCCTGCTCCTGCTCCATCCAGTCCATCGTGGCGGCGCCGTCGTGGACCTCACCGATCTTGTAGTTGATCCCCGTGTAGAACAGGATCCGCTCGGTGGTGGTCGTCTTGCCGGCGTCGATGTGGGCCATGATCCCGATGTTGCGGACCTTGTGAAGGTCAGTCAGGACGTCCTGTGCCACTGGGCGCTGCCTCTTCCTGGTCGTGGAGCTGTCGTCGGCGACCCTCAGGTGAGGGGTCGCGGCGCCGGGGCGGGCGCGCGGCGGGAGGGTCTCCCCCGCCGCGCACCGGGGGTCACCAGCGGTAGTGCGCGAAGGCCTTGTTCGACTCGGCCATCTTGTGGGTGTCCTCGCGACGCTTCACCGCGGCACCGAGGCCGTTGCTCGCGTCGAGGATCTCGTTCATGAGGCGCTCGGTCATCGTCTTCTCGCGACGCGCCTTGGAGTACCCGACGAGCCAGCGCAGGGCCAGCGTCGTCGAGCGGCCCGCGCGGACCTCGACGGGCACCTGGTAGGTCGCGCCGCCGACGCGGCGGCTGCGGACCTCGAGGGCCGGCTTGACGTTGTCGAGCGCGCGCTTGAGCGCGATGACCGGGTCGTTGCCGGTCTTCGTGCGGGCGCCCTCGAGCGCGCCGTAGACGATGCGCTCGGCGGTGGACTTCTTGCCGTCGACGAGCACCTTGTTCACCAGCTGGGTGACCAGCGGGGAGCCGTAGACGGGGTCGATCACGAGCGGCCGCTTCGGGGCCGGGCCCTTGCGAGGCATCAGCGCTTCTCCTTCTTCGCTCCGTAGCGGCTGCGCGCCTGCTTGCGGTTCTTCACACCCTGGGTGTCGAGCGAGCCGCGCACGATCTTGTAGCGCACGCCCGGGAGGTCCTTCACGCGGCCGCCGCGCACGAGCACGATGGAGTGCTCCTGCAGGTTGTGGCCGACGCCGGGGATGTAGGCCGTGACCTCGATGCCGCTGGAGAGCCGCACGCGCGCGACCTTGCGCAGCGCCGAGTTCGGCTTCTTCGGCGTCGTGGTGTACACGCGGGTGCACACGCCTCGCCGCTGGGGGCTCCCCTTGAGGGCCGGGGTCTTCTGCTTCCCGACCTTGTCCTGCCGGCCCTTGCGGACCAGCTGCTGGATCGTGGGCACCGGTGCGTCTCCGTCTTCAGTCTTCGCGGGGTCCGCCGCCTCTCGGCAGGCGGAGCCTTGTCGTCGTGCTCGTGCGTCGTGCGGCCCTGCCGGCCGGTGCCCGCGGGCTCCCGCCCGCCGCGCCGTCCGGCGGCGAGGGTCTCGACCCCCGCGCCCGGGCGTGTCCGTCGTGTCGTCCGTCGGGCCGGTGGCCCTCCCCCGGTGACGGGGGGGCGCCCCCTGGGGGGGCACGACGGAGCACCCGGCTCGCCGGGTCGTCCGGACGAGGATAGGCGCCCGCCCCAGCAGCGTCAAAAGACCTGCGCGCGGGCGGGCGGTCCCCCGCCGGGGCCGCCCGTGGGGGCGGCCCCGGCGGGGCCTGCGTCGGCGGTGGTGCCGCGGTGCGGCACCGCCCGCGTCAGCGGAAGTCGCCGCCGAGGTCGTACTCCTCGAGCGGGACGGCCTGGCCGGAGCCGAGGCCGAAGTGGTCGTAGTCGACGTCCTCGTAGCCGGGCATCGAGTACATCGCCGCCTTGGCCTCCTCGGTCGGCTCGACGACCACGTCGCGGTAGCGGGGCAGCCCCGTGCCGGCCGGGATGAGCTTTCCGAGGATGACGTTCTCCTTGAGGCCGAGCAGCGGGTCGCTGCGACCCGCGAGCGCCGCCTCGGTGAGCACCTTCGTCGTCTCCTGGAAGGAGGCGGCGGAGAGCCACGAGTCCGTCGCGAGCGACGCCTTCGTGATGCCCATGAGCTCGGGGCGGCCGGCGGCCGGCGCCCCGCCCTCGGCCACGACGCGCCGGTTCTCCTCCTCGAAGCGTGCCCGCTCGGCGAGCTCGCCGGGCAGGAGCTTCGCGTCGCCCGCGTCGATGATCGTCACCCGGCGGAGCATCTGCCGGACGATGACCTCGATGTGCTTGTCGTGGATGCCGACGCCCTGGCTGCGGTAGACCTCCTGGACCTCGTCGACGAGGTGCTGCTGCACCCGCCGCGGGCCGAGGATCCGCAGGACCTGCTTGGGGTCGACCGCGCCCTGGAGGAGCTGGTCGCCGACCTCGACGTGCTGGCCGTCGGCGACGAGCAGGCGCGAGCGCTTGGTCAGCGGGTACGCGATCTCCTCGCCGCCGTCGTCCGGCGTGACGACGAGACGACGGGCCTTCTCGTCCTCCTCGAGGCTCACGCGGCCCGCGACCTCGGAGATCGGGGCGACACCCTTGGGCGTGCGGGCCTCGAAGAGCTCCTGGACGCGCGGGAGGCCGTGGGTGATGTCGTCACCGGCCACACCACCGGTGTGGAAGGTCCGCATCGTCAGCTGCGTGCCGGGCTCGCCGATCGACTGGGCCGCGACGATGCCGACGGCCTCGCCGATGTCGACGAGCTTGCCGGTGGCGAGCGAGCGGCCGTAGCACCGGGCGCACGTCCCGACCTTGGACTCGCAGGTGAGGACCGAGCGGACCTTGATCTCCCGGACGCCCTGGGTGACGAGGGCGTCGATGAGGACGTCGCCCACGTCGCTGCCGGCCGGCGCGAGCACCGCGCCGTCCTCGCCCTTGACGTCCGCGGCCAGCGTCCGCGAGTAGACGCTCGTCTCGACGTGCTCGCCACGACGGAGGCCGGAGCCGTCCGCCGCGTCGTCGGCGATCGGCAGGACGAGGCCGCGACGGGTGCCGCAGTCGTCCTCGCGGACGATGACGTCCTGGGACACGTCGACCAGACGGCGGGTGAGGTACCCCGAGTCGGCCGTGCGCAGGGCGGTGTCCGCGAGGCCCTTGCGGGCGCCGTGGCTGGAGATGAAGTACTCGAGCACCGAGAAGCCCTCGCGGAAGTTGGACTTCACCGGGCGCGGGATGATCTCGCCCTTTGGGTTCGCCACGAGGCCGCGCATGCCGGCGATCTGGCGGACCTGCATCCAGTTTCCGCGCGCCCCGGAGACGACCATCCGGTACACCGAGTTGCGCGTGGCGACGGCGTCGAGGTTGTCCTGCATGTCCTTGGCCACGACGGCGGTGGCCTCGGTCCAGATCTCGATGAGCTCCTGACGGCGCTCGTCGTCGGTGATCAGGCCCTCCTCGTACTGGCGCTGGACCGTCTCGGCCTTCGCCTCGTACCGCTCGAGGATCTCCTGCTTGTTCGGCGGCCGGAGCACGTCGGAGATGGCGATGGTCGTCCCCGAGCGCGTGGCCCAGTGGAAGCCCGTCTCCTTGAGCGCGTCGAGCGACGCGGCGACCTGGACCTTGGGGTAGCGCTCGGCGAGGTCGTTGACGATCGTCGAGAGCCGCTTCTTGTCCACCACCTCGTTGACGAAGGGGTAGTCGACCGGCAGCGCCTCGTTGAAGAGGGCACGGCCGAGGGTCGTGCGCAGGCGCGCCGTGCCGCCCGGCTCGAAGCCCTCGGGCACGTCCTCGCCCTCGGCGGGGTGCAGGCCCTCCAGGCGCAGGGTGATCGGCGAGCCGACCTCCAGCGCGCCGCCGTCGTAGGCCATGAGCGCCTCGGCGACGGAGGAGAACGTGCGGCCCTCGCCCCGGCCGCCCTCGCGGTCGGCCGTGAGGTGGTACAGGCCGATGATCATGTCCTGGCTGGGCATGGTGACCGGCCGGCCGTCGGCCGGCTTGAGGATGTTGTTGCTGCTCAGCATGAGGATGCGGGCCTCGGCCTGCGCCTCGGTGGACAGCGGCAGGTGCACGGCCATCTGGTCGCCGTCGAAGTCGGCGTTGAACGCCGTGCAGACGAGCGGGTGGATCTGGACGGCCTTGCCCTCGACCAGCTGCGGCTCGAAGGCCTGGATGCCGAGGCGGTGCAGCGTGGGCGCCCGGTTGAGGAGGACCGGGTGCTCGGTGATGACCTCCTCGAGCACGTCCCAGACGTGCCCGTAGCGGGCGCCGGAGCCGCCGGCGCGCTCGACCATGCGCTTGGCCGACTTGATGTTCTGCGCGTGGTTGAGGTCGACGAGCCGCTTCATGACGAAGGGCTTGAAGAGCTCGAGCGCCATCTGCTTCGGCAGGCCGCACTGGTGCAGCTTGAGCTGCGGGCCGACGACGATGACCGAGCGGCCCGAGTAGTCGACGCGCTTGCCGAGGAGGTTCTGGCGGAAGCGCCCCTGCTTGCCCTTGAGGAGGTCCGAGAGGGACTTGAGCGGCCGGTTGCCCGGGCCGGTGACCGGGCGCCCGCGGCGGCCGTTGTCGAACAGCGAGTCGACGGCCTCCTGGAGCATCCGCTTCTCGTTGTTGACGATGATCTCGGGCGCGCCGAGGTCGAGCAGCCGCTTGAGGCGGTTGTTGCGGTTGATGACGCGCCGGTACAGGTCGTTGAGGTCGCTCGTCGCGAAGCGGCCGCCGTCGAGCTGCACCATCGGGCGCAGGTCCGGCGGGATGACCGGGACGCAGTCGAGCACCATGCCCATGGGCGAGTTGCTCGTCGTGAGGAAGTTGGAGACGACCTTGAGGCGCTTGAGCGCGCGCGTCTTCTTCTGCCCCTTGCCCGTGGCGATGATCTCCCGGAGGAGCTCCGCCTCGGCCTCGAGGTCGAAGGACTCGAGGCGCTTCTGGATCGCGTTCGCGCCCATGCTGCCCTCGAAGTACAGGCCGTAGCGGTCGCGCAGCTCGCGGTAGAGCACCTCGTCGCCCTCGAGGTCGGAGACCTTGAGGCCGGCGAAGCGGTCCCAGACGAGCGAGAGGCGCTCGACCTCGGCGTCCGCGCGACGGCGGATCTGGTTCATCTCGCGCTCGGCGCTCTCGCGCACCTTGCGGCGGGCGTCGGACTTGGCGCCCTCGGCCTCGAGCTGGGCGAGGTCCTCCTCGAGGCGCCGCGCACGGGCCTCGACGTCGTTGTCGCGACGGTCGGAGACCTGCTTCTTCTCGACCTCCATGCCCGCCTGCAGCGACGGGAGGTCGCGGTGGCGCGACTCCTCGTCGACCGACGTGATCATGTACGCCGCGAAGTAGATGACCTTCTCGAGGTCCTTCGGGGCGAGGTCGAGCAGGTAGCCGAGGCGGCTCGGGACGCCCTTGAAGTACCAGATGTGCGTGACGGGGGCGGCGAGCTCGATGTGGCCCATGCGCTCACGACGCACCTTGGCGCGGGTGACCTCGACGCCGCAGCGCTCGCAGATGATGCCCTTGAAGCGGACGCGCTTGTACTTGCCGCAGTAGCACTCCCAGTCCCGGGTGGGACCGAAGATCTTCTCGCAGAAGAGCCCGTCCTTCTCCGGCTTGAGCGTGCGGTAGTTGATGGTCTCGGGCTTCTTGACCTCGCCGTGGCTCCACTCGCGGATGCTGTCCGCCGTGGCCAGGCCGATTCGGATGTCGTCGAAGAGGTTGCCGTCGAGCAAGGGGGTTCCTTCTCTCGCGTGGAGCGTGGTGGACCGGGGCGCCGCGGCCCGGCCGCCGCCGGGGCGGCCGCGGGCTGCGCGGCGCGGGTGGGCGCCCGCCACCGCCGCGGGGGCGGTGGCGGGCGCCGGGCTCAGACCTCCTCGACGCTGCTCGGCTCGCGCCGCGACAGGTCGATGCCGAGCTCCTCGGCCGCCCGGAAGACGTCGTCGTCGGAGTCGCGCATCTCGATGAGCGTGCCGTCGGCCGAGAGGACCTCGACGTTCAGGCAGAGCGACTGCATCTCCTTGATGAGCACCTTGAAGGACTCGGGGATGCCCGGCTCGGGGATGTTCTCGCCCTTGACGATGGCCTCGTAGACCTTGACGCGGCCCAGCACGTCGTCCGACTTGATCGTGAGGAGCTCCTGCAGCGCGTAGGCCGCGCCGTAGGCCTCGAGCGCCCAGACCTCCATCTCGCCGAACCGCTGGCCGCCGAACTGGGCCTTACCGCCCAGGGGCTGCTGCGTGATCATCGAGTACGGGCCGGTCGAGCGGGCGTGGATCTTGTCGTCGACGAGGTGGTGCAGCTTGAGGATGTACTGGTAGCCCACCGACACCGGCTCGGGGAACGGCTCGCCGGAGCGGCCGTCGAAGAGCCGGGCCTTGCCCGTGCCGTCGACGAGGCGGACCCCGTCGCGGTTCGGCGTCGTGGACGACAGCAGCCCCGTGATCTCGTCCTCGGACGCGCCGTCGAAGACCGGCGACGCGACGTTGGTGCGGGGCTCCGCGGCGCGCGCGGCCTCGGGCAGCGAGGCCGCCCAGTCGGGCGCCCCCTCGACCTGCCAGCCGCGCGAGGCGACCCAGCCGAGGTGCAGCTCGAGCACCTGGCCGACGTTCATGCGGCCGGGCACGCCCAGCGGGTTCAGCACGATGTCGACCGGCGTGCCGTCCTCGAGGAACGGCATGTCCTCGACGGGCAGGATCTTCGAGATGACGCCCTTGTTGCCGTGCCGGCCGGCGAGCTTGTCGCCGTCCGTGATCTTGCGGCGCTGCGCCGTGTAGACCCGCACGAGCTGGTTGACGCCCGGGGGCAGCTCGTCGCCCTCGTCCCGGTCGAACACCTTGACGCCGATGACGGTGCCGGTCTCGCCGTGGGGCACCTTCAGCGAGGTGTCGCGGACCTCCCGCGCCTTCTCGCCGAAGATGGCGCGCAGGAGGCGCTCCTCCGGCGTGAGCTCGGTCTCGCCCTTGGGCGTGACCTTGCCGACCAGCACGTCGCCGGGGACGACCTCGGCGCCGATGCGGATGATCCCGCGGTCGTCGAGGTCCGCGAGGACCTCCTCCGACACGTTGGGGATGTCGCGGGTGATCTCCTCGGCGCCCAGCTTGGTGTCGCGGGCGTCGACCTCGTGCTCCTCGATGTGGATCGAGGACAGGACGTCGTCCTGCACGATCCGCTGCGACAGGATGATCGCGTCCTCGAAGTTGTGGCCCTCCCAGGACATGAAGGCCACGAGGAGGTTCTTGCCGAGGGCGAGCTCGCCATTTTCGGTCGACGGGCCGTCGGCGAGGACGTCGCCGACCTCGACCCGCTGGCCCGCGTCGACGACGGCGCGCTGGTTGTACGACGTGCCCTGGTTGGAGCGCGTGAACTTCGCGAGCCGGTAGGTCGACTGCGTGCCGTCGTCGTTGCTGACGACGACGACGTCGGCCGCCACGGAGGCGACGCCGCCGGCCTTGGCCGCGACGACGACGTCGCCGGCGTCCACGGCCGCGTGCCGCTCCATGCCGGTGCCCACGAGGGGGGCCTCGGCCTTGACGAGCGGCACCGCCTGGCGCTGCATGTTCGAGCCCATGAGGGCGCGGTTGACGTCGTCGTGCTCGAGGAACGGGATCATCGCCGTCGCGACCGACACCATCTGGCGCGGCGAGACGTCCATGTAGTCGACCTCGTCGGCGGGCACGAACTCGGCCTCGCCGCCGCGGCTGCGGACGAGCACGCGCGCCTCGGCGAAGTGCTTGTCCTCGGTCAGCGGCGCGTTGGCCTGGGCGATGATCGCCACGTCCTCGTCGTCCGCCGTGAGGTAGTCGACCTCGTCCGAGACGAGGCCGTCCTTGACGCGGCGGTACGGCGTCTCGACGAAGCCGAAGGCGTTGATGCGGCCGTAGCTCGACAGGGAGCCGATGAGGCCGATGTTCGGGCCCTCCGGCGTCTCGATCGGGCACATGCGGCCGTAGTGCGACGGGTGGACGTCGCGGACGTCCATGCCGGCGCGGTCGCGGGAGAGACCGCCCGGGCCGAGCGCCGACAGGCGGCGCTTGTGGGTGAGGCCGGCCAGCGGGTTCGTCTGGTCCATGAACTGGCTCAGCTGGCTCGTCCCGAAGAACTCCTTGATGGAGGCCACGACGGGACGGATGTTGATGAGCGTCTGCGGCGTGATCGCCTCGACGTCCTGCGTCGTCATGCGCTCGCGCACGACGCGCTCCATCCGCGACAGGCCCGTGCGGACCTGGTTCTGGATGAGCTCGCCGACGCTGCGCAGGCGGCGGTTGCCGAAGTGGTCGATGTCGTCGACCTCGACGCGCACCTCGGTGGCCTCGCCGTCCTCGCCGACGCCGGGCATGGTCGTGCCCCCGGCGTGCAGCGTGACGAGCAGGCGGACCGTGGCGGCGACGTCGTCGACGGACAGGACGCTCGACGAGAGCGGCTCGGACATGCCGAGCTTCTTGTTGAGCTTGTAGCGGCCGACCTTCGCGAGGTCGTAGCGCTTGGGGTTGAAGTACAGGTTCTCGAGCAGCGTCTGCGCGGCCTCGCGGGTGGGCGGCTCGCCCGGGCGCAGCTTGCGGTAGATGTCGAGGAGCGCCTCGTCCGTGGTCTGCGCGGCGTCCTTCTCGAGGGTCGTGCGGATCGACTCGAACTCGCCGAACTCCTCGAGGATCTTCGCCTCGCTCCAGCCGAGCGCCTTGAGCAGCACCGTGACGGACTGCTTGCGCTTGCGGTCGACGCGGACGCCGACGGTGTCGCGCTTGTCGACCTCGAACTCGAGCCACGCACCGCGCGAGGGGATGACCTTCGCGGTGTAGACGTCCTTGTCCGACAGCTTGTCGACGGAGCGCTCGAAGTAGACGCCCGGCGAGCGGACGAGCTGCGAGACGACGACGCGCTCGGTGCCGTTGATGACGAAGGTGCCGCGGTCGGTCATGAGCGGGAAGTCGCCCATGAAGACCGTCTGGCTCTTGATCTCGCCGGTGGTGGCGTTCATGAACTCGGCGGTGACGAACAGGGGCGCGGCGTACGTCATGTCGCGCTCCTTGCAGTCCTCGAGCGTGTACTTCGGCGGCTCGAAGCGGTGGTCGCGGAACGACAGCGACATGGAGCCGGAGAAGTCCTCGATCGGCGAGATCTCCTCGAAGATCTCCTCGAGGCCCGAGCTGGTGGGCACGTCCTCGCGGCCGGCCTCCAGCGCGTCGGCGACGCGGGACTGCCAGCGCTCGTTGCCCAGCAGCCAGTCGAAGTTCTCGGTCTGGAGGGCGAGGAGGTCGGGGACGTCGAGCGGCTCGTCGATCTTGGCGAAGGAGACACGACGGGCGGTGGAGCGGGGGGCGGTGCCAGACGCTGTGGGCGAGACGGCCAAGAGTGGTCCTTCCACGTGCCTTCGGGCGGGTCTGCCCCTCCTGCGCGGTCGCCGGGGTGGTGCCGGCCCGGCGGGGCTGCGGGAGGGGGCGGGGTGCGGTGCTACGGCAGGGCGTGGTGCGTGGTGCTCGTGCTGACGGGGTGGCGCCGTCCCGGGGGCACCGCCGGACGCCCCCCACCGGCGCGCCACGGGGCGCGGGCATCTGAGGGGTCGGCACAGGACATGGCGAAGTCGCCAGCGTAGACCTGGCGGGCGCGCAAGTCCAACTGCCTCACGGCGGACGTCGTCGTCGGCCGGGGCGGCGTCCGCCCGGGGGGCGGTCGCGTGCTGCGCGCGGGGGAACTCTGTCCCGACCTGTCCGTGCCGTCAAGTGGTGGAGGGGTCCTGCTCCCCCGCGGCGCCCCGACGGCCCACGGCTGCCGCGGACGCGCCGAGGGGCGGGGGTCGCGTCGTCCGCGTCCCCCGCCCCTCGGCGGTGGTGCTGCACCGGGCGCCGCCCGCCCCGGCAGGGGCGGGCGCGACGGCCCGGGTGCCCGCCGCGTCACCGCGGCGGGCGGGGTGTCACTTGACGGTGACCTTGGCGCCGGCGCCCTCGAGCTGGGCCTTTGCGGCGTCGGCCGCGTCCTTGGCCACGCCCTCGAGGACGTTCTTCGGCGCGCCGTCGACGAGGTCCTTGGCCTCCTTGAGGCCGAGGCTCGTGAGGGCGCGCACCTCCTTGATGACCTGGATCTTCTTGTCGCCGGCCGCCTCGAGGACGACGTCGAACTCCGTCTGCTCCTCCTCGGGCTCGGCCGCGGCGGCGCCGCCGGCGGCGCCACCGGCGACGGCCACGGGGGCGGCCGCGGTGACGTCGAAGGTCTCCTCGAACTTCTTCACGAACTCGGAGAGCTCGATGAGGGTGAGCTCCTTGAACGCGTCGAGCAGCTCGTCGGTGCTGAGCTTCGCCATGGGGGCGGTCCTCTCGTGTCGGTGGGCCGGCCGTGCGCCGGGCCCTGGACCCCGGGGGGTCCGTCGGTCGTGCTGGAGGTCAGGTGCCGGCGGACGCCGGCGTGGCGGGCGCGGGGCGCCCGTCACGGGTCAGGCGTCGGCCGTCTCCGGCTCCGCCGTGGCGGGCTCGGCGGCGGGCGTCCCCTCGGACCCCTCGCGCTTCTCGCGCAGGGCCTCGACGGTGCGGACGGCCTTCGACAGCGGCGCGGCGACGACGAACACGCCGCGGGACAGCGTGGCCTTGAGGGCGCCCGCCGTCTTGGCCAGGAGCACCTCGCGGGACTCGAGGTCGGCGAGCTGCGTCACCTCGGCGGCCGTCATGGCGCGGCCGTCGAGCAGCCCCGCCTTGATGACCAGCTGCGGGTTCTCCTTGGCGAAGTCGCGCAGGCCCTTGGCCGCCGTGACCGGGTCGCCGTCGATGAAGGCGATGGCCGTGGGGCCGGTGAGGTCGGCGTCGAACGCGTCGATGCCGGCCTGGTTGGCCGCGATCTTCGTGAGGGTGTTCTTGGAGACGGAGTACGTGACGTCCGCGCCCAGGGCGACCCGGAGGCGCTTGAGCTGGGCGACGGTGAGGCCTCGGTACTCGGTGAGCACGGCAGCGTTCGAGCCGCGGAACTTCTCCGCCAGCTCGGCGACCGCCGCCTCCTTCTCGGGCTTCGCCATGGCCCTCCTTCCGTGGTGGGTCGGTGGTCCTCACCGGCCGCGGCAGCTCGCGCTCCCGTGGCTCGTCCCCGGCACGACGAGAGCCCCGGCGCGAGGCGCACGGGGCTCGGGGACGCACCCGGGAGGGGCACGCGGAGGAGCTGGCACCTGCGCCGGCGCCCGCGGCTGCGGGGCCTTGACGTCGTCCGGGTGGACGACGACCGGCGGTCTTCGGTCAGGCGCAGCGTAGGCGACGGGGGGTACGGGCTCCAAATCGCCCCGGCCCCGGGCCGGACGCACGACGAGCCCCCGCCGGGCGGCGGGGGCTCGTCGGGTGCGTGCGGCCGGTCAGACGGCGGGGGTCTCCTCGAGGAGCCCGCGCGTGCGCGAAGGGTCGAGCGGGACGCCCGGGCCCATCGTCGTCGTCATCGTGGCCTTGGCGATGTAGCGGCCCTTGGACGCCGCCGGCTTGAGCCGGAGCACCTCCTCGAGCGCCGCGCCGTAGTTCTCCACCAGCTGGGTGTCGGTGAAGGACGTGCGGCCCACGACGAAGTGGAGGTTGGAGTGCTTGTCGACGCGGAACTCGATCCGGCCGCCCTTGATGTCCGTGACGGCCTTGGCCACGTCCATCGTCACCGTGCCGGTGCGCGGGTTCGGCATGAGGCCGCGGGGGCCGAGGACGCGGCCGAGGCGGCCGACCTTGCCCATGAGGTCCGGCGTCGCCACGGCGGCGTCGAAGTCGAGGAAGCCGCCCTGGACGCGCTCGATGAGCTCGTCGCCACCGACGACGTCGGCGCCGGCGGCCTCGGCCTGCGCCGCCCGCTCGCCGGTGGCGAAGACGAGGACGCGGGCGGTCTTGCCGGTGCCGTGGGGCAGGTTGACCGTGCCGCGCACGATCTGGTCCGCCTTGCGGGGGTCGACGCCGAGGCGCATGGCGACCTCGACCGTGGCGTCGTAGGACGTCGTCGAGGTCTCGCGGGCGAGACGGACGGCGTCGAGCGGGGCGTAGAGGCGGTCGGCGTCGATCTTCTCGACGGCCGCGCGGTACTTCTTGCTGCGCATGTCAGCTCCTCGTGGTCGCGGCGGTGCGCCGCGTGCGGGTGGGACGGAGTCGTGGTCGGCGGGCCAGCGCGGGCCCTGCCACTGGTCGAGCGGTCGTGCGGGTGCTGCGGGGGGCGTCAGCCCTGGACCGTGATGCCCATCGAGCGCGCCGTGCCGGCGATGATCTTGCTCGCCTGCTCGAGGTCGTTGGCGTTGAGGTCCTCGAACTTCTGCTCGGCGATGGCCCGCACCTGGGCGCCGGTGAGGCTGGCGACCTTCTCGGTGTGCGGCGTCGGGGAGCCCTTGGCGACGCCCGCGGCCTTCTTGATGAGCTCGGCCGCCGGCGGCGTCTTCGTGATGAAGGTGAAGGACCGGTCCTCGTAGACCGTGATCTCCACCGGGACCACGTTGCCGCGCTGCGACTCCGTGGCGGCGTTGTAGGCCTTGCAGAACTCCATGATGTTGACGCCGTGCTGGCCCAGCGCGGGGCCGATCGGCGGGGCCGGCGTCGCCGCGCCGGCGTTGATCTGGAGCTTGATGAGTCCGGAGACCCTCTTCTTGGGGGGCATGTCGCCTGTCCTCCTGTCGGGTGCCCGCGTTCCCGCGCGGGCGGCCGGCGGCGCTGACTCGCCGCCGGTGGTCTGTGGTGGCCCGGGCCTGCGCCCGGGCGGCCCCGGGCTCTCACCCGGGGCGGTCGCGTCAGAGCTTCGCGACCTGCGTGAAGCCGAGCTCGACGGGCGTCTCGCGGCCGAAGATCGACACGAGCACCTTGAGCTTCTGCGCGTCCGCGTTGATCTCGGTGATCGTCGCCGGCAGCGTCTCGAACGGCGGCTCCATGACGGTGACGGACTCGCCGACCTCGAAGTCGACCTCCATGGTCGGGCGCGCCTGCGCCCCGCCGCCGGAGGAGGGCTGCTCGCCGCCGCGCGAGGGCGCGGGCTCGAGGGACGGGGCCAGCATGGAGAAGACCTCGTCGAGGCTCAGCGGCACCGGCTGGTGGGTGTGCCCCACGAAGCCGGTGACGCCCGGGGTGTGCCGGACGGCGCCCCACGACTCGTCGGTGAGGTCCATCCGCACGAGGACGTAGCCGGGGATCCGCACGCGCCGCACGAGCTTGCGCTGGCCGTTCTTGATCTCCGTCACCTCCTCCATGGGGACCTCGATGCCGAAGATGTAGTCCTCCATGTTGAGGCTCGTGATGCGGTTCTCGAGGTTCGCCTTCACGCGGTTCTCGTAGCCCGCGTACGAGTGGATGACGTACCAGTCGCCCGGCTCGCGCCGCAGCGCCGCCTTGAACTCCGCGACCGGGTCGGCCTCGGGCTCGCTGAGGTCCACCTCGACGTCGCCCACGGCGCCGTCGCCGACGGACCCCTCGACCGCGTCGTCGTCCGCGGCGACCGCGGCGTCCGTCGCGGCGTCGTCGTCGGCCACGGGGGCCGCGGCGTCGTCCGCCACGTCGGTCGTCGCGTCGGTCTCGGGCTCGGTCTGGTGCTCGGTCACGGGTGGGCCTGCCTTCCGGCGTCTGCGTGCGTGGGGCGTGCTGCCCCGGGTGCGGGGGTGGTGCGGGGTCGGGGGGCCGGCGTCAGCCGCCGCCACCGCCGAAGACCCACAGGACCGCCTGGCCGAAGACGTAGTCGAGGCCGGAGACGTAGAGCATGACGACGGCCACGAAGACGAGGACGACGGACGTGTAGGTGACGAGCTCGCCCCGCGTCGGCCGGACGACCTTGCGCAGCTCCGCCCAGACCTCGCGCAGGAAGCGCACCAGGCGGGCGAAGGGGCCGGGGTCCTTGACGGCGGTGGCGTCGCCGCGGCGGCCGGGCGGGGTGCCGGCGGCGTCGGCCCCGCCGGCACTGCTCGCGGAGTCACCGCGGGGGGTGCCGTCGGCCGGGTCTGCGGCGTCCTGCGTCACGTGGTCCTGCCTCGGGTGGTCGGGTGCACCCCCCGGGTGGCCCCGGGAGGAGGGTGCGCACCGGGGCCCCGCACGACCGCGCCACCAGGGCGCCCCACCGCGCCGGACCGCTCGGCTGCCTCACCGCCCCCGCGAGGGGGCGGTGCCGCAGGGCAGGAGGGACTCGAACCCACAACCGCCGGTTTTGGAGACCGGTGCGCTACCAATTGCGCCACTGCCCTTCGGCCGCGCCGGGACCGCCCGCACCGGCCCCGGGGGGCTCGCGGACGGCGCACCTGTGCTGCCGGGGCGACACTCTACGCGGACCGGCACGCGGGCGTCGAACGCCGTCGCCCCCGGGGTGGCGCCCCGGCGTCCCGGGGAGCGGGCGGGCCGTGCCGCGGGGCGGTCCCGTGCGGGAGGATCGACGGGTGACGAGCGCTCCCCCGCCCCCGGCCGGCCCTCCCTCCCCGACGGCGCCCGGCGCCCGTCGCCGCGTCTCGGCGCGCGTCGGCGGCATCGCCGAGTCCGCGACGCTCGCCGTCGACGCGCGGGCCAAGGCGCTCAAGGCGGCGGGGCGCCCCGTCATCGGCTTCGGCGCCGGCGAGCCGGACTTCCCCACGCCCGGGCACGTCGTCGAGGCGGCCGTGGCCGCGGCCCGGCAGCCCGCCAACCACCGCTACACCCCCGCCGCCGGGCTCCCCGCCCTGCGCGAGGCGGTGGCCGCCAAGACGCTGCGGGACTCCGGGCTCGCGGTGGAGCCGTCGCAGGTGCTCGTCACCAACGGCGGGAAGCAGGCGGTCTACACGGCCTTCGCGACCCTGCTCGACCCGGGCGACGAGGTGATCCTCCCCGCGCCGTACTGGACGACGTACCCCGAGGCCGTGCGGCTCGCGGGCGGCGTGCCCGTGGAGGTCTTCGCCGGCGAGGACGCGGGCTACCTCGTGACCGTCGAGCAGCTGGAGGCGGCGCGCACGCCGCGCACCAAGGTGCTGCTCTTCTGCTCGCCGTCGAACCCGACCGGTGCCGTGTACCCCCGGGAGCAGGTCGAGGCCATCGGCCGCTGGGCGCTCGAGCACGGCGTCTGGGTCGTCACCGACGAGATCTACGAGCACCTCGTCTACGACGGCGTCGAGGCGCCGTCGATGCCCGTGGTCGTGCCCGAGCTCGCCGGGACGTGCGTCGTCCTCAACGGCGTCGCCAAGACGTACGCGATGACGGGCTGGCGGGTGGGCTGGATGGTCGGGCCGGCGGACGTCGTCAAGGCCGCGACGAACCTCCAGTCGCACCTCACGTCCAACGTCGCCAACGTCTCCCAGCGGGCCGCCGTGGCGGCGCTGGAGAGCGACCTGTCGGCGGTCGCCACCATGCGGGAGGCCTTCGACCGTCGTCGTCGGACGATGGTCTCCATGCTCCGGGAGGTCGACGGGGTCGTGTGCCCCATGCCGCAGGGCGCCTTCTACGCCTACCCCGGCGTCCACGGCCTGCTGGGCCGCGAGATCCGTGGGCGGACGCCGCGGACGTCGGCCGAGCTGGCCGAGCTCGTGCTGGCCGAGGCCGAGGTGGCGGTGGTGCCCGGCGAGGCCTTCGGCCCCAGCGGGTACCTCCGCCTGTCCTACGCGCTGGGGGACGACGACCTCGTCGAGGGCGTCGGGCGCCTCCAGCGGCTGCTCTCCGAGGCCCGCTGAGGCACGCGCCCCGTCGGCTGCGGCCGGCGGGGCGCGAGGCCCTCACGGCCCGTGCCGGCCCGGTCGGGTCAGGCGCCCCCGGCGAGCTCCGCCGCCAGCGCGCCCTCGAGCGCGGCGAGGTCGACGACGTCGTCGGCCGCGCCGTCCAGGCGCTCGCTCAGCGCGTCCGCGCCCGGCGAGACGACGACGAGCCGCCCCCGGTCGGCGAGGTCGGCGAAGATCCCGTCGTTGCTGAGGCAGAGGACCCGCAGGGGTCCCGCGGACGCCGGGACGGCGGCCGCCACGGCGAGGAGCTCGTGGTCGGCCAGGTCGCTGCCGTCGTCGACCGCACGCACCGTGGGGGCCCACTCGGCGAGGTGCGGCGCGGCCCGGCGGGCGGCCCCGTGCTGCCCGGCGATGCCGACCACGTCGGCCTGGCGGGCCAGCGCCACGACGACGGCCATGCGGGCGCGCCAGCGCACGCCGCCGGCGCGGAGGTTGTCGAGGTCGGCCAGGAGCACGCGCGGGCCCTCGCCCTCGTCGTCGCCCCACAGGGGGTCACGGGCCAGCCACGCGACCACGGCGGCGCCGAGCGCGTCCGGCGGCACCTCGTCGGGGTCGCCCACCTCGTCGGGCCAGGCCTGCGACTCCGCCGGGGGCGCCGCGACCTCGGGCACCGCGGGCGCCGCGATCTCGGGCGCCGCGGTGGTCGCGCCTCGGCCGCGGCGGCGCGCCGGGCCGCCGGGCCGCTCCTCGGCGGGGCGCCGCGGTGCGGGCACCTCGGCGAGGTCGACCCACTCGTAGTCGGCGTACTCGCCCGGTGCCCCGCCCAGTCCCACGGCGCGATGCTCCCACCCCGCGGCGTCGACGACGACGCACGGGCGGCGTCGGGCCCGCCGCCGGGCCGCGGGACGCCCGGAGGAGGTCACCGCGGGGGTCACCGCGGGGGTCAACGGGGAGCTCCCGGGGACGGGCGAGGGCCCCGGGGCGTGCGCCCCGGGGCCCTCGGTCGTGCTGGTCGTGCTGGTCGTGCTGGTCGTGCTGGTCGTGCTGGTCGTCAGGCGCAGCCGTAGCCCTGCAGCGGGAGGGCCGCCTCCTGCGAGGCGGTCGTGATGTCGACGGCCTCGGCCGCGAGCAGCCACACGGACAGGAGCCAGACCACGACGACGAGGACGCCGACGACGACGCCGGCGACGCCGACCGCCGCGCCCCAGCCCTCGGAGCGGGACAGCACGATGCCGACGGCGGACAGGACGACCGCCACGACGGCGAGCAGCAGCGCGGTGAGGAAGCCGTCGGCCCCCATGGCCTCGCTGCCGACCGGGTCGGGCACGCACTCGCGGACCGCGGACTCGGTGACGGCGGTGAGGAGGGCCACGAGGCCGGCGAGGACGCCGGCGAGCGCGAGGCCGGGGCCGGCGGAGCCGCCGCCCGTGCTGCTGCGGGTGACGACGAGCTCGTCGTCGTCGCGCAGGTCGGCGTCGTCGGCGTCGTCCGTGGTGACGAGCACGGGCTCGTCGGACGTCGTGGTGGGACGGCCGGTCTGGCCGACCGGCGTGGCACCGGGCGGGGTGGAGGGCGCGAAGGGCTCGTCCTCGGGACGGCGGGTGCTGTCGTCGGGAGTGGTCATGGGTCGATCCTGCCCCCGATCGGGTGAGGACGACGACGCGCCGCGCCCGGGCCCGGGTGGTCCGGCGCCGCGCCGGGCCGTGACCGGGGCTGCCACGATGGCGCCGTGGACGTCCCCTCCGAGGCCCCGGCGCTGGTCCTCTGCGCGCACGGCACGCGGGGGCCGCACGGCCGTCGCACGGTCGGCGCGCTCGTCGACGCCCTCGGCCGGCAGCGCCCCGGCACGGCCGTGCGCGCCGCCTTCGTCGACGTCCAGCCGCCGTCGGTGGCCGAGGTCGTGGCCGACCTGGCCGGCGGGCGGGACGTCGTCGTCGTGCCCGTGCTGCTGTCGGCCGGCCACCACGTCGGCCACGACGTCGCCCGCGCCGTCGCCCCCTGGTCGCGGGCGGTCTCGGCCGGGCCGCTGGGCCCGCACCCGCTGCTCGACGACGTCCTCGCCGACCGTCTCGTCGAGGCGGGAGCGCGCGACGGGGACGCCGTCGTCCTCGCGGCCGCGGGGTCCAGCGACCCCCGCGCGGCGGTCGACGTCGCCCGGGTGGCCGACGCCCTGCGGCGGCGGCACGCGGGCGAGGTCGTCGTCGCCTACGGGGCGGCGGCGCACCCGCGGGTCCCCGCGGCCGTGGCGGACCTGCGCGCGGCCGGGGCCGCGCGCGTCGTCGTCGCGCCGTACCTGCTGGGGCCCGGCACCTTCCACGACCGCCTGGCCGGCGCGGGCGCGGACGCCGTGGGCGGGCCGCTCCTCACCGCCCCCGGCGGGGGGCTCGAGGCCCGTGTGCTGCAGGCGGTCTGGGACCGCTACGACCGCGCGGCGGAGGGCCGCCCCGCCGCCTGAGCCTCAGCCGAGCGAGCAGCCGACGAGGCGCGGCTCCGGCTCCAGCTCGACCCCGAGCCGGTCCCGGACGCCGTCGCGGACCTCCCGCGCGAGCGCGAGGACGTCCGCGGCCGTGGCCGTGCCGCGGTTGGTGACGGCGAGCGTGTGGCGGGTCGACAGCGAGGCGGGGCCCGGCAGCCCGTGGCCGCGCTCGAAGCCCGCGGCGCCGATGAGCCACGCGGCGCTCGTCTTGACGCCGCCCGCGGCGGGGTAGCGGGGCGCGCCCTCGGGCAGCGCCGCCGCCGCCGCGGGCTCCAGGACGGGGTTGGTGAAGAAGGAGCCGGCGCTCCACGTGTCGGGGTCGGCGTCGTCGAGCACCATCCCCTTGCCGCGGCGCAGCGCGAGGACGGCCTCGCGGACCTCGACGGCCGGGGCACGCTCCCCCACCGCGACGCCGAGGCGGGCGGCCAGCTCGGCGTAGCCGACGGGGGCGCCGACCTCGCCCTCGCGGAGCTGGAAGGTCACCTCGAGGACGACGTAGCGGTCCGGGTCGGCCTTGAGCCGCGAGGTCCGGTAGCCGAGCCCGAGGTCGCCCACGGCCAGGGTGCGCAGGCGCCCGTCCCGGCGGTCCCAGGTCCGGACCGTCGCGAGGGTGGCCGCGACGTCCGTGCCGTAGGCGCCCACGTTCTGCACGGGCGTCGCGCCCACGGAGCCGGGGATGCCGGACAGGGCCTCGAGGCCGAGCCAGCCGTTGGCCGTCGTCTCGGCGACGAGCTCCTCCCACGGGTGGCCCGCCTGGGCGGTGACCCACACGCCGCCGCAGGCGTCGACGGGCTCGCGGCGCACGCCGCGGCTCGCGACGACGACGGCGGTGTGCGGGAGGTCGCCGTCCGCGACGAGGAGGTTGGACCCGCCGGCCACGAGGAGGACGGGCTCCCCCGCGGCGTCGGCCTCGCGGACCGCCCCGACGAGCTCCTCGGCCGTCGTCGCGACCGCCTCCGCCGCGGGACGGCCGCCGACGCGCAGGGTCGTCCGCCCGGCGAGCGGCCGCCCCGGCGTCGTCCGCGCGGGGCCCCGGTCGGGGACGCCCGGGACGGGGCCCGACGACGGCGCGAGCCGCACGAGCGGGGTGACGGCGCCGTCGGCGACCGGGGCGGGGGCGGGGACGCCGTGGGTCGCGGGGCTCTCCGGGGTCACGCCGCCAGCGTAGGCACGCCGCCCCACCCGTCCCCCTGCGGCGCCCGGCCCGGGCCCGCCGGAGCGGCGCGGCGGGGCGGCGCGGAGGGTGAGGTGGAGGTCGAGGGTGCGGGAGGTCGAGGGTCGAGGCCCGGGCGGCGGAGGGCGGCGCGGGCTCGTCAGGTGGGCGGCGGGGGCACGAGGCGCAGGACGACCGCGTCGCCCGGGCGCAGCCGCGCGGCGAGGTCGAGGTCCGCGTCGACGACCGTGGCGGCCACGGGGTAGCCGCCCGTCACGGGGTGGTCGGCGAGGAGGAGCGTCGGCAGGCCCGAGGGCGGCACCTGCAGCGCCCCGCGGACGACGCCCTCGCTCGGCACCTCGCCGTCGAGCGCCCGGCGCAGGGGCTCGCCGGCGAGCCGGACGCCGACCCGGTCGACGTCCTGGCCCACGGTCCACGGCCGGTCCGCGAGCGCGGCGGCGCCGCCCTCCACGTGCCCGTCGCGGGGCCCCGCGACGACCCGGAGCTCGACGGCACCGTCGCGGCGGACCCGCAGCGGCGGGGCGAGGTCGCAGACGACGTCGCGCGCGCCCGTCGGGTCCCCCACGGGCAGGACGTCGCCCGCGGCGGGCACGGCGGGGCCGAGGCCGGCGAGGACGTCGGTCGACCGGCTGCCGAGGACGGGCGGCACGAGGACGCCGCCGCGGACGGCGACGACGGCCCGCACGCCCTCGGGCGCCGTCCCCAGCTCGAGGACGGCCCCGTCGCGCAGGCAGAGCGGCTCCCCCGTGGCCCGGGCGACGCCGTCGACGCGCACGGGCACCGGCGCACCCGTGACCGCGACGACGAGGGCGCCCCGGGCCCGCACGCGGAGCCCGCCGAGGACGACCTCGAGGCCGGCGGCGTCCTCGGGGTTGCCGACGAGGCGCTGGGCGAGGCGGTGCGCGGCGCGGTCCGCGGCGCCCGAGGGCCCGACGCCGAGCGCGGCGCGACCCGGTCGGCCCAGGTCCTGGACGGTCGTGCCGGGCCCGGGCGCGAGCACCTCGAGCGCCCGGACGGGCGACGCGCCGCGGTCGGGGCCGGCGGCAGCGGCCGGTGAGCGGGCCTCCGCGGGCGCGGACCCGCCGACGTCGCGGAAGCGCACGCGCGTGCCGGGCGCCAGCAGGGCGGGCGGGTCCCGCTCCAGGTCCCACAGGACGACGTCCGTCGTGCCGACGAGCTGCCACCCGCCCGGCGACGCGCGGGGGTAGACGCCGCTGTACGGGCCCGCCAGCCCCACCGACCCGGGCGGCACGGCGGTGCGCGGGGAGGCCAGGCGGGGGACGTCCCACGTCCGGCCGTCGGACCCGTCGGGCCCGGGCTCCTGCACGCAGTAGCCGAAGCCGGGCGCGAAGCCGGTGAAGGCGACGACCCACGGCCGGTCGGTGTGGCGCGCGACGAGCCCGGCGGCGTCCGTCCCGAGGGACCGGGCGGCCTGCTCAAGGTCCGGCCCGTCGTACCGCACCGGCACGTCGACCACCGCGCCCGCGGCCTCGTCGGCCTCTTCGGCCGCACCCGGCCCCCCGGCGGCGGGCGCGGCGCCGAGGACCCGCCGGACGTGCGCCGCCGCGGCGGTGACCCCGCCCGGCCGCAGCCGCAGGAGGACGGTCGTGGCCGCGGGGACGAGGTCGACGAGGCCCGGCGGCGGGTCGTCGCGCAGGGCCGCCGCGGCGACGACGACCGCGCGGAGCACCCCCTCGTCCGCCGCGTCCCCGAGGTCGACGAGGAGGGCGGCGTCGCCGTAGGGGCGCAGCCGCGGCGTCAGGCCCCCGTTAGGCACGGGCCGGCGGGGGCGCGAAGGCCGCGACCGCGACGCCGGCGTCGGCGAGCGCCGTCCGGACGGCCCCGGCCATGGCCACCGCGCCCGGGGAGTCGCCGTGGACGCAGACCGAGGCCGCCCGCACGGCGACGACCGAGCCGTCGACGGCCTCCACCTCGCCCGTCGTCGCGAGCCGGACGACCCGCGCGGCGACCTCGTCGGCGTCGTGGAGCACCGCGCCCGGGGAGCGCCGGTCGACGAGCCCGCCGTCCGGCGTGTAGGCCCGGTCGGCGAAGGCCTCGGGCACGGCCGTCAGGCCGGCGTCGGCGGCGAGCGCGAGCAGGCGCGACCCGGGCAGCCCGAGCACGGGCAGCGACCGGTCGTAGGCCACGACGGCCGCGACGACGGCGCCCGCCTGCCCGTCGTCCCGGGCCGCCGCGTGGTACAGCGCTCCGTGGGGCTTGAGGTAGGTGACCCGTGTGCCCGCCGCGCGGGCCAGGCCGTCGAGGGCGCCGAGCTGGTAGAGCACGTCGGCCGCCAGGTCGTCGGGGTCGACGTCGACGAAGCGGCGCCCGAAGCCGGCGAGGTCCCGGTAGCCGACCTGGGCGCCGACGGCCACGCCGTGCGCGGCCGCGCCCTCGCAGGTGCGCCGGAGCGTCAGCGGGTCGCCCGCGTGGAAGCCGCAGGCGACGTTGGCGCTGCTGACGAGCGGCAGGAGGGCCTCGTCGTCGCCGAGGACCCAGCGGCCGAACGACTCCCCGAGGTCCGCGTTGAGGTCGACCGTCGCGGGCCCGGCCGGCCCCCCGGCCGCGGCGCTCACCGGGAGCCGCGGGAGCGCTCGCCCGCGGCGGCGCGGGCGGCGGCGTCCGTGAGCGCGACCACCTGGTCGACGACGGAGCGGCGGTGCGCCTCGAAGGCCGCGTTCGTCGTCTCCGCGCCGGCCCAGGGGTAGACGAGCGTGGGGGTGTGGAGGTGGCCACCGAGGACGTCGTCGCGGCCCATGGCGAGCCTCAGGCGGTTGGCGCGGTACATCGACTCGTTCGACAGGTAGTCGCCGCCGCCGCCCGCGGCCGCGAGCCAGCCCGGCTGCGGGTCCTCGGTGGTCGTCGTCGGCGTGCCCTCGCGGGTCCCGCCGGTCCACGCGCTGATCCGCTCGCGCAGCTCGACCGGGAAGGGGCCGGTGCCGGCCGCGAGCATCTGCTCGGCGGGCAGCGTCGTGCGGATGAACTGCTGCGCGGGCGCGTCCGTCGCCGGCTGGGGCCAGCCGAGCGCGGCCGGGGCGGGCGGGACCTCCTCGCGCTCGGAGACCAGGGCGTTGTCGAGGCCGCCGCCGCGCCAGGCGCCCGCCCACTCCTCGACGGAGAAGATGCCGGGCGAGCCCTGGCTGATGGTCATGACGACGTCCGCGTCGCGCGGGCCGGGCACGAGGTGCGGGCCGTAGGCCTCCTCGACGACGCCCTCGTCGAAGCCGCCCCACGTCACGGGCAGGACGACCGCCTGGACGACCGCCACGCCCTGCGCGGTGCGGACGTGGTGCCCGTCGAGCGCGAGCGCGGCCGCGCCGGAGGGGTTGGAGCGGCGCGGCTCGGCGTCGAGCTGGAAGGGGTCGAAGCCGCTGACGAGCACCCGGGTGACGCGGGCGCCGGCGGGGAAGCGGGTGTCGTCGAGGCCGCGGGAGGTCCGCTCGAGCGCGGCGAGGGCGGGGGCGGCGTCCCGGGCGCCGTCGGCGGCCGCCCACTCCTGCAGGGCGACGCGCAGGGCCGTGCGCGCCCAGTACAGGGGGCGGTCGTCCGTCCGGTCGGGGGCGCCGGCCCGCTGCGGGGCCTGCGCGGTCCGCACGGCGTCGCGCCACAGCCGGGCGCCGGCCTCCTCGGCCAGGGCGGTCGCGCCCGCGGTCGAGGTCGCCCGGCAGAGGTCGCGGACGACCCGGTCGACGTCGCGGCCGGCGGGGCTGCCGGCGAGGACCTGGGCCGCGACGGCCTCCGCCTCGCCGGGCAGGGCGAGGGTCAGGCGGGCGTCCTCGACGCCGAGGGCGACCGGGACGCCGCAGGGGGCGACGAGCGGCCCCTCCCCGTCGGCGGCGGGCGCCGCCGTGGCGGCCGCGGGCAGGAGCGCGGCGACGAGGGCGCCGGCGAGCGCGGTGACGGCGCCGGCCCGGCGGCGGGCGCGCGACCGGGTCGGGGGGCGGACGGCGGACGAGGTGCCGGGGAGGTGCATGCGGTCGACGCTAGGAGCGGCACCGGTGGGGCACAAGGCGCGTTCCCGGCATCCGGGACCGTGGGCACGACCGCGTCGTCGGCACGGACCGATGTGGTCCACACTGGACCGCGACGGTCCACCCGGGGCCGCGGACGCGAGGTGACGGTGAGCAGCACGACGACGCGGGCGGGCGCCCCGGCCGGCCGGACGGCCCGCCCCAGCAGCGCCTCCATCGACGCGACCATCGTCGACGTCGCCGCCGGCCTCTTCGCCGCCCAGGGCGTCGACGGCACCTCGCTCCAGCAGGTGGCCGACGCCGTCGGCTACTCCAAGACCGGCCTCCTGCACCGCTTCCCGAGCAAGCAGGCGCTCCACGACGCCGCCACGGCCCGGGCCGAGGAGGTGCTCGGCGCCGTCATCGCCGAGCTGTCCGCCGCCGCCCCCGACCTCGGCGAGGAGCTGCTGCGCTCGGTGGCGCGCCACGCCGTCGCCCACCCCGGCCTCGTGGACCTCGTCGTGAGCCGCCTGTCGGCGGTGCCCCCGGTCGAGGACCGGCTGCACGGGCTCGTCGTCCGCGTCATCGAGCAGCTCGCCGCCGACGGCACCCCGCGGCACCGGCTGCGGGTGGTGCTGGCCCTGCAGCTCGTCGTCAACGCCGTCGCTGCCCAGCGCGAGGGGCTCCTCGACCTGGCGCTGCCGGCCGACGAGCTCGTCGACCTGGCCGCGCACCTGTCCGCGCGGGTCCTCCACGACGCGCCGTCCCCCGCCTGACCGCCCCGCCCTCCCCGGAAGGTCACCCGTGTCCTCCTCGCTCTACGCCCTCGGGCGCCTGGCCGCCACGCGCTGGCGCGTCGTCCTCCTCGCGTGGGCCCTCGTCCTCGCCGGCGTCGGCGGCAGCGCCGCGGCGCTCAACCAGGGCTTCGTCAACTCCTTCTCCATCCCCGGGACGGAGTCGCAGGAGGCGCTCGACACGCTGTCGCAGACCTTCCCCGAGGTCAGCGGCGCGACGGGGCAGCTCATCGTCGTCGCCCAGGGCGACCGCACCGTCGACGACCCCGAGGTCGAGCAGGTCGTCGAGGACCTCCTGCCGCCGCTCGAGGACCTCGACCAGGCCGCCGCGGTCGTCTCGCCCTTCGCCGAGGTCGGCGGCGGCGAGATCTCCGACGACCGCCGCGCCGCCATCGTCCAGGTGCAGATGGACGTCGGCGCCGACGACATCACCGACGAGACGCGGGACGCCCTCGTCGACCTCGCCGAGGGCGCGAGCGGGGACGTCGCCGAGGTCGTCGCGGGCGGCGGCGTCTTCACCGGCGGCACCCCGGAGCTCGGCATCACCGAGGTCGTCGGCGTCGTCGTCGCGCTCGTCGTGCTCTTCCTCACCCTCGGCTCGCTGGTCGCGGCGGGCCTGCCGATCCTCACGGCGCTCGTCGGCGTCGCCGTGGCGATGCTCGTCCTCGTCGCCGCGACGTCCTTCTTCGAGCTGTCCAGCACGACGCCGCTGCTCGGCCTCATGATCGGCCTGGCGGTCGGCATCGACTACGCGCTCTTCGTCCTGGCCCGGCACCGCGAGCTGCTCGCCGACGGCGTCGAACCACCGGAGGCGGCCGGGCGGGCGGTGGCCACGGCCGGCTCCGCCGTCGTCTTCGCCGGCCTCACCGTGATGATCGCCCTCGCGGGGCTCTCCGTCGTCGGCATCCCCTTCCTCACGACGATGGGGCTCGGCGCCGCCCTGGCCGTCGCGGTCGCGGTGTGCGTGGCGACGACCCTGCTCCCCGCCCTCGCCGGGGCGCTGGGCCACCGGCTCCGGCCGAAGGAGCGTCGCGCCCGCCGCGGCGGCGGCGTGCGGACACCGAACCGCGTCGCGCTGGGCTGGGTCGGCCTCGTCACGCGCCGCCCCCTCGTGACGACGCTCCTCGTCGTCCTGGGCCTCGGCGCGGCCGCCGTCCCCGCGCTGAGCCTGCGGCTCGCGCTGCCGGACAACGGCACCGCGCTGGCCGGGACGCCCGCCCGGGTGGCCTTCGACACCATCAGCGAGAACTTCGGGCCCGGCTACAACGGCCCGCTGGTCGTCACCGGCGGCATCGTCACGAGCGACGACCCGCTGACGCTCGTGGAGGACATCGCCGACGAGATCCGCGCGCTGCCCGACGTCGCGGACGTGCCGCTGGCCGTCCCCAACCCGACCGCCGACACGATGATCATCCAGGTGGTGCCCGAGGGCGGGCCGACGGCGGAGAGCACCGAGCGCCTCGTCGACGAGATCCGCGGGCTCGAGGACCGGATCAGCGACACGTACGGCGTCGACATCGCCGTGACGGGCCAGACGGCCGTCGGCATCGACGTCTCGTCGCAGCTGTCGGCGTCGCTGCTGCCCTTCGCGCTGCTCGTCGTCGGCCTGTCCCTCGTCCTGCTGACGATGGTGTTCCGGTCGGTCACCGTGCCGCTCAAGGCGACCGCGGGCTACCTGCTCTCGGTCTTCGCGACCTTCGGGATCGTCGTCGCGATCTTCCAGTGGGGCTGGGCCTCGTCCGCCTTCGGCCTCGACACCAGCGGCCCCATCCTCAGCTTCCTGCCGATCATCCTCATGGGCCTGCTCTTCGGCCTGGCCATGGACTACGAGGTCTTCCTCGTCTCCCGGATGCGGGAGGCCTACGCCCACGGGGCGTCGGCGAGCGAGGCGATCAGGGTGGGCTACGCCAGCTCCAGCCGGGTCGTCGTCGCGGCCGCGATCATCATGGTGTCGGTCTTCGCGGCCTTCGTGCCGCACGGCGACGCGACGCTCAAGCCCATCGCCTTCGCCCTGGCCGCCGGCGTCTTCATCGACGCCTTCGTCGTGCGCCTCACGCTCGTGCCGGCGGTCATGGAGCTGCTCGGCGACCGGGCGTGGTGGCTCCCCCGCGCGGTGGGCCGCGTCCTGCCCGGCGTCGACGTCGAGGGCGAGGGCCTGGCCCGCCGCCTCGCGCTGCAGGACTGGCCGCGGCCCGGGGCGCGCGGCCTGCACGCCGAGGGCCTCGGCCTCGTGGGCCGGCGCGACGGCGCGGTGCCCCTGCTCGAGGACGTCGAGGTCGCCGTCGAGCCCGGGCAGCTGCTGCTCGTCACCTCCGAGCAGCCCCTGCACCGCGCCGCCCTCGCGCTCGTGCTGTCGGGCCGCACCGCCCCGACGGCGGGCCGGCTCGTCGCCGACGGCCTCGTGCTGCCCGAGCAGGCGCGCGCGGCCCGGCGGCGCGTGGCCCTCGTCCGGGTCGGCGACGGCGGCGACGTCGACGCCGTGGCCGACGTCCGCGCCGCGGTGGCCGACGGGCGCACGAGCCTCGTCGTCGACGGCGTGGACCTCCTGCCCGCCCGCGACCGCGCCGCCCTCGTGCGCGCGGTCGTCACCGCCTGCCGCGAGGACGGCGTCGCCGCGGTCGTGACGACCGGCCCCGAGGACCTCCGCGAGGAGGAGGCGACCGCCCGGGAGGCCGGGGGCGCCGACGTCGCCGTGGCGACCCTGGCCCTGCCGACCCCCGCGGCGCCCGAGCCACCGCGCCCGGCGCCCGTCTCGACCACCGTCGACTCCCTCCTGGAAGGGGCCCGCTGATGGCCGCCCCCCGCCCCCTGCGCACCGGCGCGACCCCCCGCGGCGTGCGCGGCTGGCTCCGCGCCGAGCGCAGCCGGGACGGCAGCCCCGCCGTCGGCCCGCTCGGCCTCCTGGGCCTGGCGCTCGTGCCGGTGCTCGTCGCCGTCGCCTTCGTCACCGCGCTGTGGCAGCCGACCGAGCACCTGCAGCGCGTGCAGGCGGCCGTCGTGAACCTCGACGAGCCCGTGGAGATCGACGGGCAGCCCGTGCCCGTGGGGCGCCTCGTCGTCTCCGAGCTCGTCGGCGACGACTCCGAGGGCAACCTCTCGTGGAGCATCGCCGACGAGGAGGGGGCCGAGGACGGGCTCGCCGACGGCACGTACGCCGTCGTCGTCACCATCCCGGAGACCTTCTCCGCCGCCGCGACGTCGCTGCAGGACCCGGGCGGGACGCCGCAGCAGGCGACGCTCGACGTCCGCACGACCGCGGACGGCGCGGTGGCCGACCCCTTCATCGGGCAGCTCGTCGCGTCGACGGCCGCCGACGTCCTCCGCGAGCAGCTGTCCCGCCAGGTCGTCGACGGGCTCTACGTCGGCTTCTCCCAGCTCGGCGACGGGCTCCAGCAGGGTGCCGACGGCGCCCGGCAGGTCGGCGACGGCGCGGGCGACCTCGGCGACGGCGCGGAGCAGCTGGCCGACGGCGGGGACCAGGCTGCGGTCGGCCTCGGCGAGCTCGCCGACGGCGCCGACCAGCTCGCCGGGGGGACGCGCGACCTCAGCGACGGCACGCAGGAGCTGGCGGGCGGCCTCGACCGGCTGGCCGACGGGACCGAGCAGCTCGCCGGGGGCGTCCCCGCGCTCTCCACCGGCGCCGGGCAGCTGGCGGGCGGCCTCGGGCAGCTCGCGGGCGGGGCGGACGGCCTCTCCGACGGCGCGACGCAGCTCGCGGGCGGCATCCGGGAGCTCGCGGCGGGGGCGGGGCAGATCGCCGACGGCGCCGACGACACGACCGCCGCACTCGGCCCCGGCATCGAGCAGCTGCAGCCGTTGGGCGAGGAGACGGCCGACCTCGCGGCCGCCGCTACCGGGGGCGGTCAGGCGTCCGCGGCGACCCTCACCCTGGCGGGAGCGGTGCAGCAGCAGGCGACCGCCCTCGACACGCTCGTCACGTCCCTCCAGGCGGCCCTGGCGACGTGCGGCACCGACGAGGACGGGGACTGCCCGACCGACGAGGAGCTCACCGGCCTCGTGGGGGACCTCGCGGCGTCCACGACCCTCCTCGCCGAGGGGAGCGACGAGGTACCCGGCGCCCCCCAGCTCGTCACCGCCGCGACGCGAGCCGACACGGCAGCGCAGGGGCTCGCGCTCGGCGTCCCCCCGCTGGCCGCCGGCTTCGACGGCGCGTTGACCGCGGCCGAGGGCGGCCTCACCGCCGTCTCCCAGCTGGGCACGGGCGTCCGCGACCTCGCCGGCGGCGCCGAGGAGATCGCCTCGGGCGCCGACGACCTCGCCGGCGGCGCCGCTCAGCTCGGCACGGGGGCGCGGGAGAGCGCGGGCGGCGCCCAGCAGCTCGCCGACGGCACCCGGCAGCTGGCCGACGGCGTCGCGCCGCTCGCCGAGGGCGCCCGCGCCTCCGCCGACGGCGCCGCCGAGCTGGCCGACGGCACCGAGCAGCTGGCCGACGGCGCCGGCGAGCTCGGCCCGGGCGCCCGGCAGGCGGCGGACGGCGTCGGGCAGATCGCGGACGGCACCCGCGACCTCGGCGACGGGGCCGTCGCGCTCGGCGACGGCGCCACCGAGCTCGGTGACGGCCTCGCCGAGGGCGCCGCCGGCGTCCCGGACTACACCGACGCCGAGCGCGAGCGCGTCGTCGAGGTCACGACCGACCCCGTCGTGGCGTCGACCGGCGGGACCGGCGACCTGCAGGGGGCGCTCGCCGCCTTCATCGGGGCGCTGGCCCTGGCCATCGGCGCCGTCGCGACCTTCCTCGTCCTGCGGGCCGTCCCGGCCCGGGCGCTCGGGTCGTCGCGCGCCTCGCTCGTCCTCGTCCTGCGCACGCTGCGGCCCGTGCTCGTCGTCGCGGCCGTCCAGGCCGTCGTCATCGGGCTGGCGCTCGGGGTGATGCTCGACCTCGGCGTCGGCGCGACGCTCGCCACGGGCGGCGTGCTCCTCGTCGCGGGGGCCGCGCTGGCGGCGGTGGTGCAGGGCCTCGTCGCGGCGCTCGGCGGCGTCGGGCGGCTCGTGGCCGTCGCCCTCGTCGCCGTCGGGGCCGCCACGTCCGTCCTCTCGACGACGGCGCCCGCCCTCGTGACCCTCGGCGCGGTGAGCCCCTTCACCCCGGCGCTCGACGCCCTGCGCGGCGTGACGACCGACGCCGGGGGCACGGGCGGCGCGCTCGCCCTCCTCGTGGCGTGGGGCGTGGCGGGGGTCGTCGTCGCGACGCTGGCCGTGGCGCGCCGTCGCCGCGTGGGCGCCGACCGGCTGCCGGGGCTCGCGGCCGCGGCCTGACGCCCGCCCGGACGTCGGTGCGGACGACGACGCCCGGTCCCGCTGGTCGCGGGGCCGGGCGTCGTCGTCGGTGGTGGACGGGTCAGCGGGTGACGACCGCCCGCGCCTTGGTGAGGACGCCGACGCCCGCGCAGGTGGCGGTGAGGTCGAGGCGGACCGTCGCCGGGCCGTCGTCGCCGGCCTCGGTCAGCGCGCCGACGACGGCCACGACCTCGACCTCCGTGCCCTCCTCGGGCACGACGACCGGCTTGGTGAAGCGGACGCCGTAGGAGGCGATGCGCCCCGGGTCGCCGCCGGCCCACTCCTGCACGAGGCGGCCGGCGAGGGCCATGGTGAACATGCCGTGGGCGATGACGCCCGGCAGCCCCACGCCCACGGCGGTGCTCTCGCTCCAGTGGATGGGGTTGAAGTCCCCGCTCGCCCCGGCGTAGCGGACGAGGTCCGCGCGGTGCACCGGGTAGGTGCGCCGGGCGACCTCCTGGCCGACGGCGAGTTGCTCCTGCGGGTCGGCGCTCATGCCTGCCCCTCCGTGGTCGGCGCGGGCGTCGGCTCGGGGGCGCGGACGACGAGGAGCGAGGTGGCGGTGCACACCGGCTCCCCCGCCTCGTCGGCGATCTCGCTGCGCGTCGTCACCATCGCGTTGCCCGCCGCGACGCGGACGCCGTCGACGTGCAGCGTCGTGAGGAGGCGGTCGCCGACGCGGACGGGCCGGTGGTGGACGAAGGACTGCTCGCCGTGGACGACGCGGGTGAAGTCGACGCCCGCGGCGGGGTCGGCGAGGAAGCGGGCGTCGCTGCGCTGGGCGAGGACGACGGCGAAGGTCGGGGGCGCGGCCGGCGCGGGGTGCCCGAGGGCCCGGGCGGCGGCGGCGTCCACGTGCACGGCGGGGACGTCGACGGCGGCCAGCGGGCCGCCCGTCGTCGTCGCGGCGCCGGCCCCGGCGACGGCCGCGGCGAAGTCGCGCACCTTCTCGGCGCTCACCTCGTAGACGCCGTCGGGCGGGTAGACCCGCCCCACGAAGGACTGGTCGACGGCCACGGGCTCTCCTGGGGGTCGGGGACGGGGACGGCGCCGCCCGTGGGCGACGCCGCCCGGATGATGCCGCAGACGACGACGGCGGGGCCGCCCGGGTGGGCGGCCCCGCCGTCGAAGGACTGCTGGGGTGGTGCGGCGAGCGCCGGGCGCGGCCGGGGGCGACGTCGTCGACGGCTCCCGGCCGGGGCTCAGCGGGTCTCGCGGTGGGCGGTGTGGTTGCCGCAGCGCGGGCAGAACTTCGCCAGCTCGATGCGGTCCGGGTCGTTCCGCCGGTTCTTCTTGGTGATGTAGTTCCGCTCCTTGCACACGGTGCAGGCCATCGTGATCTTGGGGCGGACGTCAGCGGACTTGCTGGCCACGGCTGGTGCTCCTCGTCGGTCGTGTCGTGTCGGGTGCAGCACCCGCACGACGGCGGATGTTCCAGCCGGTGCGGGCCGGGGGGCCGGTGACGGCCCCGGTGGTGGACGCAGACCCGGGGCGAGGCCCAGGGCGTGCACCCGGCGTAGCGAGGGCGGGGATCGAACCCGCGACACAACGATTATGAGCCGTTTGCTCTACCACTGAGCTACCTCGCCGTGCGCCCTCCCGGCACCGATCGGTGCACCGGCGCCGGGAGGGCAGCAGGGCCCCAGTAGGGAATCGAACCCTAGACCTTCTCCTTACCATGGAGACGCTCTGCCGACTGAGCTACTGGGGCAGCACCCGCCAGGCGGGCACGACGAGGAAGCGTACACGGACGCGGGCGTCCGGCCGAACGCTCCCCCGGACGGCCGGGGCCCGGCCGTCGCCAGGCCCCCGGACGCAGCGGAGGGCGCCCCGTCCGGGGCGCCCTCCGCGGGACGTGGCAGGTGCAGGATTCGAACCTGCGAAGGCTGTGCCGGCTGATTTACAGTCAGCTCCCATTGGCCGCTCGGGCAACCTGCCGCGCTGCGCCGCCGCGCCGCCCCGGGGGACGACGCCGTCGGCGCGGGGACGAGAGTAGCAAGCCCCGGGCCCGGAGGCCGCACCCACGACCCGGGCGGCCCGGGCGGGCGTCGGTGCCCCCCGGCGCGGTAGGAAGCAGGGACCACCCACCAGCAACCGAGGGAGTGACGTGGCCGCGGACTCGTCGTTCGACGTCGTCAGCAAGGTCGACCGCCAGGAGGTCGACAACGCGCTCAACCAGGCCGCCAAGGAGGTCGCGCAGCGCTACGACTTCAAGGGCACCGACGCGGAGCTCCGCTGGAGCGGCGAGCGCATCGCCATCGCCGCGAACAGCGAGGAGCGGGTGGGCGCGGTGCTCGACGTCCTCCAGACCAAGCTGATCCGCCGGGGGGTGTCGCTCAAGGTGCTCGACCTCGGCGACGTGCGGCAGTCCGGCAAGGAGTACCGGCAGGAGGCGGGCCTCAAGGAGGGCCTGTCCACCGAGGACGCCAAGAAGATCGCCAAGATCGTCCGCGACGAGGGCCCCAAGGGCGTCAAGACGCAGATCACCGGCGACGAGCTCCGCGTCAGCGCCAAGAGCCGCGACGACCTCCAGGGCGTCATCGCCCTCCTCAAGGGCGCCGACCTCGACGTGGCGCTCCAGTTCGTCAACTACCGCTGACGTCGTGGTGACGAGCGCGGCGGCCCCGACGCTGCCGGGGGCGGCCGGCCCCGGCGCCGTCCACCGGACCGGCACCCACGAGCGGCAGCTCCTCGAGCTGCACCGGCCCGCGGTGCCCGCCACGGACGGCGTCGCCGTGCTCGTCCACGGCGGCTTCTGGCGGCCGGGCGCCGAGGACGGCTCGGAGACCTACGACCGGCGGCTCGGCGACGCCGTCGCGGCCGACCTGCTGGGCCGCGGTGTCGCCGTCGTGCTGCCGGACTACCGCGCGGTCGGCGACGGCGGCGGGTGGCCGTGGACCGCCGTGGACGCGGCCGCGGCCCTCGACCTCCTCGTCGACGTCCTGCCCCCGGCGGGGCTCGACCCCGCGCAGTGCGTCCTCGTCGGCCACTCCGCCGGCGGTCACCTCGCCACGTGGGCGGCGTCGCGGCACCGCCTCCCTAGCGGCGCGCCCGGGGCGGGCCCGCGGCTGGCGCCGCTCGCCGTCGTGAGCCAGGCCGGCGTCCTCGACCTCGTGGCCGCCGCGGACGCCGACCTCGGCCGCGGAGCCGCCGCCGCGCTGCTCGGCGGGTCGCCCGCCGACGTCCCCGACCGGTACGCCCTCTCCTCCCCCGCCGCCCTCGTCCCGGCGTCGTGCCCGGTCCTGTGCCTCGCCGGCACCGGGGACGACGTCGTCCCGCCCGACCAGGCGGACCGCTACGCCGCCGCTGCGACGGCCGCGGGCGGCGACGTCCGCCTCGTCGTCGTCGAGGGCGAGGACCACCGCGCCCACCTCGACCCGACGACCCGCTCGTGGGCCCTCGCCCGCGACGAGGTGCTCGCCCGCCTCACCTGACCCGGCCGCCCCCTCCGACTTCGCTGCCGAAGTCGTGCCCCCGGCACCTCACCGACCCACTTCGCTGCCGAAGTCGTGCCCCCGGCACCCTCCCGACCCTCTTCGCTGCCGAAGTCGAGTTGACCCGGCTCTCCCACCGACGTCGCCGCCGTCGTCGAGGACGAGCGCGCGACGTCGTCGACGCCGGCCCGCTCACGCAGCGGCCCTGGCGACGGCGGCGACGACCATCGCCACGACGCGACCCGGGTCGGCCATGTCCGCCGCCGTGACGTGGACGACGGTCCACCCGGCCGACTGCAGCTTGTTGAGCCGACGGCGGTCCTTCTCGAGCTGGTCCGGCTGGCCGTGCCACCGGCCGTCGTACTCGACGGCGACGCGGGCACCGACGACAGCGAGGTCGACGCGGGCGACGAAGCCGCCGCTACGGTCGCGCACGACGTGCTGCACGGTGACGTCCACGCCGGCCTGCACGAGCAGGACCCGGAGCCGTGACTCGGGCAAGGACTCGGCGCGCGGGTCGGTGAGCTCGAGGGCCGCCCGGACGCGAGCCACACCGCCGTCGCGGCGGCCCTGCAGCCAGCCGGCCATCGCGCCGAGGTCGAGATGACCCGCAGCGGCCAGGGCGTCCAGCCGGGCGACGGCCGTCGGGAGCGGCACGCGGGAGGCGGCGTCGAAGGCCACCCGCTCGGGGCAGGCCAGCACCGCCGTCCGCCACGCCCGCCCCGGCTCGAGGTCGCGGCGGGAGCGTCGGACCCGGACACCTCGTCGGACCGAGCGTCGGTCGCGCTCCTCGGTCACGGCCTCCACCGGGTCGTCGGGTCGTAGCCAGGCGAGACCGAGGACGGTCGCCGCCGAGGCGCCCGTCAGCTGGACGCCGGATGGCAGCACCAGGCCGGCGCCCTCGCAGACCAGGGCGTGGTCCCGCGTCACCCACGACGGCGCGTACACGCCCTGGAGGAGGCGCACGACGGACGGCCCTCGGAGGTCGTCCTTGGCCAACCACCCCTCGGCCACCGCCGTCGCGCCGAGGAAGACGCGCGGGAGGTCCTCCGCTCTCCTGGCCACCCTCCGAGCGTGCCGGGGGGGCGCAGGCGTACGGGAGCGCTGTCCACAGGCGTCGTGACAGCGGACCGCGGCGGCAGCGGCCCACGACGCTGTTGCGGCAGTCGCGGAGGTTCCTCTTCGCCCGTTCCGTCAGCAGCGAGGTCGGCGTGGCGGCGCGGCGCCCCTCGCACCGACATCGGCAGCGAAGTCGGGCGGGGGTGCGCCCCATTCCCGACATCGGCAGCGAAGTCGGGCGGGGGTGCGCCCCATTCCCGACTTCGGCAGCGAAGTCGTCGTGAGAGCGCCCCCTCCGCCGACTTCGGCAGCGGAGTCGAGAAGGGGGCGCGTCTCGGGGACGAACAGGCGCCTGTTCGCGGGTAGGGCGGTGGTGGGGCGTCAGCCGCCGTAGCCGGCCATGCGCTCGAGGCGGGCGACGCGCTGGTCCATGGGCGGGTGGGTCGAGAAGAGCGACTTGACGTCGCGGGCCCGGAACGGGTTCGCGATCATCATGTGGCTCGAGCTGACGACGTCTCGCTCGGGGGCCAGGGGGGCCGCGGCGGTGCCGCGCTCGAGCTTGCGGAGCGCGCTCGCGAGGGCGAGGGGGTCGCCGGTGAGGCGGGCGCCGTCCTCGTCGGCGTCGTACTCGCGGGTGCGGCTGATGCCCATCTGGATGAGGCCGGCGGCGAGCGGGCCGAGGAAGAGCAGGAGCATCCCGGCGAGGGGGTTGCCGCCGCCGTTCTCGCGGTTCCCGCCGCCGAAGATCAGGGCCGCGTAGCCGAGGAAGGTGATGACGCTCGCCATGGCGGCCGCCAGGGACGACGTGAGGATGTCGCGGTTGTAGACGTGCATGAGCTCGTGGCCGAGGACGCCGCGGAGCTCGCGCTCGTCGAGGATCTCGAGGATGCCCTGCGTGCAGCAGACGGCCGAGTTCTGCGGGTTGCGGCCCGTGGCGAAGGCGTTGGGCGCGCGCGTCGGCGAGACGTAGAGACGGGGCATCGGCTGGCCGGCGGCGACCGACAGCTCGCGGACGATGCGGTGCATCGCCGGCTGCTCGGCCTCGGTGACCGGACGGGCGCGCATGGCGCGCAGGGCGATCGAGTCGCTCTTCCAGTACGAGAAGCCGTTGACCGCGAGCGCGATGACGAGGCCGATCGTCAGCGCGCCGAGGCTCTGCCCGAAGACGAGCCACGACGCGAAGAGGATGAGGCCGCCGAAGGCGCCGAAGAGGACGGCGGTCTTGACGCCGTTGAAGTGCTGGTGGCCCATGCGGAGCGGGCACCCTTCCGGGGTAGGAGCGGCCGCCCGGCGGGTGCCGGACGACGGGGACGCCACGGGCGTCCGTGTCACGGGATGAACGCCGTCCGGGGCGGCCGCGTTCCCCGCCTACCATGGAGGGACCCGGCTCCCGGGCCGCGCGGCACGAGCCCGAGCGGGACGGTCGAGTAGCCGGGATGGTCCCCGAGCCCCGAGGTGTTGCCGCTCCCATGCGTCTCGAGTCCCCCACGCCCGACGCCCCCGAGGCGGACGCCCCGCCGGAGGCCCCCGCCCGCACCGGCGACGGCAAGCCCGTCGAGCGCGTCCACCAGGTCGTCATCCGCTTCGCGGGGGACTCCGGCGACGGCATGCAGCTGACCGGCGACCGCTTCACGGCGGAGACGGCGACCCTGGGCAACGCGCTCGCGACGCTGCCCAACTTCCCCGCGGAGATCCGCGCCCCCCAGGGCACGCTCCCCGGCGTCTCGAGCTTCCAGCTCCACTTCGCCGACCACGTCGTCCTCACCCCGGGCGACGCCCCCGACGTGCTCGTGGCGATGAACCCGGCCGCCCTGCGCGCCAACATCGCGGACCTTCCGCGCGGCGGCGTGATCATCGCCGACGCCGACGAGTTCACCCGCCGCAGCCTGCAGAAGGTCGGCTACACGGCCAGCCCGCTCGAGGACGGCAGCCTCGAGAGCTACCAGGTGCACTCCCTGCCCCTGACCTCGATGACCGTCGAGGCGCTCAAGGACTCCGGCCTGTCCCGAAAGGACGCCGAGCGCGCGAAGAACATGTTCGCCCTCGGGATGCTGTCGTGGCTCTACGACCGCCCGACCCAGGCGACCGAGAAGTTCATCCAGACGAAGTTCGCCAAGAAGCCCGCCGTGCGCGACGCCAACCTCACGGCCTTCCGCGCCGGGTGGGCCTTCGGCGAGACGACCGAGGGCTTCGCCGTCCGCTACGAGGTGGCGCCCGCGGAGCACCCCGCCGGCACGTACCGCAACATCACCGGCAGCACGGCGCTGGCCTACGGCCTCGCCGCCGGTGCGCACAAGGCGGGCCTGCCGCTCGTGCTCGGCTCGTACCCGATCACCCCGGCCAGCGACATCCTCCACGCGCTCTCGGCCATGAAGCACCTCGGCGTGACGACGCTCCAGGCGGAGGACGAGATCGCCGGCGTCGGCATCGCCCTCGGCGCGTCCTTCGGCGGCTCGCTCGGCGTCACGACGACGTCCGGCCCGGGCCTGGCGCTCAAGGCCGAGACCATCGGCCTGGCCGTCATGCTCGAGCTGCCGCTCGTCGTCGTCGACGTCCAGCGCGGCGGCCCCTCCACGGGCCTGCCGACGAAGACGGAGCAGGCCGACCTGCTCCAGGCGATGTACGGCCGCAACGGCGAGTCGCCGCTGCCCGTCGTCGCGGCCAGCTCGCCGACCGACTGCTTCACCGCCGCGGTCGAGGCCGTGCGGATCGCCGTCACCTACCGGACGCCCGTGATCCTCCTGTCCGACGGCTACCTCGCCAACGGCTCCGAGCCTTGGGCGCTGCCCTCGGTGGCGGACCTCCCGGGCATCGACCCCGCCTTCGCCACCGGCCCCAACGGCGCGGGCGACGACGGCACGCCCGCCTTCCGCCCGTACCTGCGGGACCCCGAGACGCTCGCCCGCCCCTGGGCCGTCCCGGGCACCCCGGGCCTCGAGCACCGGATCGGCGGTCTCGAGAAGGCCGACGTCACCGGCGAGATCTCCTACGAGCCGGAGAACCACGAGCGCATGACCGGCCTGCGCCAGGCCAAGGTCGACGGCGTCGCGGTCCCGCCGCTCGAGGTCGACGACCCCGTCGCCCCCGACGGCAGCCGCGCGCGGGTGCTCGTCCTCGGGTGGGGCTCGACCTTCGGGCCGATCGCGGCCGCCGTGCGCGACGCCCGCGCCGAGGGCCTCCAGGTGGCCCGCACGCACCTGCGCCACCTCAACCCCTTCCCGCCCGGCCTCGGCGACCTGCTGCGGTCCTACGACCGCGTCGTCCTGCCGGAGATGAACGGCGGCCAGCTGGCCCTGCTGCTGCGCGGCCGCTACCTCGTCGACGTCCAGAGCCACGCGCGCGTCCGCGGGCGCCCGTTCACGGCCGGCGAGCTGCTCGACGTCGTCCGCGACGCCGTGCGCGACCTCACCGAGCCCGCGACGCAGGTCGCGGCGCCCGCCACCGACACCGGCTTCGAGAGCCCCCAGGAGGCCCGGCGATGACCACCGCTCCCCCCACCCCCGTCTCCCTCGGCCTGCCCGCCGTCCGCAGCGGCACGGAGGACGTCCCCCGCCTGCCCGAGGGCGTCACGCTGAAGAAGAAGGACTTCACGGCGGCCAACGAGGTGCGCTGGTGCCCCGGCTGCGGCGACTACGCCGTCCTCGCCGCGGTGCAGGGCTTCCTGCCCGAGCTCGGCCTCCGCAAGGAGAACATCGTCTGCATCTCGGGGATCGGGTGCTCCTCCCGCTTCCCGTACTACCTCGACACCTACGGCCTGCACTCGATCCACGGCCGCGCGCCGGCGATCGCCACGGGCCTCGCGACGTCGCGCCCCGACCTGTCGGTGTGGGTCGTCACGGGCGACGGCGACGCGCTGTCCATCGGCGGCAACCACCTGATCCACGCGATGCGGCGGAACGTCAACATGACGATCCTGCTCTTCAACAACCGCATCTACGGCCTGACGAAGGGCCAGTACTCGCCGACGTCCGAGGTCGGCAAGGTGACGAAGTCGACGCCGTCCGGCTCGGTGGACGCGCCCTTCAACCCGGTGTCGCTCGCCCTGGGCGCCGAGGCGACCTTCGTGGCCCGCACGCTCGACTCCGACCGCAAGCACCTCACGTCGGTGCTCCGCGCGGCCGCCGAGCACCGCGGGACCTCGCTCGTCGAGATCTACCAGAACTGCCCGATCTTCAACGACGGCGCCTTCGACGTCCTCAAGGACGCCGAGGAGTCCCGCGCCCGGCTCGTGCACCTCGTCGACGGCGAGCAGGTCCGCTACGGGCGCGAGGACGACCGCCGCGTCGTCGTCCGCACCGCCGGCGGGGGCGTCGAGGCGGTCCCCGAGGCCGAGGCCGCGGGCCGAGACGTCGTCGTCCACGACGCCGGGGCCGAGGACCCGACGCAGGCCTTCGCGCTGAGCCGGCTCGACGGCCCGTCGATGGCGCACGTGCCCGTGGGCGTCTTCCGCGCCGTGCAGCGGCCCACGTACGACGACCTCGTCCGCGAGCAGGTCACCAGCGCCCGCGAGGCCGCCGGCGGCCCCGCGACGGACGCCGACCTCGACGCCCTCATCGCGGGCGGCGACACCTGGGTCGTCCGCTGAGCGCGCCCGGCCCGACCGCCCCGGCGGTCGCGGCCGGGGACGACGACCGCGACGTGCGCCGCGGCACCCTCATGGGTGTCGCGGCGTACACGCTGTGGGGGTCGTTCCCGCTCTACTTCTCGGCCCTCGCGCCCGCCGGGGCTCTCGAGGTGCTCGTGCACCGCGTGCTGTGGGCGCTGCTGCTCTGCCTCGTCGTCCTCGTGGCCCTGCGCGGGCTCGGCGACCTGCGGCGGCTGCTCTCCGACCGCTCCCGCCTGGGGTGGCTCGCGCTCGCGTCGGTGACCATCGCCGTCAACTGGGGCGTCTACATCTACGGCGTCCAGCAGGGCATGGTCGTCGAGGCGTCGCTGGGCTACTTCGCCAACCCCGTCGTCACGGTGCTGCTCGGCGTCCTGCTCCTCGGGGAGCGGCTGCGCCCGGCGCAGTGGGCCGCCGTCGGCCTCGGGGCCCTGGCGGTGCTCGTCGTCAGCGTCGACGAGGGCCGGCTGCCGTGGATCGCCCTCACCCTCGCCGTGAGCTTCGGCCTCTACGGGCTCGCGAAGAACCGCGTGGGGCGCGGCACGACGGCGCTCGTCTCCCTCACGGGCGAGACGCTCGTCCTCGCGCTGCCCGCCCTGGCGGCGCTCGTCGTCCTCGAGGCGGCCGGTCGGGGCACCTTCACGACCGACGGTCCCGTCCACACCGCGCTGCTCGTCAGCGCCGGGCTCGTGACGATGGCCCCGCTGCTCCTCTTCGGCGCCGCCGCCCGCCGCGTCCCGCTCTCGACCATCGGTCTCCTGCAGTACCTCACGCCAGTGCTGCAGCTGCTGCTGGGCGTCCTCGTGCTGGGCGAGACCGTCGCGCCGACCCGCTGGGTCGGCTTCGGCCTCATCTGGCTGGCGCTCGTCCTGCTCACCGTCGACACGCTGCGCAGCGCCCGCCGGCAGGCGCTCGTCCGCGCCGCCGAGGCGTCCGCCAAGGGCTGAGCCCGGCGGCCTCCGGGCTGCTCGGACGGCACGAGGCCGGCACCGCGGGTGCGGTGCCGGCCTCGTCCGCCGTGCGGGTCAGCGCTGCGTGCGCCGGCGCAGGAGCGCCGCCCCGGCCGCGAGGCCCAGGAGCAGGACACCGCCGCCCGCGACGAGCGCGGTGGTGGACGTCCCCGTGTCCTCCACGCCCGTGTTGGAGCGCAGGCCCTCGTTCTGGCGGGGCTTCTCGGCCGGCGGCGCGGGCGCCGGCGCCGGGGCGGTCGTCGGCTCCGCGGACGGCGCCGGGGCGGGCTCGGCGGCCGCCTCGACGACGCCGAGCGGCAGGTCCACCTGCACGAGCAGCTGCGGCTCGACCACGCCGTCCCCGTCGCGCGGCTGCAGCGTGAGGAGCGCCACGTAGTCCTCGGGGACGGTCTCCGGCGACAGGGTGACGGTGGCGCGCAGCCCGTCCGCGTCCACGGCGACCGCGGGCGCCGGCGCGACGAGCTCGCCGAGGCCCGTGACGCTGACGAGCAACGGGTCGAGCGACGTGACGCCGAGCCCGGCGAGCACGTCGGCGTCCGTGACGTCGAGCTCGATGCTGCTGCCCGTCTCGACCCGGTAGCCGACGAAGGCGGACGCCGTCGTCACGAGGACCGGCGCGAGCTCGAGGGCGTCCCCGCCCGCCGACGACCCGAGGTCGAGGTAGTAGAAGAGGTCCTGCTCGAGGCCGCCGCCCTCCACGGGCACGGAGAGGATCGCGTCGCCCACGAGCTCCGCCGGGAGGTCCTCCGCGGCGGGGAGCGTCACGACGAGCGAGCCGTCCTCGACGGCGGCCGTCAGCGGCCCGCCGTCCGAGGCCTCGAACGCGTACTGCTCGCCGACGGGCTCCTGGTCCTCGGTCCCGCCCTCGAGCGTCGTCGCGCCGGCGTCCGGCACCTCGACCCCCGGCGGCAGCGAGATGGTGACCTCACCGCCCGGGGCGACCGGCACCGCGTTGAAGAAGTCCGTCGCCGAGCTCTTCGACGGGTCGAAGTCCGGCAGCGTCTCCACCGGCACGAGGAAGGACCCGTCGACCTCCACCTCGGCGAGGTCGACGTACGTCGGCCGCTCCTCGTCCGTCCCCGCCGCCTGCGCGGCCGTCAGCGGCAGCGCCACCAGCCCGGCCGTCGCCAGCGCCACCCCGACGCGCGCCCCGTGCCGCGCAGCCCCCGTACCCCTCGACATCTGTCCTGGTCCCCTCTCGTCCGGGCCGCCCCAGCGGCGTCCCGGCACGACGAAAACTAGGGGGGCGGAGCGGGTCCCGGAGGCCCGGAGGAGACGTCGTCGCCTGATCGTCACCTGGGAGCACGACATGAGACCTCCGCGTCACCGTGCCGAGACCACCCCTGGGCCAACCGGTCTCGGCACGGTCACGACGACCCGGCGAGGAGCACCCGTCCGGGCGGCCCGCCGTCAGCGCGTGCGGTCGGCGATGGCGGCGGCGAAGGCCGCCAGCGCGTCCCTCACCTCGCCGTCGGGCAGCGCGCCCAGGGCCTCGACGGCCTCCTCGGCGCACGCCCGCGCGTGCCGGCGGGCCTCGTCCGTGGACGGGAGCGCCCGCAGTGCGGCGACGGCCCGGGCCAGCTCGTCGTCGCCGTCGAGGGGACCGTCGACGAGCGCCAGCGCGGCGGCCGCGTCGGCGTCGCCCGCCGCGGCCGCCCGGCGCGCCAGCAGCACCGGGAGGGTGGGCACGCGCTCGCGCAGGTCCGTGCCGGCACGCTTGCCGCTGTCGTCGTCGTCGAGGTCGATGACGTCGTCGGCGAGCTGGAAGGCGACGCCGACGCGCTCGCCGTACCGGACCACCAGGTCGACGACCTCGTCGTCGCAGCCGCCGAACATGGCGCCGAAGCGGGCGGCGGTGGCGATGAGCGAGCCGGTCTTGTCCGCCAGCACCTGGAGGTAGTGGCCGACCGGCTCCTCGCCGTCCTCCGGGCCCACCGTCTCGTGGAGCTGCCCGAGGCAGAGCCGCTCGAAGGTCTGGGCCTGGATCTCCACGGCCCGGGGACCGAGGGCCGCGACGAGGCGGGACGCCCGGGCGAAGAGCAGGTCGCCCGTGAGGATGGCGACGTTGTTGCCCCAGACCTGCTGCGCCGCAGGCGCTCCGCGCCGCAGGGGCGCCGAGTCCATGACGTCGTCGTGGTAGAGCGTGGCCAGGTGCGTCAGCTCGACGACGACGGCGGCCTGGACGACCTCCGGCACGGCGCCGTGGCCGAGCTCGGCGGCCAGCAGGGCGAGCTGCGGCCGGACCCGCTTGCCGCCGGCCTCGACGAGGTGACGGGAGGTGCTGTCGGCGAGCCGGTCCGACTGCGAGACCGCGCTGCGGAGCTGCGCCTCGACGGCCACCATGTGCGCGGTGACCCGTTCCGCCAGGGGGCCCACGCCGACGAGCAGCCCCCCGGGCGTGCCGGCACCGAGGGGGGTGCGCGAGCCGGGCGGGCGCAGGGGCGGGGTCACGCCGTCCAGTGTCCCGGACGCGACCGGCTCCCGCCGACCACCCACCGCAGTGCCCCCGACCGCCACGACGAGCCCCTCAGACGGCCGGCGCGAGCCGGCTCATCCCGTTGACGACGCGGTCGAGCACGTCGCCGCCGCGCGGCTCGGTGAGGTTGGCGAGCAGCTTGACGACGAAGCGCATGACGAGCGGGCGCGGCAGCCCGTGCCGGGTCGCGGCCTCCATGACGGCCGGGTGGCCGATGAGCCTGACGAAGATCCCGCCGAGGCGGAAGTAGCCGCCCCAGGCGTCCCGGACGAGGCCGGGGTAGGCGTCGAGGGCGCGCAGGCGGCCGGCGACGTCGGGGCGCCCCAACGCCTGCACCACGACCTCGGCGGCCAGGCGCGCCGACTCCATGGCGTAGGCGATGCCCTCGCCGTTGAAGGGGTTGACCATGCCGCCGGCGTCGCCGAGCAGGAGCATCCCGTGGTGGTGGTGCGGCGTCCGGTTGAAGCCCATGGGCAGCGCCGCCCCGCGGACCGGCCCCTCGCGGTGCTCGTCGTCGAACTGCCACTCGGGCGGCAGCGTCGACGTCCACCGCTTGAGCAGGTCGCGGTAGTCCACCTTCCCGTAGGCCGCGGAGGACGACAGGACGCCGAGGCCGACGTTGCTCGTGCCGTCGCCGACGCCGAACACCCAGCCGTAGCCCGGCAGCAGCCGCGAGCGGCCGGGCTCGCCGTCCCAGAGCTCGAGCCAGCTCTCCATCCAGTCGTCGTCGTGCCGCGGCGAGCGGAAGTACGTGCGGACCGCGACGCCCATGGGGCGGTCCTCGCGCCGCTGCAGGCCGACGGACAGCGCCAGGCGGGCGCTCACGCCGTCGGCCGCGACGACGACGCGGGCGCGGTGCTCGACGTCCCCGCCGGCGCGACGGCCGCGCTCGTCGACGGGGTGGGCCCGCACGCCGACGACCCGGCCGGTCGCCTCGTCGACGACGGCGCCGACGACGGACGTCCGCTCGTGCACGACGGCGCCGGCGGCGCGGGCGTGGTCGACGAGCACCTGGTCCATGCCGAGGCGGGGGCGCACGAGGCCGTAGCCGGGGAAGGCGGCGAGGTCCGGCCACGGCACCTCGACGCGCATGCCGCCGCCGATGATGCGCAGGCCCTTGTTGCGGACCCACCCCTCCTCGGGGGACAGGTCGAGGCCGAGGGCCAGCAGCTCGCGCACCGCGCGGGGGGTGAGGCCGTCGCCGCAGACCTTCTCGCGGGGGAAGGACGTCTTCTCGAGCACCGTCACGGCGACGCCGGCGGCGGCGAGGTGGCGGGCCGCCGTCGCCCCCGCCGGGCCCGCGCCGACGACGAGGACGTCGGCCTCCGCCGGGGGCGTCGGGCTGGGGGTGCTCACGGGGGTCAAGCCTACGAGCGGCGCCCCGGCCGCGCCGCGCGGGTCCGGCCCGCCGGCGGGCGTCCCCCGGACGCACGAGGACCCCACCACCCGGACGGGTGGTGGGGTCCTCGGGGAGCCCTGGGGCCCGGGGCCGGTCAGCCCTTGAAGGCGTCCTTCACGTGCTCGCCACGCTGCTTGGCGTCCGCGGCGACCTGGTCCTTCTGGCCCTCGGCGCGGAGGCTGTCGTCGTCCTTCGCGTCGCCCAGGGCCTCCTTGGCCTTGCCGGCGATGTCCTGGGCGGCGTTCTTGATCTTGTCGGTGGCGCTCACGGTGAACCTCCTGGTCTGCGGCTCTGACGGCGACGAGCCAAGCACCGGTCGTGCGCCCCCGCACGTCGGGAGCGGCTCCGGGCGGTAGCTCCCGGCGACCTCTCAGGCGGGGCGGACGGCCCGGTGCAGGGCGACGACGCCGCCCGTGAGGTCGCGCCACGCGACCTCGCCCCACCCGGCGGCCCGGACGCGGGCCGCGAGCGCCGCCTGGTCGGGCCACGCGGCGATGGACTCGGCGAGGTAGACGTAGGCGTCCGGGGAGGAGCTCGTGCGGCGGGCCACCGCGGGCAGCGCCCGCAGGAGGTACTCGCCGTAGACGGTGCGGAACGGGCGCCACGTCGGCGTCGAGAACTCGCAGACGACGAGCCGCCCGCCGGGGCGCACCACCCGCAGCAGCTCGCGCAGGCCCGCGTCGGGGTCGACGACGTTGCGCAGGCCGAAGGAGATCGTCGCGGCGTCGAACGCGCCGTCGGCGAAGGGCAGCCGCAGGGCGTCGCCCGCCACGAAGGGCAGGTCCCGGCGCCGGGCCCCGGCGCGCAGCATCCCCAGCGAGAAGTCGCAGGCGACGACGCCCGCGCCGGCGTCGGCGAAGGGCTCGCTGCTCGTGCCCGTGCCCGCGGCGAGGTCGAGCACCCGCTCCCCCGGCCGCGCGTCGACGGCGCGCACCACGGCGCGGCGCCAGCGGCGGTCCTGGCCGAGGGACAGCACGTCGTTGGTGACGTCGTAGCGGCGGGCGACGGCGTCGAACATCGCCGCCACCTGCGAGGGCTGCTTGTGGAGGTCGGCGCGGGTCACGGGGGCGGATCCTGCCAGCCGCCCGCCGTCCCGCCCGCGGCGACCGCGGCCGCGTCGGCGTCGAGGACCGCGCCGACGGCCTCCCGCCCGCGGGCGTGCAGCTCGCGCAGCCGCGAGCGGTCCGCGGGCACGACGACGACCGACAGCCCCGGCTCCGGCGCCCGCAGCACGGCCCGCAGCTCGGCGGTCCCGTGCACGCGGGTCGCGGGCAGCCCGAGGCCGCGCGCGAGCGCCACGAGGTCCACGCCCGTCGGCGTCCCGAAGAGGCGCTCGACGTCCCCGGCGCGGCCGGGCACCGCCCGGGCGAGGCCGCCGTGCTCGAGGAGGTCGAAGATGCCGCCGCCGTCGTCGTCGAGGACGACGACCTGCAGCTGCGGCGGGACCGACCACGCCGTCGTGCGGCCGCGCTCGCCGGGCGGGACGGCGAGCCCCGCGAGGTCGTGGAGGGCGGCGAGGTCGCCGACGAGCACCCGGCCGGGCCGCCCCGTCGCGAGGACGGCGCCCACGGCCCCCGAGAGGGTGCCGTCGATGCCCGCGAGCCCGCGGCCGGACAGGACGAGCCGGACGTCGTCGGGCACCCGCAGCGGCGGCGGGGACGGCGTGCGCTGGGCGTCGAGGGCCGGCTCCTCGACCGGGTCGCCGGCGAGGTCGGCGTCGCGGACGGCCGTGGAGGCGGCGAGCACGAGGAGGTCGCCCGGCGCGGTGGCCGCCACGACCTCGCGCGCCGTCGACGGACCGACGGCCCCGGGGCCGTCGGCGGCCTCCTCGGCGGCCAGCACCTCCGCCAGGGCCCCCGCCGCGAGTGCCCCGGCCCGGCGCCAGGCGGCGAGCCAGGCGTCGGGCGCGAGGGCCCGGTCGGCGTGCCAGCGCCCCGCCGTCCCGGTCGCGAGGACGTCCTCGGGCACCGCGGTGCCGACGACCCGGCGCAGACCGGGGCGGGGTGCGGGACCGGGCTCGTCGGGGTGGTCGACGAGCTGGACCACCTCGACCGCCGGGTCGGCGAGGAGCCGCGCGACGGGGCGCGACAGCGTCGGGCGGCCGACGACGACGGCCCGTTCCACCCGCCCGCCCAGCTCGGGGCGGTCGAGGAGCAGGCGGTAGGGCCCGACGGCGCAGGGCCCGGAACGGGCGCCGGAGGACGGCTCGGCGAGCAGCGGCCACCCCCCGGCCTCGGCGAGCCAGCGCGCCGTCCACCCCGTGCGGGCGGGCGCGTCGCCCGCGACGACGACGGTGCGGGGGCCGAGCGGCAGCGCGTGCACCTCCCCGCCGCGCGGGGGCGGCGCGAGCCGGCGGGGCACCGGGCCCGGGACGGCGCGGACGGCGGCGGGGTCCTCGTCGGCGTCGGGCACGAGGGGGTCGCCGAGGGCGAGGTCGAGGTGCACGGGCCCGGGCCGCTGCGCCGCCTCCCCGGGGGCGGCGCGGAGCGGGAGGAGGCCGCGCGCGACGTCGACGGCGTCGGCGGCCTCGGCGGCCCAGCGCGCCGCGGCCGCGTCCTCCTCGCCGGCCGGCGGCACCGGCAGGTCGACGGCGCGGCGCACCGCGGCACCGAGGAGCCCCGCCTGCAGGGCCGTCGTCTGGTTGGCCCACGTGCCCCGCATCGCGTGCGGGCGGTCGGCCGTCAGCAGGAGCAGCGGGACCCCCGCCGTCGACGCCTCGAGGACGGCCGGCACGAGGTTGGCAACGGCCGTCCCCGACGTCGTCACGACGGCCGCGGGGACGCCGGTGGCGCGCCCGGCCCCCAGCGCCGTGAAGGCCGCGGCGCGCTCGTCGGTGCGCACGTGGACGGCGAGGGAGCCGGCCCGCTCCGCGTCGGCGAGCGCGTAGGCCAGCGGCGCCGAGCGCGAGCCGGGGCAGACGACGACGTGGCGGACGCCGCGGGCCACGAGCCCCGCGACGAGGGCGAGCGCGCAGGCGCGCGCCGGCGGGAGGGCGGGCGTCGCGGGGGCGGGCGGGGCGGGCACGACGCCCATCCTCCGCCAGCGGCCCGCCGCGGGCCGCGCCGGACGCCTGCGGGGCCGTCGGCCCGGCGGTGGCAGCATCGCGGCCGTGCGACGAGCGGGCGGCGGGCAGGGACGGCTGCGCCGCGCCGTCCGGGTCGTGCGGTCGGTGCCCTGGTGGCGGTGGCTGGTCGTGGCCCTGCTCGCCGCGGCGGGCGGCACCGCGCTCGAGCTGCTCGGCGTCCCCGCGGGCGTGCTCTTCGCCGGGCTGCTCGTCGGCATCGGCGTGGCGCTGTCCGGGCTGCCGGGGCCCTCGCCGCGGGGCCCGCACCGCGTGCCGCGGCCGCTCGACCTCGCCGCGCAGGCGACCCTCGGCGTCGTCATCGGCAGCCTCGTCCAGCCGCGGACGCTCACCGAGGTGGCCGCCTCGTGGCTGCCCGTGCTCCTCGTCGTCGCCGCGACGCTGGGCGTCAGCGTGGCCGCGGGCGTCGCCCTGGGCCGCCGCCGCGACGTCGGGCCCGTCACGGGCTCGCTGGCCCTCACGGCGGGCGGCGCGTCGGGGCTCGTGTCGATGGCCGGCGAGCTGGGCGCCGACCAGCGGCTCGTCGCCGTCGTCCAGTACCTCCGCGTCCTCCTCGTCACGGCGACCCTGCCCGTCGTCCTCCTCGTCACGGGGGCGGGCGGCGACGGCGCCGCCCGTGCGGCCGCCCCGCTCGACGACCCGGCGCCGTGGTGGGTGGGGCTGCTCCTCGTCGTCGTCGTGGGGACCGCCGGCTCGGTGCTGGGCCGGCTGGCGCGGCTGCCCGCCGGAGCGCTGCTCGGGCCGCTCGTGCTGGCCGCGGTCGTGGGGGCCGCCGGCCTGTCGCGCGGCGCCGAGGTGCCCGTGGCGCTCGTCGACGTCGCGTACGCCGTCATCGGCCTCCAGGCCGGGCTGTCCGCGACGCGGGAGTCGCTGCGCGTCCTCCGGCGAGCCCTGCCGGCGGCCCTGCTGCTCACCGTCGCCGTCCTCGTCGCGTGCGCGGGGCTCGGCGTCGCCCTGTCGGCCGCGACCGGCGTCTCGCTGCTGGACGGCTACCTCGCGACGACGCCGGGAGGCCTGTGGGCCGTGCTGGCCGCGTCGCTGTCCGTCGGCTCCGACGTCACCTTCGTCCTCGCCGTGCAGGTCATGCGGCTCCTCGTCGTCCTGCTCACCGCGCCCCTGCTGAGCCGGCTCCTCCGCCGGTACGCGACGCGGTCGCCAGCCGGCGCCACGCCCGGCCCAGCCGCTCCCGCCAGGCCGCGGCGACGTCCGCGCGGGCGGCGACGGCGTCGAGGCGCGCCGGGCTGAGGTCGGCCGTCGCGGCCGTGGCGGCCGCGACGTCGAGGGCCCCGTCGACGACGACGAGCGGCCCGGCCACGTCCGCCGCCAGGAGGCTGCCGGTCGCCAGGCCGCACGCGTGGGCCAGGTCCGGCAGGGCCGCGGCGGCGCGGACCCCGGCGGCGAGGCCGACGGACGTGTCGAGGGCGCTGGAGACGACCACGGGGACGCCGTGGTCGCGGCGCAGCACCTCGGCGAGCGCCAGCAGCCCCCGGGCCCCGCCCAGCGGCGGGACCTTGAGGACGGCGACGTCCGCCGCCCCGGCACGCACGACGGCGAGCGGGTCGGCCGCCCGGCGGATGCTCTCGTCCGCGGCGACGGGCACGTCGAGGCCGGCCGCGGCCAGCCGCGCCCGCAGGTCGACGAGACCGGCGACGTCGGCGCACGGCTGCTCGGCGTACTCCAGCGGCCCCTGCGCGGCGAGGGCCGCGAGGACGCGGGCGGCCCGCTCCGGCGACCAGCCGCCGTTCGCGTCGACGCGGACCCGGCCGCCCGGGCCGAGGGCCGACCGCACGGCGGCCACCCTGTCGACGTCCTCGGCGTCCGCGCGGGCCGGCTCGACGCCGGGCTCGGCCACCTTGACCTTCGCGGTGCGCGCCCCGGGCACGCGGGCGACGACGTCCGCCACCTCCCCGGGCGCGAGCGCCGGCACGGTCGCGTTGACCGGGACGGCGGCCCGCACGGGGGCCGGCGGCCCGACCCACGCCGCCTCGAGCGCGGCGAGGAGCCACCAGGCCGCCTCGTCGTCGTCGTACTCGGCGAAGGGCGCCCACTCCGCCCAGCCGGCCGGCCCCCGCAGGAGGACGGCCTCCCGGGCCAGCAGGCCGCGGAAGCGGGTCCGCAGCGGGACGACGACGACGCGCGCCTCCCCCAGGACGTCGTCCTGCGCGGGCAGCGGCACGTCGGTACCGGGCGGGGGCCACACGGCGGACGCGCGGCCGCCCGTCCAGGCGGTCCACGCCGAGGCGCCCGTCGGGGCCGTCGGGGAGGTCACGACGGCTCAGCCGCGGCCGGGCCCGCCGTCGCCGTCGGCGGCCGCGCCGCGGGTGACGCCCGAGCGCAGGTCGCCGCTGCCGGCGCGGCCGGCCGGGTCGCCGCCGGGCCCCTCCGGCTCCTCCTCGACGGCCTCGACGCCGATGCGGTCGGCCCGGCGGCCGTCGAGGCGCAGGACGGTGAAGCGGTGGCCGAGGTCCTCGACGACGTCGCCCTCGCCCGGCAGCCGGCCGAGCCGGTCCATGACGAAGCCGGCGAGGGTCTCGAACGAGCCCTCGGGGAGCTGGACGCCGGTCTGGTCGAGCACCTCGTCGCGGTGCAGGAGGCCGGACAGCTCGACGTGGCCCACGACCTCGGGGGCCTCGACGTCGCGGCGGTCGTGCTCGTCCTCGATGTCGCCGACGAGCTCCTCCACGAGGTCCTCGAGCGTGACGATGCCGTCGGTGCCGCCGTACTCGTCGACGACGACGGCGATGTGGCGGCGGGTGCGGCGCATCTCCGACAGCGCCGGCAGGACCGCCTGGTTCCCGGTGACCAGGCTCACCGGGCGCATGACGTCCTGGAGGCGGCCGGTCGACCTCTCGGGGTGGCGCAGCGCGGTGAGGACGTCGCGGACGTGGACGAAGCCGATGACGTCGTCGACGCCCTCCCCCGTCACCGGGTAGCGGGAGTGCGGGCGGTGCTCGATCTCCTGCGCCGCCTCCTCGAGGGTCTTGGCGCCGTCGAGGAACTCGACCTCGGTGCGCGGCACCATCACCTCGGCGACCCGGCGGTCCGCGGCGGCGAAGACGTCGTCGAGCAGGCGGCGCTCGTCGTCGTCGAGGTCCTCGTGCGAGGAGACCATCTCCCGCAGCTCCTCCTCGCTGACCTCGTCGCGCTCGTCGTCGGGGTTCATGCCGAGGAGACGGACGACGAGGTTGGTGGACTTCCCGAGCAACCAGATGACCGGCGTCGCGAGCACGGCGATCTTCTCCAGCGCCGGGGCGACGAGGCGCGAGACGGCGTCGGGCCTCTGCAGCGCGATGCGCTTGGGCACGAGCTCGCCGAGGACGAGCGACACGTACGAGACGAGCGCCGTGATGACGACGAGGGAGACGGTCGTCGCGACGCCCTCCGGGACGCCCCAGCCGACGAGGACCGGCGTCAGCCGTGCCGCGATGGTCGCGCCGCCGTACGCGGAGGCGAAGAAGCCCGCCGCCGTGACGCCGATCTGGACGGCGGACAGGAAGCGGTTGGTCGAGCCGCGGAGCCGCTCCACCGCCAGGGCGCCGCGCAGGTTCTGGCCGACCATCGCCTTGACCTGGCCGTCCCGGAGGGACACGAGGGCGAGCTCGGACATCGCGAAGACACCGCCCACGAGCACGAAGACGAGGACGAGCACGATCTCCCAGCCGAGCGACATGGTCACCATGATCCTGGGCGCGCGGGCGCTCCGCGCACCGGCGCCCCCCGGAGGGGCCACGAGGGGGCGGTGGCGCACCCAGCGGAGGGGCGAGGACGGCGTGGCAGGGTCGGCCCGTGGCAGCGCGCGCGGACGTCTCCGAGACCTTCGACCCGACGGCCTGGGCGGAGGTGCCGGGCTTCTCCGACCTCGTCGACGTGACGTACCACCGGTGCGTGCGCCCCGGCCCCGAGCGCGGCACCGTGCGCGTCGCGTTCGACCGCCCCGAGGTCCGCAACGCCTTCCGCCCGGGGACCGTCGACGAGCTGCTCCGCGTCCTCGACCACGCCCGCCGCTCCGCCGACGTCGGCTGCGTCCTGCTCACCGGCAACGGCCCCAGCCCCCGCGACGGCGGCTGGGCCTTCTGCTCCGGCGGCGACCAGCGGGTGCGGGGCCGGTCGGGCTACCAGTACGCCGACGGCGCGGACCCCTCGACCGCCGCGGGCCTCGCCGAGCGCGGCCGCCTCCACGTCCTCGAGGTGCAGCGGCTCGTGCGGGCGATGCCCAAGGTCGTCGTCGCCGTCGTCCCCGGCTGGGCTGCCGGCGGGGGCCACAGCCTCCACGTCGTCTGCGACCTCACCGTCGCGAGCCGCGAGCACGCCCGCTTCAAGCAGACCGACGCCGACGTCGGCAGCTTCGACGCCGGCTACGGCTCTGCGTACCTGGCGCAGATGGTGGGGCAGAAGAACGCCCGGGAGATCTTCTTCCTCGGCCGCACGTACGACGCCGAGACGATGCAGCGGATGGGCGCCGTCAACGTCGTCGCCGACCACGCCCACCTCGAGGAGGAGGCGCTGGTCGTCGCCGCCGAGGTCAACGGCAAGTCCCCGACGGCGCAGCGCATGCTCAAGTACGCGATGAACCTGCCCGACGACGGGCTCGTCGGGCAGCAGCTCTTCGCCGGCGAGGCCACGCGCCTGGCCTACGGCACCGACGAGGCCGTCGAGGGGCGCGACGCCTTCCTCGAGAAGCGGGACCCGGACTGGTCGCCCTACCCCTGGCACTACTGAGCCGCGCGGGCTGTGCGCCACGGACCGCGGTGCACCACGTCCCGGGGCACGACCTCGAGGTCGGTGCGTCGATCTGACGGTGGACCGTCGGGTCGGCGCACCGACCTCGGCGTCAGGCTGCTGTCAGTCGTTGCCGAAGCAGGGGACCAGCGCCCCGGCGTCCGCCGCGGTGAGGTACGCCTCGATGGCGTCCGGCAGTGTCGGGTGCTCCCCGCCGAAGGGACCCTCCACGCTCGCACGGAAGCCCGCCATCACCCGCATCGCGTCGTCCCGAGAGCCCGCCCACGCGCGGACGTGCATCCAGGTCGCGAGCCAGTCGGCGGCGCCGGGCAAGACCTCCGGCTCGGGCTCGTCAGCCATAGGGGGTGGGACCAGGCGGACGACGCGCGCCATGCCGTTCTCCTCGCTCGCTCAGGTGTGTGACGACGGTCGGCAGAGGACGCGCCGCACCACCTCACGGCGGCGGCACCGGCCAGACGTCGCCCAGGGGGAGGGACAGGCCCGGGAGGACTTCGCCGCCGTCGAGGACGTCGTCGCCGCGCAGCACCCGAACGACGGCGCCGTCGTGGACGACGACGGTGCGCGCCTGCGGGTCGACGACCCACACGAGCCGGACGCCGGCATCCACCCACGCGAGCGCCTTCTGGGTGACCTCGCTGGACCGGTCGCCGGGGCTGACGACCTCGGCGACGAGGTCCGGGACGACGGGCGAGAAGCCGGCGACGTCCAGCCCGGCCACCCGCTCCGCGGCGACGAAGGCGACGTCGGGCGCCCGCACCGTGTCCGGCCGCTCGGCGAGGAGGAACCCCGTCTCGGCCGCCAGCACCTCGCCGGCGCTGGTCGCCTCGGCGTGGGCGCCGATGCGCAGGAGCAGTCGAGCCGCCGTCCGCCCGTTGCGCGCGCCCGCTGGTGTCATCGCGGTCAGGACCCCCTCGACGCGCTCGACGCGCTGCCCGTCGACCGATCTCGCCAGGAGGTCGTCGGCGGTGACGAGCGCCACCTCGCGCACGGACGTTGCGGTCATGACCCGACGGTAGACCTGCAGCCCGCGGGCCGGGGGTGCCCGAGGACTCTCAGACCACCGGGAGGACGGTGAGCACCTCGTCGCCGTAGTCGTTGATCGCCTTGACGGCGATACGCCCCGTAGAGGGCACCGCGAAGGGCCGCGAACGGGTGCTGTGCAACGACTCCCACGCGGCCTCGTCGACGTCGGCCTTCAGCGCTCGCTTGAGCCGTGCGTACGGGTCGCCCGCGCCGCAGAAGTAGGCGTGCCGGACGAAGAACGACTCACCGTCGTAGTCGGTGTCGACCATCCACAGCGCGATGGAGTCCGGCTCGTCGGACCGCACCTCCCCCGTGGTCGGGTTGTAGACGTCGACGCCGCGGATCTCGACGACGACCTGGTCGGCGTCCCGCTCGACGACGATGTCGGGCTCCCCGAAGACCGTGAAGAGGTTGCCTGCCCCCGTCTTCTTGAGCAGCTCGTCGCCCATCGCGAGGTCGGTGTTCATCCGCACCAGGAGGATGGGCAGCCGGCCGAGGCGCCGCTCGGCCGCGACGGTGGCGAAGTCGCTGCCCTCGCTGGGCCGGAACTCGTCGACCGTCCCCAGCGTGCCGGCGTCGAAGGAGAAGCCGAGGACGAGCAGGAGGTCGTGCCCGGCCCCCTGCAGCGCCTCGCGCGCCGCCTGCTTGACGAGGTCGGGGCTCACGGTGCCGTACTCGGGCCCGAGGGCGACGGCGATGCGCTGCGGCGTCTCGTCCTCGGCGTCCCGGCGCGTGCCCACGGCCTGGACGGCCACGCCGGGGTGCGGCTCGAGGCTGTCGAAGACCAGCCGCTCGTCCCGGCGTCCGTTCTGGACACCGGCGGTCCGCAGGTTGTCGAGGACCGTCCGCTCGTACGTCGGCCGGTCGTCGACGACGTCGGCCCCCGCGTCGGGCGACTCCTCCGACGCCGGCTTCTCGTCCATCTCGGTGTCGAAGGAGACCGACCGGTGCGGGGAGAGCGACTCGACGGTGAAGCGCCCGGCCACCCGGACCCGCTTCAGGTCGGTGTACGGCCGGTCGTAGAGCGTCTCGCTCTCGGCGTGCCGGGCGATGGCCGCGTCGATCTCCGCCCGCGACATGCCCTCGCGGATGTCCGGGTTGTTGGCGATCGACTTCAGCGTGACGTGCGGGACGCGCTCGTAGACGAAGCCCTGACGCAGGTCACCGGTGGACGGCGTCGCGGGCACCCGCTCGCCGGTGAGCTCGGCCTCCTTGGCCCGACCCGCGGGCGAGTCGGCGAGGAGGTAGTACGGGTACTGAGCGCTCATGATCCGCTGCCGGGCAAGTGCCAGCGCGACACGCGAGGTGTCGATAGTGATCCACCTGCGACCCCAGTGCTCGGCTACCACCGCCGTCGTTCCAGAACCACACGTGGGGTCAAGCACTAGATCACCAGGATCGGTGAACATAAGCAAGCAGCGCTGGACCACCTTCTGCCCTGTCTGAACCACGTAAACCTGAGGTTCCGTGAAACTACCAGTCCCCGTGTCAAGCCAGACATTATCCAAAGGGGTGGTTGGGTTGTCTGATGCCAAAAGGACGCTCGCCAGTGACTTTCCGGACACTTTGATTCGCCCCACCCTTGCCAACACGTCCATGGCGCCGCCGGGCGACGGGTCATACTTCCAGTGATTGTTACCAGGCACCGAGAACGACCGACCGGCGAACTCGTAGGGGCTACTGCGCGCCGTTTGGAGATCCTGTGAGAGCAGGGGCCCGAGCCGACCGATTTGCCAGCCCGTAGGGAGAGGGTCGCGACCTGTCATCTCATCAGGAGTCATACGTCGATGGTGAGAGAGATCAGGTGAGAAAATCTGCGTGTAGTTCTTCGCGCCCCTCTCACCCGGTCGCTTCGCAGCCAACAAGCGCCGCATCTTATGAACCGATGGCGACTTGGCGAATATGAGCAAGTAGTCTACAACAGAGGGCATTCCAGTGGCGTTCTGGCTACTTGTCTTATTGAAAACGATGCTACCCAGGTACCCATCGGCACCGAAGACTTCTTCCGCCACCAGACGGACCGTGTGCGCATTGCGCTCACCGATCTGCACCACCAGCGTGCCACTATCCGTAAGCAGTTCCCTCGCGACAGCGAAGCGATCACGCAGGTAGTTCAGGTAGGAGTGGATACCGTGCTCCCACGTGTCGCGGAAGGCCTTGATCTGTTCGACTTGCCTACTCACATCCGAGAGACGGTCCCGCACCTCCCGACTGCCCGCACGAGTCTGCCAATTGGACGAAAATTCGATGCCCTACGGCGGGTCCATGTAGACGCACTGGACTTGTCCGCGCAGGTCTTCGCGCTCGGCGAGGGAGGCCATGACCTCAAGTGCGTCCCCGAGGATCATGCGGTTCGACCAGTTGGCCTCATGCCGGTAGTACTCGACGGCCTCGAAGCCCTCAAGCCCGTCGAAGTCGTCGAAGTCGTCGAAAAGCGAGGCCGCTTCCTCGGCCGCCGGTGCCGTCGAGGCGCGCCGCAGGTCTTCCACGAGGGCCCGGGGGTCGACCTTCTCCTGGATGTAGAGCGGTGGAGCCTGCACCTCGAGGCGGTCGTCCTGCGCGTCCTTGCCGCGCCACACGAGCTGAGGATCCAGCGCGACGTCGCGCTCGACGCCGAGGACGCGCGGTGCCTGCACGGACTCGTCGACGAAGTCGCGACCGTCCGCGGTGGGGATGTTCGACCGCTTGGCGGCGTGGTCGAAAGACTCGATGGGCACGGGCCCGGCCGGCGTGTCAGTGGTTCGGCGCGGCGGCATCGGCCAGCTCCTCGTCGTTGATGTCGTGGTCGAAGAGCCCGCCGGACAGGACCGTCGGCAGGCCGGTGATCGGCTCGTCGGCGCGCAGGCGCTCGACGGCGTGCGCCAGGACGCTCTTCGTGCTGACGGGGTCGTCGACCTCGACGTACCCCCAGCGGCCGAAGCCCTGGTGGTTGTTGACCGCGGCGCACCACTGGTTCCGCGCGGTCGCCGCCTTCTCGGCGCGCTCCGTCTGCGACTTCCGCCCGCCCGACACCTCGAGCAACAGGTGCCGCTCGACGCCGGAGCCGTCGGGCGTGAGTCGGACGACGAAGTCCGGCAGGTATCGACGGGCAGCACCCTTGTGCAGGTACGGGACAGCCAGCTCGAGGTGGTCGTTCTTGACGTAGGCCGCGACGTCCTTCGACGCCTCCAACGCCCCGGCCGCGATCTGCTCCCACGTGTTGCCGTCCGGGCCGTCGAGGACGACGCCGTCCACGTGGCACTTCTCGGGGTCCGTCTCGATGACGCGTTTGGTCGTCGAGAAGTCGACGACGTCGGTGCACCCCGTCCGGCCAAGAGCGCTGAAGACCGGGAGCACGAGCGGCTCGCGACCACCCTTCGGCTGGTTGATCGCCTGGTAGATCTGCTCGGCCGCCTCGGACCGCCGCGTCCCGATGAGGAAGAGCCCCGGGAAGGTCGACTGCTCGTACTCCACCCGCGTCCTGAGCCACTCCTCCGCGATGCGGACGAGCTGGGGGAAGAGCCACGGACGGGTGCCGCCGGGGTCGTTGTCGACGGCGAAGCGGCGCATCAGCGCCTTGGCCAGCTCGAAGGCGACCGTCCGCTCCCGCGCCCGCTGGAAGCGACCGAGGTCGTGGACCTCTTCGCTGCCGATGAGGCCGGCCACCTCGGTGAGGGTGGCGACCTCCTCGGTGCGGACCCGGTGCACGGGAACCTCGCTGAGGTCCGCGGAGACCCGGTGGTCAGGGAGCTCCACGCGGTACCCGTCCAGGCGCGGGAAGGTGATCCGGGCGGCGCTCCGGTTCTCCTGCGCCTTGACGGCCTGCGGCTGTCGCCCGGGCACCGGGTCGGCGGCGGGCCGGTCGCTGGGGATGAAGCTGAAGGGGACGCCGTAGACCTCGGCGTACTCCGGCGCGAAGCGGCCGTCCTCGCCGACCACGTACGAGCGGCGGCGCAGCCCCCGACCGACCACCTGCTCGCAGAGCAGCTGGGAGCCGAAGGCCCGGACCCCGAGGACGTGGGTCACCGTGTTGGCGTCCCAGCCCTCCGAGAGCATCGAGACGCTCACCACGCACCGGACGCCCGCGCCCAGGCGCCCCGGCTTGCCAACCGTGTTGAGGACCTCCCGCAGCAGGTCGGCGTCGTCGAGGTCGTCGGCCGTACGGCCGGTGCGCGCGACGTGCTCCGCGCGGAAGGCGGCGATCTCCTCGCCGGCCGCCGTGCGGAAGTCGGGGGTGAGCGCCTCTCCGGACTCGAGCTGCGCCGAGTCGACGAGGATCGTCCGCGGGCGGGAGAGGTGCCGGCCGTCGACGACGTTGCTGAGCAGCGGCAGCTGGCCGGGGACGTGGACCGGTGGACCGTCCTCTCCCCCGGCCTCGACCGGCTTCGTCCAGCCGGCGATCGTGTCGTACACCCACCGGGACACCAGCGTGTTGGGGCAGACGACGATGATCACCGGCGGCGTCGACCCCGCCCGTAGCGAGTCCTCGCGGCGCTGCGCCTCCCACCGCTCGAACGCCCGCTCGTAGGAGGCGTAGAGGCTCTTCAGCGCGCCGTCCAGCGTGGGCGGCAGCTCGCGCGTCTCGACGAGGCGCACGTCCTTCGCCACCCGCTTCGGCAGCACGTCACCGACGTGGTCCCAGAGGTTGAGGTAGGCGACGGTGTCGCCCTCGGAGTCGTCGGCGACCGGGACGCGGGGGATCTTGACGATCCCCGATTCGATGGCGTCGAGCAGCGAGAAGTCGCTGACCACCCACGGGAAGATGTAGCCCTCCGGGTAGCCCGAGCCGCTGAGGAAGAACGGCGTCGCCGAGAGGTCGTAGACCGCCTTGACGTCGAAGCGCTCCGCCACCGCCCGGATCCCGGAGAACCACACCCCGGCCTCGTCGTTGCGGGCGAGCGCCTCCTTCTTGTCGGCGCCCTTGAGGTCCTCCGCCCGGCTCGCGCCCAGGACCGCAGCGGCCGCCGTCGCGTAGCAGTGGTGCGCCTCGTCGTTGAGGACGACCAGCGGGCCGCCGTCGCCGGGACGCCGCGAAGCCATCCCCCGCAGGACCCGGGCGACCATCATCGGCGGCGTCTCGGTGAACGGGTCCCCGTCGACCCGCGCGGTGACGAGGCGCCGAGTGTCGGCGCTGATGCCGCGGCCCTCCTGCGTCGAGCGCAGCAGGAAGCTGTGGAAGTTGGTGACCGTCAGGGAGGCACGGCGCATGTGCGGCCAGAGGTCCGCGGGCACGAGGTCGCGCTCGGCGTAGTAGCTGCCCTTGTCGGTGGGCACGAGGACCCGCAGGCGGTCCCGGATGGTGATGCCCGGGGCGACCACGAGGAAGCGCGTCGAGAAGCGCGGGTCCTTGGGACGGGCCACCTTGTTGAGGGTCTGCCAGGCGATGAGCATGGCCATGACGACCGTCTTGCCCGAGCCCGTCGCCATCTTCAGCGCGACGCGGGGCAGGCCCCGGTTGAACTCGCCGTTGAGGCGCTGCAGCTCCTGGCGCACCCAGTCGTTGCCGTCACGGGCTGCCGCCTCGGCGATGTAGATCGCCGTCTCCGCGGCCTCCCGCTGGGCGAAAAGGACGCGGTTGCTGCGCTCGGGGTCGGCCCAGTACCGCAGGAGCCGCCCCGTCGTCTCGGTGACGTGCGGGTAGTCGCGGCGACGCCAGAGGTCGACGACCTGCCGGATCCGGTCGACCTGGTCGTTGCGCTCGCGACGCTCGTCGGTGCGGTGCAGCTCGAGCTCGGTCTGCCCCGACACCTTGCGCTTGCGCGGGCGCGGGACGGGCACCCACGACTCGCTGCGCCGCCGGCCCTGGACGACGTCGTCCTGGATGCCACCGCGGTCGTCGAGGCGCCAGTGCCTCGACGGGATGTCGTAGGGGCTCCCCAGGATGGGGTTGTCCGTCGCCGACATCTCACGCCCCCGCGTCTCGACCTCCCGACCGCCAGCAGTGCCGGAAGCCGTCTACAGGCGGCTGACACTAGACGAGCCGGGCGGCACGGCCGTCGGTGTGCCACACGCCTCTCCGCCCGAGCAAACGCCGGCGGAGCGACTGGCGCCCCGATCCGGAGCTGCGCGAACCCAAGGGCTCACGCAGGAGCGGGTGGCGGAGGGCCGACATCGGCCGGCATTGCCAGCAGCCTCTCGAGAGAAATCTCGGCAACCCTCAGGAGCGAGCGCTGGCGGGCCCGACGATCAGGCCGCTCCTCCCTCGCCGAGACGCCGGCGTGCTCGTCGTGAACCTCGTCAACAGCGCGGCGCACCGTCCGGGCGACCAAGCCGGTGCGCTCAGGACGCGGTGCACCGCGTCCGGAGCGCACGGGCTGGAGGGCGGTGCGTCGATGTGACGGCGGTCCGTCGGATCGACGCACCGACCTCGACGTCAGCCCGCGTGGGGCGGCAGCGGGCGGCGCGTGGCCGCCGCGACGAGAACGAGCAGGACGAGGACGACCGCGGCGCCGACGCCGACCCAGAAGGCCGCCGTCGTGCCGACCCGCTCCCCCACGAGGCCGGCGAGGGCCGAGCCGCCGGCGACGCCGAGGACGATGCCGCTCGTCAGGAGCGTGAAGGCGAGGCCCGCGCCGCCCTCGGGCGCGAGGCGGCCGGCGACGTCGGTGATGGTGACGAGCAGCGGGCCGACGGCGAGGCCCGCGAGCACCGTGGCCAGGACGAGCGGCAGCAGCGACGGCGACGCGAGGTGCATGACGGCGGCGCCGACGACGAGGAGCACCGCCGACCCGGCCCACCGGCGCCACGGGCCGAGCGAGGCGGGCAGGGCGACGACGGCGAGCGCCGTCACGGCGGAGCCGACGGCCATGGCGGCGGCGAGGAGGCCGCCGACCTCGGGGACGCCGGCGTCGTCCGCCGACGCGACGAGCGAGACGTTGCTCGCGCCGAAGAAGACGCCGATGGCGAGCATGCCGACGAGCGGCACGAGGACGAGGGGCTCGAACCCGCGTCCGGCCGCCTCGGCCCGCCGGCGCTCCTTCAGCGCGGCGCGGTCGGCGGCCGAGCGGGCCGGCACCGCGGCCGCGCTGGGGTGCAGGGCGAAGGCGGTGACGAGGCCGACGACGAGCACCGCCGCGAGCACGACCGGCGCCGTCGCGCCGAGGAGGACCGCCGAGAGGCCGACGAGGGCCGGGCCGAGGGCGAAGCCGACCTCGTCGGCCGTCCCCTCGAAGGCGAACGCCGTCCGGACGTTCCTGGGCGACATGACGAGCCAGCGGGCGCGGGACATGGGCCCGACCTGGGGGACGGTGAGGCCGACGAGCGCGGCGCCGGCGGCGAGCGCCGTCGGGTCGCCCGAGGCGGCGGCGGTGAGCAGCGCCACGAGCGCGAGGGCGTGCAGGCCCGCGACGACGAGCAGGACCGGGCGCTGGCCGCGCCGGTCGGCGACGGCGCCGCTCACCGGGGCCCCCACGGCCTCGCCGACCGCCGCGGCCGCGGCGGCGAGCCCGGCGGCGGCGGCGGAGCCCGTGGCCGCCGTCGCGAGCGTGAGGACGCCGACGGGGACCATCGTGATGGGCAGCCGGGCGAGGAAGGCCATGACGAGGTAGGAGCGGCCCGCGACCGGCGGCAGCTCGCGGTACTGCGCGAAGGAGCCGACGAAGGCCTGCCAGCGGCCGCGGCCCGGGGGCGCCGCCGCGGCCGGGCCGGCCGAGGGGGCGGGCGCCGGCGTGTGCGCGGCGGGGGCGTCCGCGGCGTCGGCCGGGGTGAGGGTCGTGCGGGGGACGTCGGCGTCGGCGGGGCCCGAGGGGGCGCCGTCGGCGGTGCGGGACGGAGGGGTCGTGCTCATGCAGGTGCGCTCCAGCGGGCGAGCCTCCCCACCACAGGCCTCGCGCAGTCCCTGGAGCCCGTCCGCCGGACCCGTCGCCCCCACGGTAACCCGGCCCGGGCGGGCGGGACGAGCCGCGCGCGGCCCCGCCGGCACCGCGGCCGACGGCCCGCGCGGCCGCCCGCTGCCTACCCTGCCGGGATGAGCCCGCAGGCCCCCGGCGTCCTCGAGGTCCCGGTCGACGCCGCCGCCGCGGGCGCCGACGACCCCGACGGCTGGGCGGCCGGGGCGCAGGAGCTCCTCGCCCGCCGCCTGCGCGCGGGCGCGCCCGTCGCACCGTCCCTGCTGCCGCTGCCCGGCGGCCCGGGCGACGACGCCCTGCGCGCCGCCGCCCGCGACGCCGGCCCCGCCGCGGCGGGCGCGGTGCTCCTCCTGCCGACCTCGGGCAGCACGGGGGCGCCCCGGCTCGTGCCGCTCGGCGCGGACGCGGTCCGGGCGGGTGCGCGGGGCGGCGAGGCCGTCCTCGGCGGTCCGGCGTCGTGGCTGCTGTGCCTGCCCTTGGCGCACGTCGCGGGGTGGAACGTCCTCGCGCGGGGCGCCGTCGCCGGGACCGTGCCCGCCGCCCTGCCCCCGGGCACGCCCTTCACCGCCGACGCCTTCGTCGCGGCGGCGGAGCGCCTGCTCGCGCGCGCCCCGGGGCCGGTGCGGACGTCGCTCGTCCCCACCCAGCTCGTGCGCCTGCTCGAGGACCCCGGGGGCCGGCGGGTGCTCGCCGCGCTCGACGCGGTGCTCCTCGGCGGCGCGGCCGCCCCGCCCTCCCTGCTCGCCGCCGCCGCGGACGCCGGCGCCCGCGTCGTGCGCACCTACGGCGCCACCGAGACGTGCGGCGGCTGCGTCTACGACGGCGTCCCCCTGCCCGGCGTCGAGGTCGCGCTCGAGGACGACGGGCGGGTGCTGCTCGGCGGCGACGTCCTGGCCCTCGACCAGCCCGTGCGCGCCGGGACGCGCTGGACCCGGACCGCCGACGCCGGCCGCTGGGTCGACGACCCCGCCGCACGGGGCGGCCGCCGGCTCGAGGTGCTCGGCCGGCTCGACGACGTGCTCGTCACCGGCGGGGAGAAGGTCGCGCCCGCCGCCGTGGAGGCGGTCCTCGCGGGAGCCCCCGGCGTGCGCGAGGTCCTCGTCGTCGGCGTCCCCGACGAGCGCTGGGGGCAGGCGGTCGTCGCCGTCGTCGTCCCCGCCCCCGGGGGGCCCGCGCCGGACCTCGCGGCGCTGCGGGCCGCCGCGGCCGCCGCGCTGGGGCGGGCCGCCGCGCCGCGGCGGCTCGTCCTCGTCGACGACCTGCCGCGCCGGGCTCTGGGCAAGCCGGACCGCCGGGCGGCCGCGGCGCTCGCGGCGGCGGCGGACGGCCCGCCCCCGGGCGGCGGGTAGGTTCTCCCGCCGTGGCGACGGCGGGTCAGTGGGTGCAGGGCGCGCGGCCGAGGACCCTCCCGGCGGCGGTCTCCCCCGTCCTCGCGGGCACGGGCGCCGCGGCGGCCCTGGGCGACGCCCACCTCGGACGGGCGCTGCTCGCCCTCGTCGTGGCCCTCGCCCTCCAGGTCGCCGTCAACTACGCCAACGACTACTCCGACGGCGTCCGCGGCACCGACCGCGACCGCGTCGGCCCGCTGCGGCTCGTCGGCTCGGGCGTCGCCGCCCCGGGCGCCGTCCGGCGCGCGGCCTTCGCCGCCTTCGGCGTCGCCGCCCTCGCGGGGCTCCTCCTCGTCGTGCTGACGGGCCACTGGTGGTTCCTCCTCGTCGGCGCCGCCTGCGTCGCCGCCGCGTGGACGTACACCGGCGGACGCCGCCCGTACGGGTACCTGGGCCTCGGCGAGGTCTTCGTCTTCGTCTTCTTCGGCCTCGTGGCGGTGCTCGGGACGACGTACGTCCAGGTCGACCGGGTCGGCGTCGTCGCCGTCCTCGCGGCCGTCGGCGTCGGGCTGCACGCCTGCGCGATCCTCGTCGCCAACAACCTCCGCGACGTGCCGACCGACGCCGTCGCCGGCAAGCGCACCCTCGCCGTGCGGCTGGGCGCGCCGCGCACCCGGACCCTCTTCGCCGCGCTGGTGCTCGTGCCGCCGCTGCTGGCCCTGCCGGCCGCCGCGGTCCTCGGCTCCGCCTGGCCGCTGCTCGCGCTCCTCGCCCTCGTACCCGCCGTGCCGCCGGCCCGCACCGTGCTGGGCGGGGCGCAGGGGCGGGCGCTGGTCCCGGTGCTGGCCGCCACGGGACGGCTCGAGCTCGTCCACGCCGCGCTGCTCGCGCTCGGGCTGGCCCTCGCCGCCTGAGCGCCGGCGCGCTGACACGCCGGGGACCTGGCGCGCACGCCGTCGGGGCCGGGGGCTGCGACGATCCCCGCGTGGCAGCGGTGGACGTGCGGGCGGACGGGGCGGACGCCTACCTCGTGGTGGTGGCGGCAGGCGCCGGCGAGGTCGACGCGCTCGCCGAGCCGGGCGAGGAGGGGGCCGGCGACGCGCGCGTGCGGCTCGTCGTCACCGAGGACGTGCTCGTGGGGCTCGACCTGCTCGACGAGGACGCCCCCCAGCTCGTGCGGACCCTGGCCGACGTGCTCGCGGAGGACGGCTCGTGGCGACGGCTCCCGGCCGAGGTCGCCGTGGGCGACGTGCTCGCCGAGCGGCCCGACGTGCGGGCCCGCGTGCAGGCGCTCCTGGCGGGCTGACGCCTCAGGCGTCGCGGCCGCGGGCGGCGTCGTCCGCCGCGTCCTCGGCCTCGGTGTCGTCGAGGCCGCGCCGCCGGGGCCGCCGCGGCAGGTCGGCCGCCCGGCGCTCCTGGCGCTCCTCGAGGTGGCGGACCACCTGGTCGCGCGGCCCGCGCAGGACGACCAGCGACACGAGCAGCGAGCCGACCGCCGTGGCCAGCAGCCACCACACGTCCCGCAGCCCCGCCGCCCACGCGGCCGCGCCGACGGCGGCGAGGACGGTCAGCCGGAGGAGCGAGTAGCGCAGCAGCACCGTCCCAGGGTAGGCGCCGGGCCCGCGGCGGTCGCACGCCCTCCGGGGCCGCGGCGCCCCGGCGACGTGGTCGACGTCGCACCCGGACGGGCGCCCCGGGACGGGCGGCGCCGCGGGGCCGTCCGTACCATCGGGTGATGCTGCGCGCCGTGCTCGTCCTCGTCGCCCTCGGGCTGGCGGTCTACACCGTGCTCGACGTCCTGCGGAGCCGGGACGAGGAGATCGCCGTCCTCCCCCGCACCGCCTGGGTGGTCCTCTGCATCGTCCTGCCCGTGCTCGGCCCGGTGCTGTGGCTGACCGTCGGCCGCCAGCGCGCCGAGGGCGGCGGCGGGGGCGGGGGCGGCCGTCCGCCCCGTGGCCCGCTCGGCCCGGACGACGACCCCACGTTCCTGCGCGACCTGCGCGACCTCGACGGCCGGCCCGGGGACGGCACGCGCACCTGACCCCGCCCGGTCCGCAGCCCCGACGACGAGAGGGCCCCCGCCACGTGGCGGGGGCCCTCTCGTCGTCCGCCGCCCGGGGCCCGGGCGGCGGGTGGGTCAGCCGATCCCGGCGTAGCTGTGCTCGCCCGGGAAGAAGACGTTGACGACGCCGTAGTTGACGAGGATGCAGGCGAAGCCGGCGATGGCCAGGTAGGCCGAGCGGCGGCCGTCCCACCCCCGCGTGGCGCGGGCGTGGAGGTAGGCGGCGTAGACGACCCAGATGACGAAGGTCCACACCTCCTTGGGGTCCCAGCCCCAGTACCGGCCCCACGCCCGCTCGGCCCAGATGGCACCGGCGACGAGGGTGAAGGACCACAGCGGGAAGGACACCGCGATGAGGCGGTAGGCGGCCCGCTCGAGCTCGACCGAGCCCGGCAGGCGCTCCATGAAGGCGCCGCGGCGCGCGGGGCGGCCGGCGGCGGCCATCCGCTCGCGGCGGTCCTGGACGAGCTGCAGGACGTTGGCCGAGAAGGCGATGACGAAGAGCGCCGAGCTCACCGCCGCCACCGACACGTGGATGACGAGCCAGTAGCTCTGGAGGGCGGGGACGAGCTGCGCCGACTCCGTGTAGAGGACGGCCAGCGCCACGCCGAGGCTGAGCAGCACGGGCCCGACGACGAAGACGCCGAGGTAGCGCAGGTCGCGGCGCAGGAGCACGACGCAGAAGACCGCCGTGACGACGGCCGAGCCCGTCAGCGAGAACTCGTACATGTTGCCCCACGGCACCCGGTGCGCCGAGAGCCCGCGGGTGACGACGGCGGCGCCGTGGAGCAGGAGGGCGAGCCACGTCGTCGTCACGCCGACCGCGGCGGCGCCGCGGCGGACGCGGACGACGTCGCCGCCCTCCGTCGCCGTGGCGGTGTCCTCGCCCGCGCCGCCGGCGCCGACGAGCGTGCGGCTGCGCGCCGTGGCGCCCGCGACGACCTCGCGGGTGCGGCCGCGGCCGGAGAGGTCCAGCGCGAAGGCGACGAACGCCAGCACGTAGACGCTCATGGCCGAGTAGACGAGGAGGTTGCTCGTCGCGGCGAGGGACGCGTCCATGTCAGCTCCCGGAGGTGGTGCCGGTGGGGCCGGACTCGCGTCCGGTCGGGGTGGTGCCCGCGGGACCGCCGGGGGCGGGGGCGTCCGACCGCGGGGACGTCCCCAGGGTACGGGCGAGCGTGCCGACCTCCGCCGCGAGGCCCGCGTCCTCGCCGCGGGCCAGACCCGCGACCTCGACGCGGTCGCCCCGGACCCGGACGAAGACCCGGCGGCGGGGGGTGAACAGCGAGGCGGTGAGGCCGGCGATGGCGAGGACGGAGAAGCCGAGGGCCGGCAGGCGGCCCGGGTCGGCGCGGACGGTCAGTCCCGCGAAGCGCGGCAGCGCGTCGAGCGTGCCCCCGGCGACGGACTCGGCCTCCGTGGCGTCGGGGTAGCCGAACGTGAGGGTGCCGCGGCCGCCCGGCAGCTCCACGGACCGGCCGGGGGTCATCGCCACCGACCACGGAGTGCCGTCGTCGCGCGTCATCTGCTCCATGCCCTGGGTGTCGAGCTCGTAGACGTTGACCGGCCGCCCGTCGTTGACCGCGCCGAGGTCGCCGACGAAGCCGGTGAGCACCAGGAGGGGGTCGCGGGCGTCGGGGTAGATCGACCGCGGGCCGAGGTCGTCGACGACGGCGGTCGGCAGGAATGCCCCGGTGAAGCCCATCTGCTCGGGGCGGGAGCCGAGCACCTTCACGACGCCGACGGAGCTGTAGAAGTCGTCCTGGGCGAGGAAGGGCGTCGGCTCCGAGTAGACGACGCGGTCCTCGGAGTCCGTGACGGTGATGACGGGCGCGTACCCGTTGCCGGCGAGGTAGATCTCCGCGCCGCCCGCGTGGAGCGGCTCGTTGACGCGGATGACGTCGCTCTCGACGTCGCCGTCGCCGCGGTCGACCTCGACCTGGGCCTCGAAATCACGGGGAGCGCCGTACTGACCACCGAGCGCCTCCTCGAAGTCGACCGTCAGGCCGTCGAGGGCGACCGTGAAGGGCGCGAGGTCGTCCGGCTGCACCCAGACGCCGGGCGTGAAGGTGTCGTAGCGGGCGACCGTGTTGGAGAAGCCCTGCCCCACGGGCACGACGACCTGCGCGCGGTAGCTGAGGAGGCTGGACGCCGCGAGGGCGAGGAGCAGCCCTACGAGCGACAGGTGGAAGACGAGGTTGCCGGTCTCGCGCAGGTGCCCCTTCTCGGCGGACACCGAGCCGCCGCGGGCCGCGGCGCCCTCCCGGGGCGTGCGGACGTCGACCCGGTAGCGGCGCCGGCGCAGCTCGGCGGCGGCCGCCTCGAGCGTGGCCTCCGCCGTCGTGCCGGCCGCCGGCACGACGACGCGGTGCTCGGGCAGGCGCTCGAGCCGGGACGGCGTCCGCGGCGGGCGCGAGCGCCACGCCGTCCACTGCCGGCGGCTGCGGGGCAGGACGCACCCCACGAGCGAGACGAAGAGCAGGAGGTAGATGGCCGAGAACCACGGCGAGCTGTAGACGTCGAAGGCGCCCACCCGCTCGAGCCACGGCGCGAGGACGGGGTGCTCCTCGGTGTAGGCGACGACGGCCGCCGGGTCGATGGGCGTCTGCGGGACGACCGAGCCGGGCACCGCCGCCACGGCGAGCAGGAGGAGCAGCAGGAGGGCGACGCGCATGCTCGTCAGCTGCCGCCAGACGAAGCGGAGGGTGCCGACGACGCCGAGGCGCGGCTGGACGGGCGGGCCCGAGCCGTCGGAGGTGCGGTCGCCGCGGGCGGCCGCCGCGCCGACGTCGCTGCCGCGCCCGTCCCGGTCCGTGGACCGGTCCGCGCCCTGGTCCGCGCCCTGGTCCGCGCTCACAGCAGCGCCCAGTCGTAGAAGCGGGTGCCGAGGGCGCTCGTCCAGCTCGCCCACACGCCCGTGACGAGCAGGACCCCGACGACGACGAGGACGGCGCCGCCGAGGCGCGTCAGGGCGAGGCGGTGGCGGCGCAGCACCTCGACGCCCCGGGCGCCGCGGCTCGCGGCGAGCGCGACGAGGAGGAAGGGCACCCCGAGGCCGACGCAGTAGGCGACGGCGAGCAGGACGCTGCGGGAGCCGGAGCCGGAGACGAAGGACAGCGACGTGATGGCCGCGAGCGTCGGGCCCATGCACGGCGTCCAGCCGAGGCCGAAGACGACGCCGAGCAGCGGTGCCCCGGCGAGGCCCGGCCGCGGCCGGCGGCGCACCGCGACCTCCCGGCCGAGCACGGGCAGCGCCGGCAGGACGCCCGCGAAGGACAGCCCGAGGAGCACGACGACCACACCCAGCACGCGGGCGATCTCGGTGCCCCACTCCTGGAGGAGACCGCCGAGCGCCCCCGCGGTGAAGCCGAGGACGACGAAGACGACGCTGAAGCCGAGGACGAAGAGGAGCGCCCCGAGGACGAGCCGGCCGCGACGCTGCCGCTCGAGGTCGACGCCCGTGAGGCCGGTGACGTAGCCGAGGTACCCCGGGACGAGCGGCAGCACGCAGGGCGACACGAAGGAGACGAGGCCCGCGAGCGCCGCGACGGGCAGCGCGAGGAGGACGGGCCCCGAGAAGGCGACCGCGCCGAGGGCGTCCGGGGCCCCGGCGGTGGCGAGCACCGCCGTCACCTGGCCTCCGCGACGGCGTCGCCGATGACGGTGCGCAGGGTGGCGGGGTCGGCGATGCCGAGGAAGCGGGCGGCCACGCGGCCCTCGGCGTCGAGCACGAGGGTCGTGGGGGTCGCCGACGGCGGGAGCTCGCCCCGCAGCGCCAGCACGCCCTCGCCGTCGCGGTCGAGCAGCGAGGGGTAGCCCACGCCGAACTCCTCCTCGAAGGCCTCGGCCTGGGCGGCCCCGTCCCGCGTGTTGATGCCGAGGAACTGCACGCCGTCGGCCGCGGTCTCCTCGGCGACGGCGACGAGGTCGGGCGCCTCGACCCGGCAGGGGCCGCAGGCGGCGAACCACGTGTTGAGGACGACGGGCGCCCCGCGCCACTCCGTCACGTCGACGGTCTCGCCCTTCAGCGTGGTGCCGACGAGCTCGACCGGGTCGCCGCGGTCGTCGGGAGCCAGCTGGACGAGGCTGCCGTCGCCGGAGACGTACCCCTGGTCGACGGCGCCGTCCGCGCCCGCCTCGCTCGTCGAGCAGCCGCCCGCGACGAGGGCGGCCCCGAGGGCGGCGGCGACGACGAGGGGACGGCCGACGGTGCGCTGCGCTGCTCGGGTGCCCACGACCTCGAGGGTCCCACACGGAACCTGGCAGTCCCCTGGGAGCAGGGCGCCGCCGGCCGCCCGGCGGCGGGGCCGGACGTGAGGGTCAGGCGCCGGGGACGGGGTTCGCGCCGGGCAGGAGGTCGGCGGCCGGCTCGCGGTAGGTGACGCCGACGAGGCGGTGCCCGACGTAGTGCAGCGAGGTGAGGCTGGCGAGGCTGCACTGCCGCTTGCGCGGGTCGTGCACGTAGCGCCGCCCCTCGGCCGCGAGCCGGGCCACCCAGATGGGCAGCTGGTGGCTGACGAGGAGCGCCTCGCGCCCCTCCGCCCGCACGCGCGCCTCGTCCGCGGCCGCGTGCATGCGGGCCGCCTGCTCGACGTAGGGCTCGCCCCAGCTCGGCACCACCGGGTTGCGGAGCTTCCACCAGTGCCGCGGCTTGCCGAGGGCGCCGTCGCCGACGCCGACCGTCAGCCCCTGGAACTGGTTGCCCGCCTCGATGAGCCGCTCGTCCGTGCCGACCTCGAGGCCCAGCGCCGCCGCCGTCGGCCGCGCGGTCTGCTGCGCGCGCTCCAGCGGCGAGGCGACGACGAGCGCGAGGTCGGCGCCCGTCGCCACGAGGTGCTCGGCCACCCGGTCGGCCATCGCGAGGCCGCGCTCGGAGAGCCGGAAGCCGGGGAGGCGCCCGTAGAGCACGCCCTCGGGGTTGTGGACCTCGCCGTGGCGCAGGAGGTGGACGACGGTGCGCGCCGTCGGGTCGGGCAGCGGCGCGGGAGCGTCGGCAGGCATGGGCGCATCCTGCCGGACGCGGTCCGTCGGGTCGGGGCGCCCCGCACGCGCCGCCCGGGCGCCGCTCAGGCGCCGGGCCGGACGTGCCGCAGGTAGCGCTCCGGGGCGTCGAGGAACGAGCGCCAGTGCCGGACGACGTCGAGGTCCTCCCAGGCGACCTCCTCGAGACCCCGCTCCGAGACCTCGAGCAGCCGGGCGCCCGGCAGGGCCGCGACGAGCGGCGAGTGGGTGGCGACGACGACCTGCGCCCGGCCGGTGGCCACCTGCGCCGCCAGCACGCCGACGAGCGCCAGCTGGCTCTCGAAGGAGAGCGCCGACTCCGGCTCGTCGAGGAGGAAGAGGCCGCTGTCGTCGAAGTGGTCCTCGAGGACGTCGAGGAAGGACTCGCCGTGGCTCATGAGGCGGCGGTCGGTCCGCGCCGCCGACCGCTCGACGAGGTCGCCGAAGAGCGTGTGCATCGTCTCGGCGCGCAGGAAGTAGCCCCACCGCGAGGCGCCCGCGCCGCGCACCAGCCGGAGCGAGCCGGCGAGCGGGGACAGGTCGGCGGAGCGGTCCTCCCAGTGCCGGGTGTTGCCCGTGCCGCCGCCGCCGGGCAGGCCGAACGCCGTCGCGATCCCCTCGACGAGCGTCGACTTGCCCGCCCCGTTGGCCCCCACGAGCACCGTGGCCGGCCCGAGGTCGAGCCCCTCGTCGACGACCTGGCGCACCGCCGCGATCGTCCCGGGCCACGTGTCGCGGCGCAGCGGCTCCTTCGGCTGCTCCTCGACCCGACGGACGGGCAGGCCCCAGTCGATCGTGACGTCGTCGTCCATCCCGCCCCTCCCCCGCCCGTGAAGTAGACGCCGACTTCCCTCTCAGGACCCTCGCAGGCGTGAAGTAGACGCCGACTTCACCCTCGGGGGCCCCGGGAACGTGAAGAAGACGCCGACGTCACCGGCAGCTGTGCCCCGCTCAGGTGCCCGTCTGGCCCGCGACGCTGCTCTGCGAGCGGGCGGCGGCCTGCGCCGCCCGCGGGAGCGCCTCGAGGACGCGGCCGACGGCCTCGTCGTCGTGCGACGCCGAGAGGAACCACGCCTCGAAGGCGCTGGGCGGCAGGTGGACGCCGTCGGCGAGCATCGACTGGAAGAAGGCGGCGTAGGCCTGGAGGTCCTGGCGGCGGGCGCCGGCGTAGTCGTGCACCTCGTCGCCCGTAAAGAAGACCGTGAACATGTTGCCGGCGGCCGAGACGGTGTGCGGCACACCGGCGTCGGAGAGGGCGGCGGAGGCGGCCGCGGAGAGCGTCGCCGCCGTCCGGTCGAGGTGGGCGTACACCTCGGGCGTGCACAGCCGCAGCGTGGTGAGGCCCGCGGCGGTGGCCAGCGGGTTCCCCGACAGCGTGCCCGCCTGGTAGACGGGGCCCGCAGGGGCGAGCGAGGACATGACGTCGGCCCGCCCGCCGAGGGCCGCGGCGGGCAGCCCGCCGCCCATCACCTTGCCGAAGGTCATGAGGTCGGGGGCACCGGCCTCGCCGTCGTCGCCCGCGCCCTGCGGGCCCTCGAGGCCGTACCAGCCCGACGCCGAGACGCGGAAGCCGGTCATCACCTCGTCGCTGACGAGGAGGGCGCCGTGCTCGCGCGTGAGCCGGCGCATGAGCGCCGTGAAGCCGGGCCGGGGCGGGACGACGCCCATGTTGCCCGCGGCGGCCTCGGTGACGAGCGCCGCGACGCGGGGCCCGTGCTCGGCGAAGGCCGCCTCGAGCGCCTCGGGGTCGTTCCACGGGACGACGACGGTGTCGGCGGCCGTCGCCCCGGTGACGCCGGGGCTGTCCGGGAGGCCGAGCGTCGCGACGCCGGAGCCCGCCGCGGCCAGCAGCGTGTCGACGTGGCCGTGGTAGTGCCCGGCGAACTTCACGACGACGGAGCGGCCCGTGAAGCCGCGGGCGAGCCGGACGGCGCTCATGACGGCCTCGGTGCCCGAGCTCGTGAGGCGGACCATCTCCACGGGGGCGACGCGGCCGACGATCTCCTCGGCCAGCTCCACCTCGCGCTGCGTCGGCGTGCCGAACGACGTCCCGAGCCCCACGGCCTCCTGCACCGCGGCGACGACCTCCGGGTGCGCGTGGCCGAGGATCATCGGCCCCCACGAGCAGACGAGGTCGACGTACTCGCGGCCGTCGACGTCGCGCAGGTACGGGCCGCGGGCCGAGGCCATGAAGCGGGGCGTGCCGCCGACGGCGCCGAAGGCCCGCACCGGCGAGTTGACCCCGCCGGGCGTCACCTGCCGGGCGCGGTCGAACAGCGCCTCCGAGGTCGGGGCCGTCGCGGGGTAGGGGCGGTCGGGGGAGGGCATGGTCCCCATCCTGCCGCCGGGCCCCGCTCCCCCGCCCCTCGCCCTCCCCTCCCGCGACGTGTGCCGCACGTCGCGGTGAGGGAGGAGGCGGGGTCAGCCGCGCAGGCGCGCGGCGACCTTCTCGAGCGCGGCGCCGAGGGCGTCGAGCTCGTCGGGCCGCAGGACGTCCACGAGCACCTCGCGCACGCCGGTGACGTGCAGCGGCGCCGTCCGCTCGAGCGCGGCCCGGCCCTCGTCGGTGATGACGCAGAGGACGCCGCGGCCGTCGTCGGGCGACGCGCGTCGCTCCACGAGGCCGCGGATCTCCATCCGGCCCACGGTGTGCGTGAGGCGCGAGCGGGAGTGGACGAGGACGTAGGCCAGCTGCGACATCCGGAGGCCGCCGTCGTCGGCCTCGGACAGCCGCACGAGCACCTCGTACTCCTGGAGGGAGACCTCCGCGGCCGCCTCGTGCACGGCCCCGAGGTGGTCCCAGAGCCGCTGGGTGCCCTCGAGGTAGCTGCGCCAGACGCCCTGCTCGCGCGGGTCGAGCCAGCGGGTGGCGCCGTCGCCGGGGGTCCCGGGGGCCGTCACGGAGGGGTCCGGGGCGTCTCGGGGCGGTACCGCCGCGGCGGGAGGCATGAGCGCACCGTAGCCGCCGGGCACCGTCGGCCACCGCACATCGCCGCCGGGCGCGGCGCCGCGGCGGTCCGCGGTCGTCAGCCCCGGCGGAGCCAGCGGGCGGCCTCGACCGCCCAGTAGGTGAGGACCGCCCCGGCGCCGGCGCGGTGGATGCTCGTCAGCGTCTCGAGGATGGTCCGCTCCCGGTCGACCCAGCCGTTCGCCGCGGCGGCCTCGACCATCGCCAGCTCGCCGGACACCTGGTAGGCCCACACCGGCACGTCGACGGACGCGGCGACGTCGGACAGGACGTCGAGGTACGGCAGCGCCGGCTTGACCATGACGACGTCGGCGCCCTCCGCGACGTCGAGGCGCACCTCGCGCAGCGCCTCGCGACGGTTGGCCGGGTCCTGCTGGTAGGTCCGGCGGTCGCCGACGAGCGTCGACTCGACGGCGTCGCGGAAGGGGCCGTAGAAGGCGGACGCGTACTTGGCGGCGTAGGCGAGGAGGACGACGTCCTGGCGGCCGGCGTCGTCGAGCGCCCGTCGCACCGCGCCGACCTGGCCGTCCATCATCCCGGAGAGGCCCAGGAGGCCGGCGCCCGCCGCGGCCTGCGCCAGCGCCGTCGCCGTGTACCGCTCGAGGGTGGCGTCGTTGTCGACCTCGCCGGCCCGTGGGCCGTCCTGGACGAGGACGCCGCAGTGGCCGTGGTCGGTGAACTCGTCGAGGCAGAGGTCCGCCATGACGACGGTGCGGTCGCCGACGGCGTCGGCCACGGCGCGCAGGGCGACGTTGAGGACGCCGTCCTCGTCGTCGGCCGCGCTGCCGCGGGCGTCGCGGACCGCGGGGACGCCGAAGAGCATGATCCCGCCGACGCCGGCCTCGACCGCCTCGGAGGCGGCGTCGACGACGGAGGCGAGCGAGTGCTGGACGACGCCCGGCAGGCTCGCGACGGGCCGGGGGGCGTCGAGGCCCTCCTTGACGAAGACCGGCAGGACGAGCTGCTGCGGGTCGAGGTGCCGCTCGGCGACGAGCCCGCGCAGGGCGGGCGTCGCGCGCAGGCGCCGGGGGCGTTCGAGGGGGAAGGGCACGGCGGTCTCCCGAGGAGGTCTCGCTGGGGTGCGCGGGGTACGCGGCGGTACGGAGGGGCGGCCGCCGGGGCCGGGGCCGCCCGGGACGGCGCCGCCCGCCCGCGGGGGCGGGCGGACGGCGCCGGGGGCAGGGCGGTCGGGTCAGCGCGCGCGGCGGCGCGCCGGCACCCGTCGCTCGCTGGGGCGCTGCAGCGGCTCGCCGGCGACCGCCGCGGCCGCGGCCAGCGCGGCCCCGTGGTCGGCCAGCGCCGCCACGAGGGCGGGCGCGCTGGGCTCGGGCGCCATGACGTCGACGCGCAGGCCGTGCTCGACGGCGGTCTGCGCCGTCGCCGGGCCGATGCACGCGACGACCGTGCTGGGGTTCGGCTTCCCGGCGATCCCGACGAGGTTGCGGACCGTCGAGGACGACGTGAAGACGACCGCGTCGAAGGCGCCGTTCTTGATGGCGTCGCGCACCGGGGCGGCCGGCGGCGCGGCGCGGACGGTGCGGTACGCCGTGACGTCGTCGACCTCCCAGCCCAGCTCGGCGAGGCCGGCCACGAGGGTGTCCGTGGCGATGTCGGCGCGCGGCAGGAGGACCCGGTCGATGGGGTCGAGGTCCTCGTCGTACGCGGGCCAGCTCTCGAGGAGGCCCGAGGCCGACTGCTCGCCCGTGGGCAGCAGGTCGGGCTCGATGCCCCACTCGCGCAGCGCCTGCGCCGTCGTCCCGCCGACCGCGGCCACCTTGAGGCCGGCGAAGGCGCGGGCGTCCAGCCCGTACTCGCCGAACTTCTCGCGGATGGCCCGCACGGCGTTGACCGACGTGAACCCCACCCACTCGTACCGGCCGGTGACGAGGCCGGTGACGGCCTTCTCCATCTGGTGCGGCGTGCGCGGCGGCTCGACGGAGATCGTCGGGACGACCTCGCCGACGGCGCCCGCCTCCGCGAGCAGCGTCGTGAGCGGGCCCGCCTGCGCCTGGGTGCGCGGCACGAGGACCCGCCACCCGAACAGCGGCCGGTTCTCGTACCAGGACGCCCGCTCGCGCAGCGCCACGCCGGGACCGGTGACGGCCACGAGCGGGCCGGGCCAGGCGCCGTCGCCGGCGTCGAGGACCGAGGGCAGCTCGGCGAGGGTCGTCGACGTCGTGTGCTGGGCGGTCGTCGTGCCGCCGGTCGTCACGCTGACGGCCGACGACGCCGAGCGGCCCGCCGCGACGAGGGCGAGCGCCGCGCCGGCGACGCCCTCGCGGGAGCCGAGGAGCACGACCGTCTCGCGGGCGGCCGTGAGGCCCGCCGCCTCGACGGCCTCGCGGTCGGTGTCGACGACGTGCACCTGGCCCACGCCCGCCGTCGTCACGGGGACGCCGGCGTAGACGGGGACGGCCACGGCGGGCGAGACGCCCGGGACGACGGAGAAGGGCACGCCCGCGCGGTGGCACGCGAGGAGCTCCTCCGCGAGGCCCTCGAAGGTCGCCGCGTCGCCCGGCAGCAGCCGCACGACCCGACGCCCGGCCTTCGCCGCGCGGGTGACGAGCCGGGTGACGGCGCGGGCGCGCGCCGTCGGGGTGGGCGCCACGACCGTGCCGTCCGGGCCGGCCTCGCCGGCGTCGGCGACCTGGCGGGCGTCGAGGACCTCGACGCCCTCCGGCGCGGAGCGGGACGCGAGCGTCGCGCCGACGGGCCCGTCGACGACGACGACCTCGGCCCGGGCCAGCAGGTCCGCGGCACGGACGGTGAGCAGGCCCGGGTCGCCCGGGCCGGCGCCCACGAAGGAGACCTGCCCGAGGGGTGCGGTCCGTCGCCCGCCCGTGGCCGACGAGCCGGCGGCGGGGGCGGTCGGTGCGGCGTCGCCGGTCGCCACGGGGGCGGCCGGGGCGAGCACGGCGTCGACGGGGGCGACGACGCCCGAGGACGGGGCGCTGGCGGGGGCCCCGCCGGTGGCGGGGCGCTGGTCGAGCTGGAGGCCGGTGCGCGCGGTCACGCTTCACTCTCCTGGGAGCTGCTCCCCCGCGCGTCGGCGGGAGGAGTCTGTGCGGTTCCGGGGGTCCTGCGGGTGCTGCTGGTACCGCCGGGCGGCGGCTGGCTGCCCGGGGGCGGGGTGCCGGCAGGGCGCAGGGCCGGGGAGGACGGGTGGATCGGGAGCGGGGGCGTGCCGGCCTCGTCGGGGAGGACGGGCGCGACGGGGGTGTCGACGGGCGGGCGGGTCGGCGGGGGCTCCACCGGGGGCGCGGCGGCCGCGCCGCCGTGGTCGGGGCCGGCGACGGCGTCCGGGGCCACGTCGAGCGCGCCGCCGGCGGGCAGGCCCCCGAGGGAGCCCCCGCCAGCGCCGGCGGCGGCAGAGCCCGCCGGGGCGCCGTCGGCCACGAGGTCGGCGGCGCCGTCCGCGAGGAGCTCGGCCGCCAGGCGGCGGCCCAGCTCCGCGGCCTCTGCCTCGTCGCCGCGCACGGAGCGGCGCAGGACGCGCGAGCCGTCGGTGGCGGCCACGACGGCGACGAGCTCGAGGAGCCCGCCGCCCTCCCCCGCGGCCGGGCGGGCGAGGGCGCCGACGGGCGCCGAGCACCCCGCCTCGAGGGCGGCGAGCAGGGCGCGCTCGGCGGTCGTGGCGGCGCGCGCCGCGGGGTCGTCGAGCGCCGCGCAGGCCTGCGCCGTGGCGTCGTCGTCCGCACGGCACTCGAGCGCGAGGGCGCCCTGGGCCGGCGCCGGGAGGACCTGGTCGACGTCGAGCACGTCGGTCACCTCGTCGTGGCGGCCGAGGCGTCGCAGCCCGGCGCTGGCGAGGACGACGGCGTCGAGACGGCCGGAGGTGACGAAGCCGACGCGGGTGTCCACGTTGCCGCGGACGTCGACGACGTCGAGGCCGAGCCCGAGGGCCCGCAGCTGCGCGGCCCGGCGCGGGGAGCCCGTGCCGACGCGCGCGCCGACGGGCAGGTCGCCGAGCCCCGCGCCGCCCGCGCCGACGAGCACGTCGCGCGGGTCCTCCCGCGGCGGCACGGCCGCGAGCACGAGCCCGGGCGCCGGCGCGGTCGGCAGGTCCTTGAAGGAGTGGACGGCGAGGTCCACCCGCCCCTCCAGCAGGGCCTCCCGCAGCGCGGCGACGAAGACGCCGGTGCCGCCGATCTGGCGCAGCGGCGCCCGGTCGACGTCGCCTTGCGTCGTCACCTCGACGAGCACGACGGCGCGGCCGCTCGTCGCCCGCAGGCGCTCGGCGACCATCTCCGACTGCGCGCGGGCGAGCGGGCTCCGGCGGGTCCCCAGGCGCAGGGGGCCGCCCGCGGCGCCGGCGCCGCCGACCTCCGCGGCGGTCACGGGGCGTCCCCGGCCGCGCCGCGGCCGCGCGGCACGCCGGCCAGCAGGTCGCGCATGGCGTGGACGGGCACCGCCGCCGGGGCGTGCCCCGCGGCCGCGGTGCGGACCTCGGGGCGGGCGCGCAGGGCCTCGCCGGCCGAGAGGGGCTCGCGCGTCCCCGCGGGGTCGAGGTCGAACAGGCGCCGCAGCGCCTCGACGTAGGACGGGCCGACCGCGGCGTCGGCCGCGAGCGACTTCATCCGGACCGTCGGGGTGTGCAGCAGCGTCGCGACGACACGGTGCAGCGTCTGCTGCACCTCCGCCTCGAGCCGCTCGTCGAGCGCCGGGCCGAGCCGCTGGCGCAGGCGCGCGAGCTCGGCGTCGGCGACCTCGCGAGCGTGGGTGCGCAGGGCCACGACCGTGGGCGCGACGGCCGCGGCGCGCTGCTCGGCGAGGTAGCCGGCGGCCTCCTCGGCGACGATCGCGCGGGCGTCGCGCAGGTCGTCGGCGACGCCGCCCGCGGCCGCGGACGCCGCCTCGTCGGCCAGCTGGGCCCCGAGCTCGGCGAGGCCGAGGACGACGACGCCGGGGATCCGGCCGACCTCGGGCGCCACGTCGCGCGGCAGGGCCAGGTCGACGACGAGCTGCGGTGCGGCGGAGGCGGACCCGCCGCCGCCCCCGCGGAGCGCCCGGGCGGCGCCGACCGTGGCGGCGTCGACCACGTGCCCGACGGCGCCCGTGCAGGACAGGACGACGTCGGCCGACGCGAGGGCGCGCTCGAGGCTCGTGCCGTCGTCGAGGGCGAGCCACCGGCCGCCGACGGCCTCGGCGAGGCGCTGGGCGCGGGCCGGCGTCCGGTTGACGACGGTGATGTCGCGCGCGCCGAGGCGGTGCGCCGTCGTCACGGCGAGGGCGCTCATCGCGCCGGCGCCGACGACGAGGACACGCGCGCTGGGCAGGCCCCCGACGACCTCGTCGGCGTGCGCGAGGCCCGCCTCGACGAGGGAGTGGCCCGCGTGGTCGAGGCCCGTCTCGGAGTGGGCCCGCTTGCCGACGCGCAGGGCGCGCTGGAGCAGCCCGTGGAGGTGGCTGCCGACGCTGCCGTCCTCCTGGCCGCGACGCAGGGCCGAGCGCACCTGGCCGAGGACCTGCGACTCCCCCACGGCCATGGAGTCGAGCCCGCACACGACGGTGAAGAGGTGCTCGACCGCGCCGTCGGCGTAGTGCACGTAGAGATGGTCGGTGAGGTCGACGAGCGGCACGCCCGTGGCGGCGACGAGCGCGGCGCCGAGGTCGGCGAGCCCGCCGTGGAAGCTGGCCACCTCGCTGTAGACCTCGAGCCGGTTGCACGTCGACAGGACGACGGCCTCGGTGACGTCCTCGCCCGCGCAGGCGGACTGGGCCATCGCCCGGGCGGCGGCACCGTCGAGCGAGGCCCGCTCGAGGACCTCGAGCGGGGCGGTGCGGTGGGACAGGCCCACGACCATCGCGGTCACCGGGTCACCCCCACGGGTCGGGCGGCGCGGCGGCCGGGGGCGGCCGCCACGGCGCCGGCGGGCACGGCGGCGGCGTCCGCCGGGGCGGCGGGCGCGGCGACGGCGAGGGAGGCCGCGCGCACGGCCTCGCCGGCGGACTTGCGCTGCTCGTGGAAGGCGAGGATCTGCAGCTCGCTGGCGAGGTCGACCTTGCGGACGTCGACGCCCTCGGGCACCTGCAGCACGGCCGGGGCGAAGGTGAGGACGCCCGTGACGCCGGCGGCGACGAGGTGGTCGCAGGCGGGCTGCGCCCCGGGGCCCGGCGTCGCGAGGACGCCGATGGACACGCCGTCGCGGCGCACGACCGCGGCGAGCTCGGTCATCGGCAGCACGGTCAGCCCGGCGACCTCGCGGCCGACGACGGCCGGGTCGTTGTCGAAGAGGGCGGTGACGCACATGCCCCGCTCGGCGAAGCCGCCGTGGCTGGCGAGCGCCCGGCCGAGGTTGCCGATGCCGACGATGACGACGCGCCACTCCTGCGTGAGGCCGAGCTCGCGGCTGATGTGCGCGACGAGGGGGCTGACCTCGTAGCCCACGCCGCGGACGCCGTAGGAGCCGAGGTGGCTGAGGTCCTTGCGCAGCTTGGCGGAGCCGACGCCCGCGGCCACGGCGAGCTCCTCGGAGGAGACGCTGGGGACGCCCCGCTCGACGAGGGCCGTCAGCGCCCGCAGGTAGACGGGGAGGCGGGCCACGGTGGCCTCGGGGATGCCGCGCGCGGCGAGGCGCTCGGGGCCGCGGCCGGCGGCGGAGGGGGCGCGGCGGCCGGGCCGGTCGACGGCGCCGTCGACCTGCGCGGCGGGGGCGCCCGGGGCGTCGTCGGCCCAGGGGCCCTCGGCGGGGTGCTCGGTGCTCACGGCGGCTGCCTGCTCCTTCGCGCGTGCCGGACGCCTCGCGCTGGTGCAGGGCGCGGTGGGCTGCACCCACTGTAGGCACTTGTGAAGCCCTGCACAAAGTCGGCGGCGACGTGCTAGCAGAGGCCCCGCCGACCTCCGCGACCGGGGTGCCCGGCGGGGCGGCTGCGGGGCCGCCCGGACCGCGTCGTCGGCCACCGGGAGCCCGACCGCCGGCGCGACGCCGGGGGGTCAGCCCCGGCGGCGGCGCCCGGGCGCGCGGCCCAGCGTGCGCTCGAGGGCGTCCGCGTCGACCCGCAGCACGGCGTGCTGGACGCCGTCGACGAGGACGACCGGCACGAGCTCGCCCCACCGCGCGACGAGCGCGCCCGGGGCGCCCGCCCCGCCGGCCAGCCGCTCGTCGCGCGGGTCGGGGGCGTCGACGTCGACCTCGCGCCACGCCGTGCCCGTCCGGGCGGCGACGTCGACGACGACCTCCCGCGCGGCGGCGCACAGGTGGCACCCCTTGCGCCCCAGCAGGACGACGCGGGGGCCCGTCGACGGCGCCTCCCCGCCGAGCCGCTGCCGCACCGCGTCGACCGCCGCGCCGACCCTGCCGCTGACCTGCTCCCGCACCGGACCTCCCCGTCGTCCCTGCCCACCGCGGTCCGGGGGGCCGTCCCCCGCCGCCCGTCCCGCCGCCCCGCGCGGGGCGGTCACCGGAACACCGACCGGCGCCGCAGCAGCATCGCGTGCAGCGTCCGCTGGATCGTCTCGCGCACCTCGTCGGCGATCTCGAGGACCGCCGCCGGGTCGTCCGCCGTGCCGGGCGGCGCCAGGTCCGTGCGCACCGGCTCGCCCAGCTCGATCGTCCAGCGCGTGGGCAGCGGGACGAGCCCGAGCGGCCCGAGCAGCGGGAAGAAGGGCGTGACCGGCACGTAGGGGACGCCGAGCAGCCGGGCGAGGGCGGGCAGGTCGCCCACGCGGGGGTAGACCTCCTCGGCGCCCACGACGGAGACGGGGACGATGGGGACGCCGGCGCGCAGCGCGGACGCGACGAACCCGCCGCGGCCGAAGCGCTGGAGGCGGTAGCGGTCCCGGAAGTGCTTGCCCACGCCCTTGTAGCCCTCCGGCCACACGCCCACGAGCTCGCCGGCGGCGAGGAGGCGGTCGGCGTCGGCGGGGGTCGCCAGCGTCGCGCCGGAGCGCCGGGCGAGGTCGCCGAGCACCGGCGCCGCGAGGACCAGGTCGGCCGCGAGGACCCGCAGGTGGCGGCCGCCGGGCACGTCGTCGTGGACGGCGACCATCGTCATGAGCGCGTCGATGCCGACCGTGCCCGAGTGGTTGGACACGAGCAGGGCGCCGCCCGTCGCCGGCACGTGCTCGGCCCCGCGCACCTCGACGCGGAACCACCGGCGGTACAGGGGCCGCAGCACGTCGAGGAGGACGGCGTCGGTGAGCTCGCGGTCGAAGCCCATCTCGTCGACCTCGTAGTCGCCGGTGACGCGGCGCCCGACGACGGAGGCGGCGGCCGCGGCCCGCTCCCCCGCCGCGACGGCCCGGGGCGAGGTGGCCGCCCGGGCGCCCGCCGAGGCCGCGGCGCGGGCGGCGCGCACCCCGGCGGCGCCCGCGGCCCGGCCCGCCGTGGCCGCCGCCCGCGCCGCGGCACCGGCGAGCGCGCCGAGGTCGTCGGCGGGGTCGTCGGACGGCGGGGGGTCGGCCGGGGGCGGGTCAGCCGAGGGCGGGTCGGACCGGGGCGGGTCGGGGGGCGGCACGTGACCGCGGGCGTCCCCGCCGGGGGACGCGGGTGCGGTCGCGGCGGCCCACGGGTCCGGGGCACCGGCCGGTCGGCGCCGGCCGCGGTGCAGGGGGACGACGACGCCGTCGTCGTCGGGCGCGCGGCCGGGGGCGCGCGTCGACGCCCGCCCTGCCGCTGCCGCAGCGCCCACGTGCCCTCCTCGGCCGTCCGTGCCGCCCAGTCTGCCCGGCGGCACGCCGTCGCGGCCCGTCGCGCCCCTCACGGCGCGTCACCCGGCCGGGCCGTCCCGGCGGCGGCCGCACGACGGAGGGCACCACGGGCGGCTCCCGCGAGGGCGGCGAGCGGCGCGACCGCCGCGGTCCGCACCCCCGGCGACAACGGGCCGACGAGACCGCGCCCGCGGGCGAGGTCCTCGACGGCCTCCCGGCTCGTGCGCCGCGGGTGCAGCCCGAGGTCCTCCCGCATGCGCCGGGTGTCGACGACCCGGCCCGCGCGCAGGACGCGCTCGACGTCCCCCCACGGGGCCGTGACGGCGCCCGGCCCGCCGGGGGCGCCCGCGAGGCCGCGCGCGGTGGCGACGACGAGGCGTCCGGGCACCGGCACGACGACGCGCCCGCAGAGCGCCGCCGCCTGCTGCAGCGTGACGACCCCCTCGCCCGCGACGTTGACGACGCCCGTCACCGTGCCCGTGGCGGCCAGCGCGAGCGCCTCCAGGGCGTCGTCGGCGTGCAGCACCTGCAGGCGCGGGTCGTGGCCGACGACGGCCGGGACGGCGGGCAGCTCGAGCCAGTCGCCGAGCGGTGTCGGCAGCCCGGGGCCCACGAGGTCGGCGAGGCGCAGGACCGCGGTGGCGACGTCGGGCCGCCGCCGGGCGAGGCCGCGCAGGGCCGCCTCGGCCTCCGCGGCGCCGCGCTCCGGCCCCGAGCGCGGGGCGGGCGGCTCGGCGTCCTCGGTGCGGACCGAGGGGGCGCGCGGCCCGGCGCCGTACACCCCGGTCGTCGAGACGAGGACGACGCGGCGGACGGACGCGGTGCGCTGCGCGGCGGCCAGGACGGCCGCGCCGACGGGCGGTCCCGGCTCGCGGGCGCGGGGGGCGGCGCCGCCGGGCAGCGCGGTCGCGTCGAGGAGGCACGTCACCCCCTCGCGGTCGAGGACCCGGCCGAGCGACGGCCCGCGCAGGTCCACCCGCACCCGGCGCGCGCCGCCGACGTCCTCGGCGGGGTCGCGCTCGTCGAGGGCGAGCACCGTCCGGCCCCCGGCGGCGAGCCGGCGGGCCAGCGCGGCGACGAGCGGGTGGGCGGCGCCGGTGAGCGCGAGGGGGCCGTCCCCGCCGGCGGCCGCCGGCGTCCCCGAGGTCCCGGGGGTCCCCGGACGCACGACGCCCGCCCCGCGGGCGGCGGGACGGGCGTCGGTCACGGCAGCACCGGGAGCGGGCCGGGGCCGCGCAGGGCGGCCGGGACGGCTCCCGGGCGGGTCACTTCTTGTTGCGGCGCTGGTGGCGCGTGCGGCGCAGCAGCTTGCGGTGCTTCTTCTTCGCCATGCGCTTGCGACGCTTCTTGATGACGGAGCCCACGGGGGACCACCTGCTCTCTCGGTCTCGCTGACGTCGGACGCCGGACCGTGGCCCCCGCGGGGGCGGCCGGGGCCGCCCGCACGAGGACGGCGCTGCCCGACCTGCGGGCAGCCTACCCGGGTCGGCGGGGGCGCCCGGACCCCTGCCCGGCCGACGCCGGGCGGGTTTCAGGCGTGGCGCTGGGCGGGGGCGGTGCGCGCGGCCTCGAGGAAGGCCGCGGCGGCCCCCTCGGGCACGCGGTAGGAGCGGCCGACGCGCACGGCCGGCAGCTCGCCGGCGTGCACGAGGCGGTAGACGGTCATCCGGGACACGCGCATGACCTCGGCGACCTCGGCGACCGTCATGAGACGGCCGTCCGTGAGGCCCCCGGGCCCGCGCGCGTCGTCCGCTGCTCGCCCGTCCGTCGCCACCACGGGGCCCCCTGCTCGTCGCTGTCGTGGGCGGCGGGCCCTCGTGGGCACCGCCGGAGGCACGACCCTAGGGGACGCGGGGCCTCCGCGGCACCGTCACGGCGGGCCGATCACCCTCACCGTCCGTCACAGCCGTCCCGCCCGTCCCGCGGGCCGGGACGCCCGGGCCGCCGCCGCGGACGGGTCAGAACCAGGGGTCGAGCCCCTGGGAGGGGAAGACCGCGCTGCGGGTGGCGAGGACGGCGCGGTCGACGGCGTCCTCGGGGTCGTGGCCCTGCTCCCACGGGCGGAACCACGGGGCGGCGTCGCCCTGCCCGGCGCCGCAGAGGTCGGGGTCGCCCATGAGCAGCGGCGCCTCGCGGCGGTGGGTGCGGCGCACGTGCTCCCGCCACGGCTCGGGCGTCGGCGTCGTCGGCCGCACGGGCGCGTGCGCGGCGATGCCGACGACGTGGGCCCACGTGCGCGGGACGACGTCGACGACGGCGTAGCCGCCGCCGCCGGTGGCGAGCCACCGTCCGTCGCAGACCTCGTGGGCGAGGTCGTGGAGGGAGTCGGCCGCCGCGCGCTGGGCGTCGACGGACGTCGCGAGGTCGGCCAGCGGGTCGAGCTGGTGGCTGTCACAGCCGTGCTGGGTGACGAGCACGTCCGGCTCGAAGGCACGCACGAGGGGGTGCGCCACCGCGTGGATGGCCCGCAGCCAGGCGGCGTCGCCGGTCCCGCGCGGCAGGGCCACGTTGGCGGCCGTGCCCTCCGCCCCGGGGCCGCCGGTCTCCTCCGGGAAGCCGGTGCCGGGGAACAGGGTCCGGCCGCTCTGGTGGACCGAGACGGTGAGGACGCGGGGGTCGTCCCAGAAGGCCGCCTGGACGCCGTCGCCGTGGTGGACGTCGACGTCGACGTACGCCACCCGCCGCGCGCCCGCGTCGAGCAGCCGCTGCACCGCCGCCGCGACGTCGTTGTAGACGCAGAAGCCGGCGGCGCGGCCGCGCATCGCGTGGTGCATCCCGCCGGTGAAGTTGACGGCGTGCGCGACGTCGCCGCGCCACAGCTCGTCGGCGCAGTCGACGCTCGCCTGGAGGATGCGCGCGCTCGCCTCGTGCATGCCGGCGAAGGCGGGGTCGTCCTCGGTGCCCAGGCCGCGGGCCTCGTCCGAGCGGCGGGGGTCGGCCGAGACCCGGCGCACGGCCTCGACGTACTCGGGCAGGTGGACGGTGTGCAGCAGCGCGTCCGGCGCCACCTCGGCCCCCCGCACCTGCACGCCGGGGGACCGCAGGACGCCGAGGTCCTCGAGCAGGCGGGCCGTGAGCTCCAGCCGGACGGGGCTCATCGGGTGGTCCGGGCCGAAGTCGTAGGCCGTGAAGACGGGGTCCCACACGACCCGGGTGCTCGGGGGCATGGAGCGACGCTAGCGTCACCCCCGCCGACGACCGGCCCGCCGCGGCGGGCGGCGCGGTGCGGGCCACGGGGGCCCGTCCGGCCCAGCAGCCAGCGGAGGACGCGTGGACGTCGAGCGGCCTCCCGTCGGCGTCGTGCGCCCACGCGCGCACGGGGTCAAGGGCCGCCTGGCCGAGGCCGCCCGCCGCTCCCCCGCCCGGCTCGCCGTCGTCGTCTTCGTCGCGGTCATCGCCGTCTTCGCGGCCCTGCTGAGCCTGCCCTTCGCGACGGCCTCGGGGACCCGGGCCCCCTTCGTCGACGCCGTCTTCACGGCCGTCTCGGCCGTCTGCGTCACGGGGCTGACCGTCGTCGACACGGCGACGTACTGGTCCCACTTCGGCGAGGCCGTCATCCTCCTCGGCATCTTCGTCGGCGGGTTCGGCGTCCTCGTCCTCGCGAGCCTCCTGGGCCTGCTCGTGTCGCGGCACCTCGGCCTCACGCAGCGCCTCGTCGCGGCGAACGAGACCAAGGCGCTGCGGCTCGGCGACGTCGCCCTCCTCGTCCGGACGGTCTTCCTCACGTCCGTCACCGTCTCCGGCGTCCTCACCGCGGTGCTGCTGCCGCGCTTCCTCACGGCGGGCGAGTCCTTCGGGGAGGCGCTGTGGCACGCGCTCTTCTACGGCGTCTCGTCCTTCAACAACGCGGGCTTCGTCTCGCACGAGGGCGGGCTGCCCCAGCTCGGGGACGGACCCGTGGCCGGCGACTGGTGGCTGTGCGGGCCGCTCGTCGTCGGCGTGCTGCTCGGCAGCCTCGGCTTCCCCGTCGTCCTCGTGCTGCGCGACCGGTGGCGCTCGCCGCGCCGCTGGGGCCTGCACGCCCAGATGACGGTCACGGGCGTCGTCGCCCTCTTCGTCGTCGGCGCGGTCCTCGTCGCGGCGATGGAGTGGCGCAACCCGGCCACCCTGGGGGCTCTCGACGGCGTCGACCGGCTCCAGGCGGCGCTCTTCGCCTCGGCGATGACGCGCTCCGGCGGCTTCTCCACGGTCGACGTCTCCGAGATGTCCACCGCCACCTGGCTCGTCCAGGACGCCCTGATGTTCGTCGGCGGCGGCAGCGCCTCGACGGCCGGCGGCATCCGCGTGACGACGCTCTTCGTGCTCCTGCTCGCCGTCGTCGCCGAGGCCCGCGGCAACCGGGACGCCGAGGTCTTCGGCCGCCGGCTCCCGCAGAGCTCGCTGCGCCTGGCCGTCGCCGTCGGCCTCGTCGGGACGACGACCGTCCTCGTCGGCACGGCGTCCCTGCTGGCGCTCACCGACGAGACCCTCGACGTCGTGCTCTTCGAGGTGATCTCGGCCTTCGCGACCGTCGGGCTCAGCGTCACCGACACCGGTGCGCTCGGCGACGGGGCGAAGTGGGTGCTGTCCGTGCTGATGCTCGTCGGGCGGACGGGCACCATGACCCTGGCGGCGGCCCTCGCCCTGCGCGAGAGCAGCCGCCTGTACCGGCTCCCGGAGGAGAGGCCCATCGTTGGGTGACAAGGCGCACGACGACGCGGTGCTCGTCGTCGGACTCGGCAGGTTCGGCAGCGCGATGGCGGCCGCCCTCGACCGCATGGGGCACGACGTGCTCGCGGTCGAGCGCGACCCCGAGATCGTCCAGGCGTGGTCGGGGCGGCTGACGCACGTCGTCGAGGCCGACGCGACGAGCGCGGACGCGCTGGAGCAGCTCGGCGCCGCGGACTTCCGCGTCGCCGTCGTCGGCATCGGCACGTCCATCGAGGCCAGCGTGCTGACGACGTCCACGCTCGTGGACATGGGCGTCCAGCAGATCTGGGCGAAGGCCATCACGCCCTCGCACGGCCGGATCCTCGACCGGCTCGGCGCCCACCACGTCGTCTACCCCGAGGCCGACGCCGGCGAGCGCGTCGCGCACCTCGTCGGCGGGCGGCTGCTCGACTTCATCGAGTTCGACGACGGCTTCGCCATCGTCAAGATGCGGCCGCCGCGCGAGTGCCAGGGCTTCACGCTGGCGCAGTCGAAGGTGCGCGAGAAGTACGGCGTGACGGTGGTCGGCCTCAAGCCCCCGGGCGAGGACTTCACCTACGCCCAGCCCGACACGCGCGTGCGCGAGCGCGACGTCCTCATCGTCTCGGGGCGCACGAGCCTCATCGAGAAGTTCGCGGGGCGGCCGTGAGCGGCGACGCGGCGGACGGGCGCGAGCGCGGCTACGTCGCCATGCGGCTGCACGTGCTGGCCGCGCTGGAGACGGCGGTCGCGCGGCGGGCCGAGCTGGCGCAGGTCGTCGGCGACGCGGACGACGTGCACGCCGCCGCCGCCGCGCTGAGCACGGCGTGGGGCCTCGACGACGCGCAGGCCCGCGCGGTCCTTGAGCTCAAGGTGGGCCGGCTCGCGGGCAGCGAGCGGGAGCGGCTGCGCGCCGAGCGCGAGCGGCTCGAGGCCCGCCGCGACGAGCTCGGCTGAGCCGCGGGGGCGCTCAGCCCCCGAGCGCCCGGGAGCGGTCGCGGGCCGCCTCGACGGCGGCGAGGACGGCGGCGCGGACGCCCGCGTCGTCGAGCTTGCGGAGCCCGGCGGCCGTCGTCCCGCCCGGCGACGTCACCTTCTCCCGCAGGAGGGACGGGTGCTCGCCGGTGCGCTGCACGAGCGCCGCGGTGCCGGCGAGGGTGCCGGTGGCGAGACGGCTCGCCGTCGCCCGGGGCAGGCCCGCGTGCACGCCGGCCTCGACGAGCGCCTCGAGCACGAGGAGGACGTAGGCGGGACCGCTCCCCGAGACGGCGGTGGCCGCGTCCTGGGACGCCTCGGGGACGTCGACGACGTCGCCCGCCCCCGCGAGCAGCCGCCGGGCCAGGTCGACCCGCGCCGGGTCCGTGCCGGGCGCGGGCGACAGCGCCGTGACGCCCTCCCCCACGAGGGCGGGGGTGTTGGGCATGGCGCGCACGACGGCGACGCCGTCCGGCAGGGCCGCGGCCAGGCGCGCCGTCGTCACGCCGGCGGCGACGGACACGACGAGGGAGCCGGGCCGCACGTGCGCCGCGGCGTCGGCGAGCAGCGCGTCGAGCTGCTGCGGCTTCACCGCGACGACGAGGACGTCCCGCGCCGCCCCCTCGGCCAGCGGCACGCAGCGGACGCCGTGCCGCTCCTCGAGCTCGGCCGCCCGCTCGGGCCGCCGGACGACGGCGACGACGTCCTCCGCCGCCCACCCGCCGCGCAGGACGCCGGCGAGCACGGCCTCCCCCATCGTCCCGGCGCCCAGCACGGCGACGGAGGGGCGGGCGGACGCGGCGGCACCGTCGGGCTCGGTCATGCGCCGGACCCTAGGGCGCGCGTCGGACGCCGTCCGGCACGGCTCGACGTCGACCGGGGACGCTCCCCACGGCGGAGTGCCGACCCGGGAGCACCAGCACCCGCACCGGCCCGATCGGGGACCTCCGCACCGGCACCGGCCCGACCGGGGAACGCCCGTACCGGCAGGAGGGCTCCCGGCCGGACCGCACGCTCCCCGGACGCCGTCCGCCCGGCCACCGCGCTCCCCGGTCCGACCGGGGCGGGGCGTCAGGCCTGGCCGAGGTGGCGGCGGGTGAACTCGAGCGACTCGCGCAGGTCCCGCTCGCGCTCGCCGGGGGCGCGGGAGCGGCGAGTGTTGATCTCGACGACGACGTCGCCCGCGAAGCCGCCCGCGGCGAGGTCCTCGAGCAGCCCCTGCACGGGCTGGGTGCCGCGGCCCGGGACGAGGTGCTCGTCCTTGGCGGAGCCGGTGCCGTCGGTGAGGTGCACGTGGCGCAGGCGGCCGGCCAGGCGGCGGGCCAGCTCGCGGGAGTCGCGCCCCGACGTCGAGGCGTGGGAGACGTCGAGGGTCACCTGGTCGTAGTCCTCGCCGACGACGTCCCAGCCCGGGGCGTAGGCGAGGATCTCCGACCCGCCGGCGCGCCAGGGGAACATGTTCTCGACGGCGAGCGTGGTGCCCGAGGTGGCGGCGATCTCGCGGACGCCCTCGACGAAGCCGGCCGCGTAGTCGCGCTGCCAGCGGAAGGGGGGGTGGGCGACGACCGTCCCGGCGTCGAGCTCCTGCGCCAGCTCGACCGAGCGGGTCAGCTTCTCCCACGGGTCGCGGCCCCAGACGCGCTGGGTGAGCAGGAGCGTCGGGGCGTGGATGCTCCGCACGGGGACGCCGTAGTGGGAGGCGAGCCGGCGCAGCGCCACCGGGTCCCGGCTGACCGGGTCCGTCCACACCATGACCTCGACGCCGTCGTAGCCCAGCCGGGCCGCCGCCTCGAAGGCGTCGGCGCAGGAGCCGGGGTAGACCGAGCTCGTCGAGAGGGTGACGGCGGGCACGCGGGCGGCGTCGGTCGCGGGCTCGGACACGCCGCTCACCCTAGGTGGCGGGCGGGGCGGCGCCCGTCGGCGGGCGCGCCGCCGGGGCTCAGCGGCCGAGCAGCGGGGCCAGGGCGTCGAGCCGCCGGAGGATGACCCCCTCGCGGAGGGCCCACGGGGACAGCGCCATCCGCTCGACGTCGAGGACGCGCATCGCCTCGAGCGCGACGACGGCGCCCGCCACGACCTGCCCCGCGCGCGCGTCCGAGACGCCGGCGAGCCGACGGCGGCCGGCCGGGCCGAGCGACGCGAGCCGCGGCACGAGCTCCTCCAGCGCCGCGCGCTCGAGCGAGCGCGGCACGTGCATGCCCTCCCGCGCGGGCGCGGCGCCGGTGAGCCGGCCCAGCGTGCGGAAGGTCTTGCTCGAGCCGACGACGAGGTCGGGCGCGCCCTGGTCGCGCAGCCGCCCGGCCTGCGCCTCGAGCACCTCGCGCGCGTGCTCGCGCAGCCCGGCGACGTCGCGGGGCCGGGTGACGCCGCCCGCCAGGTGCGAGCGCGTGGTGCGGCCCGCGCCGAGCGGCACGCTGAGGGCGACCTCGGCGTCCTCGTCGGCGCCCATGGCGAGCTCGAGCGAGCCGCCCCCGATGTCGAGGACGAGCATCCGGCCGGCCGACCAGCCGAACCAGCGGCGGACGGCGAAGAAGGTCAGGCGTGCCTCGGCGCCGCCGCTCAGCACCTCGAGGCGGACACCGGTCTCGCGGCGGACGTCCTCGAGGACCCCGGCGCCGTTGGGCGCCTCGCGCAGGGCGCTCGTGGCGAAGCCCATGAGCTCCTCGACGCCCTCGGACGTCGCGACCTCCCGGGCCGAGCGGACGACGTCGAGGAGGTCCGCGACCCCCTCGGCGTGGACCGAGCCCTCCTCGTCGAGGCGCTCGGCCAGGCGCAGCACCCGCTTGTGGGACGCCGTCGGGACCGGCGAGGCGCCGGGATGGGCGTCGACGACGAGCAGGTGGACGGTGTTCGACCCCACGTCGAGGACCCCCAGGCGCATGAGGCCCGACGCTAGCCGGGTCCCCCGCCCCGGCCTCCCCCGCGGGGGCGGGGACGACCCCGGCCCGTTGTCGGGGGCGCCACCTACCGTCGACCCCATGGCCGCCCCCAGCACCGCCCGCACCGCCCGGCCCGCCTACCGCTGCGGCGAGTGCGGCTGGACGACGACGAAGTGGGTCGGCCGCTGCGGCGAGTGCCAGGCGTGGGGCGCCGTCGAGGAGGTGGCCGCCGGCAGCGGGCCCCGCACCGCCGCCGCGCGCACCGTCCGCCGCCCGGCCCGGCCCATCGCCGAGGTCGAGGCCTCCGAGGCGTCGGCGCGGCCCACGGGCGTCGACGAGCTCGACCGGGTGCTCGGCGGCGGCGTCGTGCCGGGCGCCGTCGTCCTCGTCGCCGGCGAGCCGGGCGTCGGCAAGTCGACGCTGCTCCTCGACGTGGCCGCGCGGACGGCGACGACGGGCCGCACCGTCCTCTACGTCACGGGCGAGGAGACGGCGGCGCAGGTCCGGCTGCGCGCCGAGCGCATCGGCGCCCTGCGGCCGCGGCTGTTCCTCGCCGCGGAGAACGACCTGGCCGCCGTCCTCGCCCACGTGGAGGCCGTCTCGCCCGACCTCCTCGTCCTCGACTCGGTGCAGACCGTCGCCTCCGCGGCGGTCGACGGCGCCGCGGGCGGCGTCACGCAGGTCCGCGAGGTGGCCGCCACGGTCATCGAGACGGCCAAGGAGCGGGGCATGGCCACGCTGCTCGTCGGGCACGTCACCAAGGACGGCTCGGTGGCCGGTCCCCGCGTCCTCGAGCACCTCGTCGACGTCGTCTGCACCTTCGAGGGCGACCGGCACTCGCGCCTGCGCATGGTCCGCGCCGTGAAGAACCGCTACGGGCCCACCGACGAGGTCGGCTGCTTCGACCTGTCGGAGTCCGGCATCACCGGGCTCGTCGACCCCAGCGAGCTCTTCCTCTCCCGCGCCACGGCGCCCGTCCCCGGCACCTGCGCCACCGTCGCCCTCGAGGGCCGCCGCCCGCTCGTCGTCGAGGTGCAGGCGCTCGTCGCCCCGGCCTCCGGCGGCCAGACCCGCACCCGCGCCACGGGTCTCGACGTCGGCCGGGTCGGCATGGTCGTCGCCGTCCTCCAGGCCCGCGTCGGCCTCCTCCGCACCCCCGGCGACGTCTTCACGTCCACCGTCGGCGGCGTCCGCACCACCGAGCCGGGCGTGGACCTCGCCGTCGCCGTGGCCCTCGCCGGGGCGTGCGCCGACCAGGCCCTGCCGGTCGGCACCGTGGCCGTCGGCGAGCTCGGCCTGTCCGGCGACGTCCGCCCCGTGCCCGGCGTCGACCGGCGCCTCGCGGAGGCGGCGCGGCTGGGCATGCGCCGGGCGCTGGTCCCCCGCGGGACCCTCGCCGCGCACGGCCCCGACGGCGGCCGCCCGGGCACCACGCCGCCGTGGGGGGCGATGCAGGTGCTCGAGGTGGACGACCTGCGCTCGTGCGTCGCCCGGCTCTTCCCCTCCCGCGAGGAGCAGCCCGGCCGCTCCTGACGCCCGGGGCACCCGGCCCGGCGGGTCACGGCTCGGCGACGACGCGGTCGGCGCGGTCGGCGGGCGCGGGCGCGCCGGTACCCTCCTCCCGGGCCGAGCGGGCGGCGACGACCGCCCCACGGCCCACGACCGACCGCCCCGCCCGCCCGGCGCACCGCCGGGACGGGCCACGACGCACCAGCCGGGACGAGGGGGACGATGGCCGTCGAGCGCTCGCCCGAGGAGCAGCTGCTCGCCACCCTGGCCGCCGTCGCCCCGGGCACGGAGCTGCGGGACGGCCTCGAGCGGATCCTGCGCGGCCGGACCGGCGCGCTCGTCGTCCTCGGCCACGACCGGGTCGTCGAGCAGCTCTGCAGCGGCGGCTTCACGCTGGACGTCGACTTCTCGGCCACCCGGCTCCGCGAGCTGGCCAAGATGGACGGCGCCATCGTCCTCGACGCCGCCGCGAACAAGATCCTCCGCGCGGCCGTCCAGCTCGTCCCCGACCCGGCCATCGAGACGTCCGAGTCCGGCACCCGCCACCGCACGGCCGAGCGCACCGCCAAGCAGACCGGCATGCCGGTCATCTCGGTGAGCGCGTCGATGCGGATCGTCGCGCTCTACGTGGCCGACCGCCGCTTCGTCCTCGAGGGCTCCGCCGCCATCCTGGGCCGCGCCGAGCAGGCGCTCGCGACGCTCGAGCGCTACAAGTCCCGCCTCGACGAGGTCACCGGCACGCTGTCGGCCCTCGAGATCGAGGACCTCGTCACCGTCCGCGACGTCGCCGCGGTCGTCCAGCGCCAAGAGATGGTGCGGCGCATCTCCGACGAGATCGCCGGCTACGTCGTCGAGCTCGGCTCCGACGGCCGCCTGCTGTCCCTGCAGCTCGAGGAGCTCATCGGCGGGATCGGCCCCGATCAAGAGCTCGTGCTGCGGGACTACACCGACCCCGACCGCGTGGGCGAGGACGTGGCGGACGTCCTCGCCGGGCTCGCGCAGCTGGAGTCGACCGAGCTCGTCGACCTCATGCACGTGGCCCGCGCCCTGTCGCTGACGAGCGGCGGCGAGACGCTCGACACGGCCCTCAGCCCGCGCGGGTTCCGCCTCCTCAGCAAGGTGCCCCGCCTGCCGGGCGCCATCGTCGAGCGCCTCGTCGTCCACTTCGACGGGCTGCAGCAGCTCCTGGCCGCCGGCATCGACGACCTGCTCGCCGTCGAGGGCGTCGGCGACCAGCGCGCCCGTGCCGTCCGCGAGGGCCTCAGCCGGCTCGCCGAGTCGAGCATCCTCGAGCGCTACGTCTGAGCGCCGTCACCGCCGCGGGCGCGCCGCGCCCCGCCGACCGCCCGGGCCCGGCCCTGCCCGACGACCTCGACGGGCTCCACGCCGCCGTCCTGCGGTGGTACGCCGAGCACGCCCGTGACCTGCCGTGGCGCCGCCCGGGGGCGAGCGTGCTCGACGACGCCCCGTCCGCGCCGCGGACGGCCGAGGAGGCCCGCGCCTCGGCGTGGGGCGTCCTCGTCAGCGAGGTGATGCTGCAGCAGACGCCCGTCGTCCGGGTGGAGCCCGTGTGGCGGGAGTGGATGGCGCGCTGGCCGACGCCGGCCGCCCTCACCGCCGTGCCGGCCGGCGAGGCGGTCCGCGCCTGGGGGCGCCTCGGCTACCCGCGCCGGGCGCTGCGGCTGCACGCGGCCGCCGTCGCGCTCGTCGAGCGGCACGACGGCGTCGTGCCCGAGGACGCCGACGCCCTGCGGGCGCTGCCGGGCGTCGGCGCCTACACCGCCGCTGCCGTCGCCTCCTTCGCGCACGGGCAGCGGCACGCCGTCGTCGACACGAACGTCCGCCGGGTCCACGCCCGCCTGGTCACCGGGGCGGCGCAGCCCGCGCCCGCGCTCACCGCCGCGGAGACGGCGCTCGCCGTCGCGCTGCTGCCCGCGACGCCGCGGGCGGCGGCCGGCTGGGCCGTCGCCGTCATGGAGCTCGGGGCCCTCGTCTGCACGGCGCGCGCGCCGCGGTGCGGGGCGTGCCCGGTCGCGGACCGGTGCGCCTGGCAGGCGGCCGGCGCGCCGCCCGCCGAGGGTCCCCCGCGGCGCGGCCAGGCCTGGGAGGGCACCGACCGGCAGGTACGGGGGCGGCTGCTCGCCGTCCTGCGGGAGGCGACGGCGCCCGTCGCCACCGCGGACCTCGAGGTCGCCGTCCCGGCGCCCGACGACGCCCGCCGGGCGCAGCGCGAGCGCTGCCTCGCCTCGCTCCTCGCGGACGGGCTCGTCGAGCGCGACGACGACCGCTGGGCGCTGCCCGGCTGACCGCCGCCCCGGCCGGCTCAGAGGTGCAGGATCATCCGGCTGTTACCGAGGGTGTTGGGCTTCACCCGGGCGAGGTCGAGGAACTCCGCGACGCCGTCGTCGTGGGAGCGCAGCAGCTCGGCGAAGACCTCGGGGGCGACGGGCGTGCCCTCGATCTCGAGGAAGCCGTGGGCGCCGAAGAACCGCGTCTCGAAGGTGAGGCAGAAGACGCGCCGGACGCCGACCTCGCGGGCGCGGCGCAGCAGCTCGGTGAGGACGGCCGAGCCGACGCCGAGCCCCCGGGCGTCGGCCGACACCGCCAGGGTGCGCACCTCGGCGAGGTCCTCCCAGAACACGTGCAGAGCACCGCAGCCGACGACCTGGCCGTCGACCTCGGCGACGACCATCTCCTGCAGGCCCTCGTAGTAGGCGACGGCCTCCTTGGCCACGAGCACTCGCTCGTCGGCGAGCGGGGCGGTGAGGGCGCGGACGGCACGGACGTCGGGGGTCCGGGCGGAGCGCACGACGACCTCGGGGCGGGGCACCGGCCGACCCTAGCCAGCGCACCGGCCGGGGTCGGGCCCGGACGCACGACCGCCCGGGCCGACGTGGGCCCGGGCGGTCGTGGTCACCGGCGTGCGGCCGGCGGGGTGCTCATCAGCCGCGGCGGACCGGGTAGGTCTGCTGCGTCTGCGGGTTGTGCTCGCCCAGCTCCACCTTGCGCGCCTCGGTGAACGCCGTCCCCCGGAGGGAGAAGACGTCGAAGCCCTGCTGGATGTCGTTGGAGTAGACGTAGCCGTCGTGCCAGTACGCGGACCACGAGCCGCCCAGCACGAGCTGGGAGGTCGAGAGCGGGCCGCGGTCGAACCAGGCGATCTCGCGCGGGTTGGCCGAGTCGGTGAAGTCGAAGACCGACACACCGCCCTGGTACCAGGCCTGGACCATGACGTCGCGGCCCGGGACGGGGATGAGCGAGCCGTTGTGCGCGACGCAGTTCTCGGTCGCCGCGTTGTGGCGCGGGATCTTGTAGTAGCTGGCGAACTGCAGCTCGCCGTCGACGACGTCGTAGATGCCGTTGGCGCCGCGCGTCGGGCCGATGGCCGCGGTGCAGGTGGCCGCGCCGCCGCCGCCGAGCTCGTCGGTGAAGATCACCTTCGTGCCGTCGTTGTTGAAGGTGGCCGAGTGCCAGAACGCGAAGTTGACGTCCTGGACGGAGTCGGTGACGACCGGCTTGCGCGGGTCGCTGATGTCCATGAGGACGCCGTCGCCCATGCACGCGCCGGCCGCGAGGTCGAGCTCGGGGAAGACCGTGATGTCGTGGCAGCCGGACGTGGCGCTGCGGTTGGCCGGCGGGGTGCCCGGGAAGACCCCGCCCGGGTAGCCGCCGTCCGGGAAGAGGACCTCCTCCGACAGCAGCGAGGCGTCGGCCGGCGCGTCGAGCGGGATGTCGACCACGGAGATCTGGTCGTGCGGGGGCTGGCACTTCGCCAGCTGCGCGTTCGGCGAGTAGCTGCTCACGTAGACGAGCAGCGAGCCGTTCTCCGGGTCGGGCACGTTGGTGTGCGTGTGCGAGCCGCAGGCGGTCTCGACGGAGGCGACGTACTCGGGGTTCTCCCGGTCGCTGATGTCGAAGACCTTGACGCCCTCCCAGTAGTTGGTGAGGTCCGAGGAGGCCGCCGACGTGCACGTGTCGTCCGTGCGCCGCGAGTCCGTCGACAGCACCAGGATGTCGTCGTACACCGTGACGTCGTTCTGCGGGCCGTTGCAGGTGACCTGGGCCACGAGCTCGGGCTTCTGCGGCTTGTCGAGGTCGTAGACCGAGAAGCCGTTGTAGTTGCCCGCGTAGGCGTAGCCGTCCTCGGTGAAGGCGAGGTCGCTGTTGTAGGCGCCCGCGTCGGCGAAGGCCCCCGACTTGGGCGTGTTGTCGACGAGCCGCATGTTGGCGCTCGACGCGGTCTCCCCCACCCCGGTCGGGGCGGTCCCCGCCGGGACGGAGGGTGCCGGGCGTGCGCTCGCGGTCGCCGTCAGCGCCGAGCCCGCGACGAGCCCCGTCGCCGCGACGGCGGTGAGCAGGACCCCCGCTGCGCGCGCCCCTCGGCGTGCGGGCCGCCGTCCTGCCGTAGGTCGTGTCATCTCGTCCTGCCGTCCTCCCCGACCCGCCAGGGCCGTGCGACCGGTCGCCGCCGGACGTGAGGCGGCGGCGACTCCGTGGGTTTCCTGTGCGTTCCCCAGGAAGTCGCCGAGCATGCCATCGAAACCCGGACACGTGGGAGCATCGGCGACACTTCGTGCACGACCCGTTGCGAGCGCCCGACGTCGCCGTCCCGCCGGCGACCAGGAGGACCCCGATGACCCCGCCCGCCGTCCGCACCGCCCGCCGTCGTCCCGGCCGGAGGGCCGTCGCCGCCCTGGCCCCCCTCGCCGCCCTGGCGCTCGTCGCGTCGGGCTGCACCGCCGACGACGCGGAGCCCACCACGGCGTACGCCCCGCCGTCCGCGTCGGCCACCGTCCCGCTCCTCGTGCCGGGCGGCCCCGGCGACCCGGTGGAGACGGTGGCCCCGGAGGACGTCACCGCGCCCACCGGCCCGGAGCCGTGGACGGACGCCGACGCGGCCTTCTTCCAGCAGATGGTCACCCACCACCGCCAGGCGGTGGAGATGAGCGCCCTCGCCGCGGACCGGGCGGGCGACCCGGACGTGGCCGCCATCGCCGAGCGCATCGGGCTCGGCCAGGAGCCCGAGGTCGACGTCATGGTGGCGTGGCTGGAGGAGCGCGGTCTCGACGTGCCGCCGGAGCAGTCGTGGCTCAGCGGACGCGGCGAGGTCACCGCAGAGGGCTCGGGCCACGACGGCCACGGGGCGCACGGCGGCTCCGCGGACGGCGGGATGCACGGCATGGCGACGGCGGCGGAGGTCCAGCAGCTCGCGGCCGCGGAGGGCGAGGAGTTCGACGCCCTCTACGTCGACCTCATGGTGCGCCACCACACCGGCGCCCTGTCGATGGTCGACGAGCACCAGGTCGGCGGGGTCGACGTGCGCGTGCAGGAGATGGCCGACGACGTCGCCGCCGTCCAGGCCGCCGAGATCCGGCACCTCGAGGACATGCGCCCCCGCTGACGTCCCCCCCGGCCGGTCTCGCGTCGGGGCACCGGACGCACGAAGGCCCCTCCCGCGGTGCGGGAGGGGCCTTCGTCGTCGTGCGGGCGGTCAGTCGGTGCTGGCCGCCTCGATCATCGGCGCGTCGGGGACGTCGCCCTTGGGCGTGCCCGTGAACGTCAGCTCCGCCGCCGGGCCCTCGCCCGTGACGTCGCAGAGGATGATCTGCCCCGCGGCGATCTCGCCGTAGAGGATCTTCTCCGACAGCACGTCCTCGATGTCCCGCTGGATCGTCCGACGCAGCGGCCGGGCCCCCAGCACGGGGTCGTACCCGCGGACCGCGAGCAGGGCCTTGGCCGCCGGCGTGAGCTCGAGGGCCATGTCCTGGTCCCGGAGCCGGCTGTCGAGCTTGGCCAGCATGAGGTCGACGATCTGGACGATCTCCTCCTGCGTGAGCTGGGGGAAGACCACCGTGTCGTCGACGCGGTTGAGGAACTCGGGGCGGAAGTGCTGCTTGAGCTCGTCCGCGACCTTGCGCTTCATCCGGTCGTAGTCGGTCGACAGGTCGCCGCCGGCCTGGAAGCCCATCTGCAGGCCCTTGGCGATGTCCCGCGTGCCGAGGTTCGTCGTCATGATGATCACGGTGTTCTTGAAGTCCACCGTGCGGCCCTGGCTGTCGGTGAGCCGGCCGTCCTCGAGGATTTGCAGCAGCGAGTTGAAGATGTCGGCGTGGGCCTTCTCCACCTCGTCGAAGAGGACGACCGAGAACGGACGACGGCGGACCTTCTCGGTGAGCTGGCCGCCCTCCTCGTAGCCGACGTACCCGGGGGGCGAGCCGAACAGCCGCGAGACGGTGTGCTTCTCGGAGAACTCGCTCATGTCGAGCTGGATGAGCGCGTCCTCGTCGCCGAAGAGGAACTCCGCGAGGGCCTTGGCGAGCTCGGTCTTCCCGACGCCGGTGGGGCCGGCGAAGATGAACGAGCCGCCCGGGCGCTTCGGGTCCTTGAGGCCGGCGCGGGTGCGCCGGATCGCCTGGGAGAGCGCCTTGATGGCGTCCTCCTGGCCGATGACCCGCTTGTGGAGCTCGTCCTCCATGTGGAGGAGACGGCTGGACTCCTCCTCGGTGAGCTTGACGATCGGGATGCCCGTGGCGATGGCCAGCACCTCGGCGACGAGCTCCTCGTCCACCTCGGCGACGACGTCCATGTCACCGGCCTTCCACTGCTTCTCCCGCTCGCCGCGGGCGGCGAGCAGCTTCTTCTCGTCGTCGCGCAGCGAGGCGGCCTTCTCGAAGTCCTGCGCGTCGATCGCGGACTCCTTCTCGCGGCGGACGCCGGCGATCTTCTCGTCGAAGTCGCGCAGGTCCGGCGGCGCCGTCATCCGGCGGATGCGCAGCCGCGCGCCCGCCTCGTCGATGAGGTCGATCGCCTTGTCCGGCAGGAAGCGGTCGTTGACGTACCGGTCGGCGAGGTTCGCCGCCGCGACGAGGGCGCCGTCCGTGATCGAGACGCGGTGGTGCGCCTCGTAGCGGTCCCGCAGGCCCTTGAGGATCTCGATGGCCTGGGCGAGCGTGGGCTCGGCCACCTGGATCGGCTGGAAGCGGCGCTCGAGCGCCGAGTCCTTCTCGATGTGCTTGCGGTACTCGTCGAGCGTCGTGGCGCCGATGGTCTGCAGCTCGCCGCGGGCCAGCATCGGCTTGAGGATGCTGGCGGCGTCGATGGCGCCCTCGGCCGCGCCCGCCCCGACGAGCGTGTGGATCTCGTCGATGAACAGGACGATGTCGCCGCGGGTGCGGATCTCCTTGAGCACCTTCTTGAGGCGCTCCTCGAAGTCACCGCGGTAGCGGCTGCCGGCGACGAGCGCGCCGAGGTCGAGGGTGTAGAGCTGCTTGTCCTTCAGCGTCTCCGGGACCTCGCCCTTGTGGACGGCCTGCGCGAGGCCCTCCACGACGGCCGTCTTGCCGACGCCGGGCTCGCCGATCAGCACGGGGTTGTTCTTCGTGCGGCGCGAGAGCACCTGCATGACGCGCTCGATCTCCTTGGCGCGCCCGATGACCGGGTCGAGCTTGCCCTCGCGCGCGGCCTGCGTGAGGTTGCGGCCGAACTGGTCGAGGACGAGCGAGCCGGCGGGCGTGCCCTCCGCGGGGCCGCCGGCCGCGGCCGGCTCCTTGCCCTGGTAGCCGGACAGCAGCTGCAGCACCTGCTGGCGGACGCGGTTGAGGTCGGCGCCCAGCTTCACGAGGACCTGGGCGGCGACGCCCTCGCCCTCGCGGATGAGCCCGAGCAGGATGTGCTCGGTGCCGATGTAGTTGTGGCCCAGCTGCAGCGCCTCGCGCAGGCTCAGCTCGAGGACCTTCTTGGCGCGGGGGGTGAAGGGGATGTGCCCGGACGGGGCCTGCTGGCCCTGGCCGATGATCTCCTGCACCTGCTCGCGCACCGAGTCCAGCGAGATGCCCAGCGACTCGAGCGCCTTGGCGGCGACACCCTCGCCCTCGTGGATGAGCCCGAGGAGGATGTGCTCGGTGCCGATGTAGTTGTGGTTGAGCATCCGGGCCTCTTCTTGGGCCAGGACGACGACTCGACGAGCTCGGTCGGTGAACCTCTCGAACATGTGGCACTCCTCGCGGACGACCTCAGCGAGCGGAGGGCTCTCCCCCAGGCTGCGTCGTTCGATGC